>JAISCU010000279.1 GCA_031265345.1 Bifidobacteriaceae bacterium
TGCGGCGACACGCCGACGAAAAGGGAGATTCTTTCAAGCGGGCGGCGTCTTGGCCCCGCGGCCTGGGCCTACGCTCGGGCGGCCGAGGCCACGTCACAACCCGGTCGGGAAATCAGGTCTTGAGCACCATCTTCGCTTGGGAGGAACACTCCATGAACAGCCCCGACTGGCCCGACCACGTCCGCTGGCTGAGTCGCGAGGCATTTCGGCTGTTGGACTTCGGGCGCGCCTCGGCCCAGGCAGCCAACGGGTTCGCTTGGCTCGACGACGCGGGCGCACCGGACCTGGAGGGGCCGCTTGATCTGTGGATCACGGCCCGCATGACCCATGTGTACTCGCTGGGCGCACTGATGGGCTACCCCGGCGCCGAGGAACTGATCGACCATGGCTTGGCTGCGCTGAACGGGCCGTTCTTCGACCGGGAACACAGTGGCTGGTACGCGCAGATCGCCGCCGACGGCACACCGACCGACCTCGCCAAAGGCGCCTACGCCCATGCTTTCGTGCTGTTGGCGGCCAGTTCGGCGACTGCCGCCAGCCGGCCCGGCGCGGACGACCTGCTGAAGCGCGCGTTCGAGGTCCAGGACTCGCATTTCTGGGAGCCCAACGATGGGATGGTGATCGACGTCTTCAATCGTGAGTTCACCGCCGCCGACCCATATCGAGGGGTCAACGCCAACATGCACATAGTCGAGGCCTATCTGGCTGGGGCCGATGTGAGCGGGGAGGCGCGCTGGCGGGACCGGGCTTTGGGCATCATCGAGCGGGTGGTCGGAGAGGCCGCCGACACCGACTGGCGCATCCCCGAGCATTACACCACCGACTGGCGGCCGCTGTTGGACCACAACGTCAACCGCCCCAAGGACCAGTTCCGACCCTATGGCGCGACGCCCGGCCACGGCTTCGAATGGTCGCGCTTGATCCTTGAAGCCGCGGCCGCGTTGGGCGCCGGAGCCCCCGACTGGATGCGGCCCGCGGCCGAGGAACTGTTCCGCCGCGCCTACGCCGACGGCTGGACCGAGGAGCCCACGCGCGGCTTCATCTACACCACCAACTGGGAGGGCCAGCCGGTCATCGACGCCCGCCTGCATTGGGTCGCGGCCGAGGCGGTCGCCGCCGCCATCACCGCTTTCCGAGCCACCGGCGATCCCCTCTACCAGCACCTCTATGGACGCTGGTGGAACCTGATCGAGGAGCGCTTCATCGACCGCGACCTGGGCTCCTGGCACCACGAGGTCGATCCCTCGGGCGCGGTCGGCGCCAGTTTGTGGGAAGGCAAGCCCGACGTCTACCACGCCGTCCAGGCCACCCTGATTCCGCGCCTGCCGCTGGCCCCGTCCTTGGCCAGCGCGCTCCGCGCCGACCTCCTGGACCAGGTGTAAGCGAAAGACGACTACACGGGCGATGCCGTGTGGGCGGCATCGTGCTGATCGGATTCTGGCTTCCCGGTCGCCCGCCCGGCAGCCAGCGTTTGCGCAGGTCGGCGGGTCAACGGCATCGGCAGCCCACTGATTCGTCCTTTCTCGGCCCGAACACCAATGTCCGCTTTTCTCCCCCGAACCATGATCGGCGACGGACCCCGACTCTGGCTGGGGCGCGCTAGTCTGGGGCGGTGCCCGAGCTGCCCGAAGTTGAAACCGTCCGCCGCGGGCTCGAACAGTTGGTGGTTGGGCTGCGGATCGCCAGCGCGGAGGCGTTGGAGCCGACCAGCCTGCGCGGCGACCCGACAGCGCTGATCGGCAAGCGCGTCACCGGGACTTGGCGGCGCGGCAAAGTTCTGGTCCTCGAGCTGGAGGGCGGCCTGTCGCTGGTGGCCCACCTCAAGATGACCGGGCAGATGGTGTTCCGCGGGTCCGAGCCGACCGATGCTTGGGGCGCCGGGCATCCCAACGACTCGCTCATAGGCCAACTGCCGGACAAGTCCACCCGCGTGATCATCGGGTTCGAAGGCGGCCAGCATTTGTACTTCAACGACCAGCGAAAGTTCGGCTGGCTGGCGGTCATGCCCCGAACGGCCGTCAAGGACATTCCGCTACTGGCGAAGATGGGGCCGGAGCCGTTCGACCCGGACGCCTGGCCCGCCTTCCGAGACAGAGTCCGCCGTCACCGCCGCGCCCCCATCAAAGCAGCGCTGCTCGACCAGTCCGTGGTCGCGGGGATCGGCAACATCTACGCCGACGAGGCCCTGTGGGCCGCCCGCGTCCATCCCGAGACCCCGGTCGGCGCCATCTCCGACCGCAAACTCAAAGAGCTCCTGGGCGCGGCCGCCGCGGTCATGGAGTTGTCGCTGTCGCTGGGCGGCTCCACCGACCGCAACTATGTCGATGCCGAGGGGCGGCGCGGCGCCTACCTCGACTTCGCCAAAGTGTTCCGCCGTCAGGGCCAGCCCTGCCCGCGTTGCTCCCGGCCAATCGTCAAGACACGCGTGGCCGGGCGCGGGACCCACTTGTGCACTGCCTGTCAGCGGCGGCGCCGTCTCCCTCTCGAGGGCTGATTCGCCGCGAAAGCCCGGCTGCCGCGCGGAACTCTTCCTCGACCCACATCCGACCCACATCCGGCGCAAGCCTGGCGGCCACCCGGCTCAGACCCGGCCCTCGCTCGGCCCGCAGCACCAAGCGTCAGCCAAGCGATCCCTCCATTCTTGGCCATCCCTTTACCAACCGGGCTCCTGCCGAGCCCAGGTAGTAGCCGAACGGGGGCAGCCAACCGGACCAAGCGGCATCGTGCATCGAAATCATCAGTTTGACCAGCCAATACGCGCGCCAACTCGGCCACCGAAAAAGCGTGACAAAGGTCCCCCGGGCGGGATAGTCTGGAAGTGCCCAACCTAACCCAAGCCCTTCATGAAAGGTATCCAAATGATCAAAGCCGATCTACAAGAAACCTACGATTTGTACATCGACGGCCAATGGCGTCCGGCCTCCGACGGCGCCACGTTCGTCAGCACCTGCCCGGCCAATGGTGAGGAGCTCGCCCGTGTGGCCGAAGCAACCAAGGAGGACGTCGACGCCGCGGTGGACGCGGCCTGGGCGGCCTTCGAGTCATGGAAGAAGGTCGAACCGGCGGATCGCGCCGCCATACTGGACAAGATCGCGGACATCATCGACGCCAACGCCGAACACCTGGCGCTGGTCGAGTCGCTCGACAACGGCAAGCCGATCCGCGAGACCAGCGCCATCGACATCCCGTTCGCCGCGGACCATTTCCGCTATTTCGCTGGCGCGGTGCGGACCGAAGAGGGAACCGCCACGCTCCTGAACGAGGAGACCCTGTCGCTGGTCCTGCGCGAGCCGATCGGGGTGGTGGGGCAGATCGTGCCCTGGAACTTCCCGTTCCTGATGGCCGCCTGGAAGCTGGCGCCAGTGCTGGCTGCCGGGTGCTGCACCGTCTTCAAGCCGTCGTCACTGACTTCGCTGAGCGTGCTCGAACTGGCGCGGCTGGTGGGCGACGTGCTGCCGAAGGGCGTGTTCAATGTGGTCACCGGCAAGGGCTCCAAGTCCGGCCAGGCCATACTGGACCACAAGGGCTTCCGGAAGCTGGCCTTCACCGGCTCGACGGAGATCGGTTGCGCCGTGGCGAGCGCCGCGTCCGACCGCCTGATCCCGGCCACCTTGGAGTTGGGCGGCAAATCGGCCAACATCTACTTCCCGGACGCCAAGTGGGACATGGCCATGGACGGGCTGCAGCTCGGCATCCTGTTCAACCAAGGTCAGGTCTGCTGCGCGGGCTCACGGGTCTTTGTCCACGAGGACATCTACGACAAGTTCGTCGCCGATGCCGTCGAGGCGTTCAAGAGGATCAAGGTCGGCCTGCCTTGGGAGCCGGACACGCAGATGGGCTCCCAGGTGGATCAGAACCAGTTGGACCAGATCCTCGGTTGGGTCGCCGAGGGCAAGGCCGAAGGCGCCAAAGTGGCGGTGGGCGGCGAGCGCGCTCCCGGCGCGGAGTTGGCCAAGGGCGCGTTCATGCAGCCCACCCTCCTGGTCGACGTCACGAACGACATGAAGGTGGCCCAGGAGGAGATCTTCGGGCCGGTCGCCGTGATCATCAAGTTCAAGACCGAGGAAGAAGTGGTCGCGATGGCCAACGACTCCGTCTACGGGCTTGGCGGTGCCGTCTGGACCAGGGACATCAACCGGGCTATCCGCGTCGCGCGGGGCATTGAGACCGGTCGGGTCTGGATCAACACCTACAACGCGATTCCGGCGGGCGCGCCGTTCGGCGGCTACAAGGCCTCCGGGATTGGCCGAGAGACGCACAAGGTCATCTTGGAGCATTACACCCAGCAGAAGAACATCATGATCAACCTGTCGGAGTCGCCCTCGGGCTTCTACCCGGCCGGCTGACACTACGGCCGGGCGGCCTTTGGCGAGGTGACACTTGGGGCGGGCGGCCTCCGGTGGCCCGGCCTTCGACGGAATGGCGCTTCGGCGGACCGCGCCCGGCTGTGGCGCGTGCCGGCGGCGGTGCGTGCCGGTAGGGGCGCCAGCGCGCACCGTCGTGTCGGCTTCGGGGCCGTGCCTCCTCCCTTGCGGTGAGGGGTGCGGCCCCTTTTCGCGCGCCTTGGATCCTGCCGTGGTGCGGTCCCGTTGTTTCGCCTTCGGTTTGTCCACAACTGGCTCCAACTCGCCGCCGACCCGAGTTCCAGGGGCTTCCGGACACTCTGCCCGATGCCGCCCGGTCGGCGACCAGCGTCCGCGCAGGTCAGCGGGTCGGCCCCGTCCCGCGCCCCCGCCCTCCCCGGCTCCGCCTTGTCCACAACTGGCTCCAACTCGCCGCCGACCCGAGTTCCAGGGACTTCCGGACACCGCCTCGCGCCATCGTCGCCGGAGTCGACGCCTGTCCCGGTCCCCGCGGCCCCGACGAATCTAGGCTGGTGGGCGGGGCGTGGCAGTCGCGGGCAGCAGGCGCGCGGCGCAGGATTGTGAAGGGTTCCAAGTGGACGTCTCCCCCGACGCGAAGAAGACCAATCCCAAGGCGGTCGCGGCCGTCCTCATCGCGGGCTGCATGTGGGGCTCTATCGGCTTGTTCGTGCGCGCGCTGACCGATTACGGATACGGTGCCATGACCATCGTGTTCGCACGCATGTCCATAGCCGTGTTGGTGATCTTCGGCTTCTTCGCAGCAACCCGCGGTTTACGCCACTGCCGGGTGCGACCGCGCGACTTGTGGTGCTTCGTGATCGGAGGGCTGGCCAGCGCGGTCATGCTGAACCTGTTCTACAGCCTGTCGATCATCATGAACTCGCTCGCGCTGGCGTCGATCCTGCTGGCGGCGGCGCCGGTGTTCGTCCTGTTCTTGTCCGCGCCGCTGTTCCACGAGCCGATCACGGCAGCGAAACTGCAAGCCCTGGTGATCGTGTTCGGAGGCTGCGTGTTGACCAGCGGAATCTTTGGCGACGGCACCGCCGGTCCTGGCTCGGCCGGCCCGAGCTTCTCGGTGTTGGGGCTGACCGTTGGCCTGGCGGGAGGCCTCGGGTGGGCTTTGTACGGAATCATGACGCGGGTGGGGATCAATCTGGGCTATTCCTCCCTCACCATCACCTTCTACAGCTTCGTCTTCGGCACTATCTTCACCGCGCCCTTCACCGATTTCGGGGCGATCACGCGCAGCCTGGGCCAGGCGCCCGCCGAAGTCTCGCTCCTGCTGGTGGCGCACAGCCTGTTCGCGTCGGTGCTGCCGTACATGCTGTTCACCTATGGCATGAGGTTCATGGAGACCGGCACGGCCTCGATCCTGGCCTCCATCGATCCGGTCTGCGCCGCCGTCTGGGGGTTCGCGATCTACCACGAACGGCCCGACTGGATCATGATCCTGGGAATAGTCCTGGTGCTGGCGGGCGTCACCGTTCTGAACGTGCCCGGAGGACTGAAGGGACTGAAGGGACCGAAGGCCCTCGAAGGACCCGGCAGACTGGTTCACGGCCCCACCACGATTCGACGCACCGACAGGGAACAGTAATGACAATGGCAGCGACATCAGCAACGGCGACATCAGGCGTAACGTCAGCGACGACTCCGGCAACGACCCGGCCGACGACCCCAAAGGCGACCCCAGCGGCGCCAGGCTCCCCCTTCTCCCTGGCGGGGAAATCAGCCCTGGTCACGGGCGGCAACCGGGGCATCGGCAAGGCGGAAGCCCTCGCGTTGGCCCAGGCCGGCGCGCAGGTAGCAATCGTGGGCCGCGACGGGCAAGCCAGCCAGGAGGCAGTCGGGGAAGCGGCGGTTCAAGGGATCGCCCTCACCCCGATCCAGGCCGACCTTCGCGACCGCGACCAACTCGAGGCGATGACCGCCCAAGCCATAGACCGCCTGGGCCAAATCGACGTCCTGGTCAACAATGCGGGCGTGTGCTTCCACCGTCCCTCTTTCGAAGTTCTCGATTCGGAATGGGACCAGGTCCTCGACGTCAATCTGACGGCCGTGTTCAGAACTTCCGTGGCCGTGGCGAAGCACATGAAGTCGATTGGCGGCGGGGCCATAGTCAACATCGGCTCGATGTCCGGCGGCATTGTCAACCGCCCGCAATGGCAACCCGCCTACAACGCCTCCAAAGCCGCCGTGCACCACCTGACCAGGTCCTTGGCGGTCGAATGGGCACCGTTCAATATCCGCGTCAACGCCGTCGCGCCGGGCTACGTCCGCACCGACATGACGCCCATCGACCGGCCCGAGTTCAAGCAGCGCTGGGTGGACGACGTGCCCATGCAGCGGGCCGCCCTGCCGAGCGAGATCGCGCCCTCGGTGGTGTTCCTGGCCTCCCCGGCGGCATCGTTCATCACCGGCTCCGTGCTCCTGGTCGACGGCGGCTACAGCGCCGTGTGAGCGCCCGGCCTGGCGGCAGGCGTCACTTGACACGCGGTTCGCGGGCGGTGCGTCGGTCCGTCCACGCGCGCGGGGTTGACCTGATTTCCGGCTCTCGGTGGACGATGCCGCTCGGCCGGGCCGCCGCGCCGTCCGAGTCCTCGAACCGGTACGAAACCCCTGCCAACAGGGCGGTCGGGCCGAGTTGGCACGGGTTTGGGACGCGCCCGCCAATGCCGCCCGCCCGGTTATCCGCATCGCCGCAGGTCACGACCCTGGTCGCGTCGGCGTCGAACCCGTCGGTGGTACCAAACCCCTGCCAACAGGCCGACCGGGTCGAGTTGGCACGGGTTTGGGACGCGTCCGCCGATGCTGCGGGGCGCTCAGCGGTCGGGCTGGACTATCACTTTGAGGTTTTCAGGCTTGCCCGATGCCGTCAGGGCGGCAGGCACCTCGGCCAGGGCGTAGCGGTCGGTCACGAGGGCGTCCATATCGACGCGGCCCGACGCAATGAGCCCCAGGGCGACCGGCCAGGTGTTGGCGTACCGGAAGATGCCCGTCACGGTCAGTTCCCTGGCTTGGATGCGCGCGACCGGCAGGAGCAGGTCGTCGGCCCCCATGCCGACCAGCACGGCCCGGCCGTTCGGCCCCAGGGCGGCGATGCCGTCGCGGATGGCCTGCTCGGAGCCCGCCGCGTCGATGAACGCGTCGGCGTCCAGGCCCAGGCTGGGGATGTCGTCTTGAGCCGGATCGACCACGGCGGTCGCGCCGAAGGACAGGACTTGCTCGCGGCGCGCCCGGATCGGGTCGGAGACCGTGACTGCGGTCGCGCCATAAGCCCGCGCCACTTGGGCCATGATGACTCCGATAGGTCCGGCTCCTGCTATCAGCACGGAACTGCCGGGCGCGATGCCGGCCTTCAGGGCGCTCCAGATGCCGACCGACAACGGTTCGCAAAGCGCTCCCGCCTCGGTTGACACTCCGTTAGGCAGCGGGAAGGCGTAGTCCTGCTGGATGAGGGCGTACTCGGCGAAGGCGCCGTCGACCGGCGGGGTGGCGTAGAACTCCATCTTGGGGCAGAGGTTGTAGCGGCCAGCTTTGCACTGCGGGCAGGTGCGGCAGGCCCGTTGCGGCTCGATCGACACCCTCTGGCCGATTCGGGCCTTGGGCACTTGTTCGCCCGTCGCGACGATCCTGCCCGCCGCCTCGTGGCCCAGGATCAGCGGGCTGTTGACCACGAAGTCACCGATCCGGCCGTGTTTGTAGTAATGCACGTCCGAGCCGCAGACCCCGACCGCCTCGACTTTCACCAGGACTTGGTCGGGGTCGAGCTTTGGGACCGGGACTTCTTCGAGGGCGATCTCGCCTTGGGCTTTGAGGACGCTGGCCCGCATCGCGTCTGGCATTGACCTCAGGCCTGTCACTGACTTCATAGCTGTCTCCGATTCTCGCGCTTGGACCTCGCCGTTGCCCTTCGAGGCGCCGCCGGGGTCCGGCCGGCGCTGGAACAGTGCCGACGACTTGTGCTTGAACCCTAGCGGCGAAGCGCTCATCTGACTACGCTTGGTGCTCAAACGAGCGACGCCCCGAGCGGAGCCCGGCAGGAAGGTGAACGCGACGCCCGACCGGTCGCACCGGATCGCAAAGGGCGAAATGGGACTCGACCGGAACGCGAGCGGAAAGCCAGGAGGCGGCCATGGGCCCGGAACGCCAGCTCCAGCTAGCTTTCGTCGCCCGCCGCCACTACGTGGAGCAGCGCTCGAAAGTGGAGATCGCCGAAGAGCTGGGGCTGAGCCGCTTCCAGGTGGCCCGGATGCTGGACCAAGCTCGGGAGCGCGGCATCGTCAAATTCGTAGTTGAACTGCCGGGTCCCGTGGACCAAGACCTGTCGCTGGCGCTCAAGGAAAGCCTGGGGCTGCGGCGGGCTGTCGTCGTGAACACGCCGAGCGCGGACGCGGCCACGGTGCGGCAATGCCTGGGCCGGGCGGCTGCGGCGCTGGCCAGCGAGATCATCACGCCCGAGGCGGTGGTGGGGATGACCGCCGGGCGGACGCTGGGGGCGATGGCTGGAGCGGTCGAGCCGATGACCGCCGCCGGGGTGGTGCAGCTCTCGGGCGCCGCCGGGCCGATCCAAGCGACAGCCGTGGAGGTGGTCCGGCGCTTCTCCAAGACCTGCAACGCGCCGGTCTACCCGCTCTATTGCCCGCTGCTGGCCTCGGACCCAGCCGCCGCGCGGGTGCTGCGGCGCCAAGCGGACATCCAGCGCACCCTGGCGAAGATCCCCGAGGTCACCGTCGCCTGGGTGGCGGTCGGAAGCTGGGACCCGCCCGACTCGGAACTGCGCGACAACCCGGCCCTGGCCGGGATCATCGGCTCGCTGCCCGCGCCTCGCGCCATCGCGGCGGACGTCGGCGGGATCGTCCTGGCCGACGACGCCCGCGCCGTGCGCGAGGTCGAGGAACTATGCATCGGCGCCACGGCCGCGCAGCTGCGCGCCATCCCAGACGTGATCGCGGTCGCGGGCGGCGCCCGGAAAGCCGACGCCGTCCGCGCCGCTGTGGCCTCCGGGATCGTCCGTTCGCTCGTCACCGACACCACAGCGGCCCGGGCGCTGCTGGCCGGACGCTCGCCAGGCCGACGCGACACAACATCCATCGAACCAAGGAGCAGCGATGATGCTCCAGAACGTTGACCGCTGGCGCGAGGAGATCACTGATCGTTTCAATGAACTGGGACGAGCTCCAGCCAGTAGCGGACATCCGTGCCCGATGCCGTGTCGTGGGCCAGGGATGAAGGGCTGATTCGCGCGTCGACTATTGGCCTCCGGAGTCGCGCGGAACCCCGGCCCGACCGATGTCACAACGCTGCGTCCGGGGCGACCGGACGTCTCGGTCGGAACCCCGCTAGAGCGAGTCGCCGAAGTCCGCCCGGAACTTGGCGACCAGCTCCTGCGGCCAGTCACCGATGGGCTCCAAGCGTCCGTAGAAGAACCGCAGGATCTCCGGCTCCTCTTGCCAGCGCAGGCCGCCCACCAGACGGCGGTTGGCGTAGAGCCAGCGGACCCGGTCTATCGCGTAACTGACCTGCGACAACGTGAAGACTCGCCGGGGCACTGCGAGCCGCACCAACTCCATGTGGGCCAACGGCTCCGTGCCGTCCGGGTTCCGCTGCTCCGACATGGTGCCGCGTTCCATGCCGCGCACGCCGGACGCCACGAAGACGGCGCTGGC
>JAISCU010000332.1 GCA_031265345.1 Bifidobacteriaceae bacterium
CCGGCCACCACATGGACGCGATCATTGCGCGCGCGGTCCGACAGAGCCCCGAGCAAGGCGGCGGCCGTCCTCTTCTTCGGGGTGCGCTGGGCGTAGTCGCGCGGCTGCGGGCCGTGGACCACGCCGCCGCCCACGAACTGCGGCGCGCGAATCGAGCCCTGGCGGGCGCGGCCAGTGCCCTTCTGCCGGTAGGGCTTGCGACCGCCGCCAGAGACTTGGCCGCGAGTCTTGGTGGCGTGGGTGCCTTGGCGGCCCGCCGCCCGCTGCGCCACCACTACCTGGTGGATCAGCGGAACGTTGACCGGAACGTCGAACACGGCGTCGGGCAGGTCGGCGGTTCCGGCCTTGTCCCCGCTGGCGTCCAGGATCTCGACTTGCGACATTGGAATCAGGCTCCCTTCACCGCCGAGCGGACCAGCACCAAGCCGCCCTTCGGCCCCGGCACCGCGCCCTTGACCAGGATCAGTCCCTGCTCCAGGTCCACGCCGTGCACCAGCAGGTTGAGCGTGGTGTGGCGGGCGTGGCCCATCCGGCCGGCCATTCGCATGCCTTTGAGCACACGGGCCGGCGTGGCGCAAGCGCCGATGGAACCAGGCTTGCGGTGGTTGCGGTGCGCGCCGTGGGAGGCCCCGACACCGGCGAAACCGTGTCGCTTCATGACACCGGCGGTGCCTTTGCCCTTGGTGGTCCCGGTGACATCGACCAGTTGCCCGGTCTCGAAGACCTCGGCGGTCAGCTCCTGTCCGGGCTCGTAGGACTCGGCATCGGTCAGCCTGACCTCCGCCAGGTAACGGCGGGGCGCGATCTCAGCCTTGGCGAAGTGTCCGCGCAGCGGTTGGGTGACGCGCCTCGGGTCGACCTGGCCGAAAGCCAGTTGGACGGCGCTGTAGCCGTCCACGGCTTCGGTGCGCACTTGCGCCACCACGTTCGTGCCCACTTCGATGACGGTGAGCGGCACCACATGGCCATCGGCGTCCCACGCCTGGGTCATGCCAAGTTTGGTGCCCAGCAGCGCCGCCTTGGGGCGTACTTTCTGGGAAACGGTAGTCATCTTCTCGTCAGTCCTCGCCGGTCGCTACAGTTTGATCTCAATGTTCACGTCCGCTGGCAGATCCAGCCGCATCAGGCTGTCCACCGCCTTCGGCGTGGGGTCGATTATGTCGATCAACCGTTTGTGCGTCCTCATCTCGAAGTGCTCACGGCTGTCTTTGTACTTGTGCGGAGACCGGATCACGCAGTAGACGTTCTTCTCGGTCGGCAGCGGCACCGGACCGACCACGGTGGCGCCCGCGCGGGTCACCGTCTCGACGATCTTCCGCGCCGACGAGTCGATGACCTGGTGATCATACGACTTCAGCCGTATCCGGATCTTCTGTCCAGCCATGCCGTGGCCCATCTCCTAAGTTTTCGTTCCTGATTATGGTTTGGACCGCCCCCCGCGCTCGGGCGTGTCGCGCCTGCGGCTCATAGCTCCGCCGCTCGCTCACGTTGATCGAGGGTCCGGTCCCGGCCGCCGCGAGCACGCGGGCGTGCTCAATCGGGACCGAGGGCCACCCGACTGGTGCCGGGCAACCGCTATATCTTGCCAGAAAATCTCGCCCGACGCTAACTCGGCCCGGTGGTTGGCTCACCGGGCGCGGCCACTTGGGGCGCGGCATCGGACATCTTCGCCCCGTGCCGTGGGGCCGTCAAGGCGTGACCGGCAGCCCCGCCCGTGCCCGGCCAACCGCGCCGACCAGCCCACCCCGGCCCGAACACCGCCGTTCGGACCACCGGTCGGCTCAGGCCGCAGCTGGTTCAGGCGACCAGCGACGGGCGCTGCCTGGGCACACGCTCGCGCAGTTCCTTGTGCCGCTCGCCCCCGGCGTGAGTCGCCAGCATGCCGGGGCCGATGTGGCCCGGAGTCAACTCCGTCACCAGCAGTGTGCAGACGTGGCCCGGCGTGGCCTCCTCGACCCGCTCGGCGTCCTTGACGATGCTGTCGATCCGACCGTGACGTTTGGCGTGCAGGCCATGTATGTCAATGGCCTGACCAGGAACGATCCTTCCCAACTCGACTAGACCCGAGATCGCCGTCCCCTTGTCCTCAAACAAGAAGACCTGCTCGATCTCGAACTGGAATTCTGAGGGCTGTGATTCCTCCACAACACACTCCTTTGTAGAGCCTGACAGGATTTCATCCAATCCTATCCGGCATTGGCGGCCCTGTCCGCATCGAAGGCGCGGCCGCCCGCGCGGGGACCGTAATACCCGTGGTCCGCCTGGTTCTGTCGCTGAGCCCGCTTGGCGCGCCAAACAGGTCCTATCGCACCAGGCCCGCGACCAGGTTGATGGCGGTCGCCAGGACCACGGTGCCGAACAGGTAGGACAGCAGTGCGTGCCGCAGGACTTGACGCCGGATCGGGGCCAGCGAGACAGCCGTGTCCGAGACCTGGTAGGTCATGCCCACCGAGAAAGCCACATAGGCGAAGTCGAGGTAGGTCGGAAGGGCGTCCGAGTTGAAGTCGATCCCTCGGCCGCGCTGATGGTAGAGCCGCGCGTACCGCAACGTGAAGAGGGTGTGGATCACCGCCCAGCTCAGCGCCACCGAGACGAGCGCCCCCACGGCGTGCCAGGTCGCTGCCGCTCCGGTCAGGTCCCGCGAGGCCGCGAGGACGTAGACCACATTGGCCAGGGAGGCCACCGCCGCCACGACCAGCATGATCTCCATTGCGCGACGGCCCGGATCGTCCTGGGTCGCGTGATCGGCGGTTTGGCGGCCGCTCAGATGTCCGATGCCGCGCCACACGCCCGCCAGGTACGTCACGGACACGACGGCCCAGGCACCGACCAGGGCGTAGCTCCAGGCCCCTATGAGCCCTAGGACCACCGCGACGGCCAGGCCGGTGGAGCCGAGCACCAGGGCCGTCCGTTCGGCTCGGCGCACCTGGCGCCGGGCGGGACGGCCCGGAAGGCCTGGGTACGGACCGGCGGAGGGGTGCGGATAGCGGTTGGGCGGATTGTCCGGTCGGTGCTGGCGCCACGAGTCCGCCTCCACCTGATGGCGGTTTTGGCGACCTGGCCGGTCCTGGCTGTCATGGTGGCTCGGCTGGTCCTGGCGGTTCGGCTGGTCCGAGTGCTCGGAGCGGCGGCCCGTCGCTGGGCTGTGGGCGAGCCCTGAACGGTGGCCGGGGCAGGCAGAGCGCCTTCCCCGCATGGCCTCGGCCTCGCCAGCCATTCGCCGGTAGACGCAGGACCAGTGGTAATCGGGGGCCGTTCGGTCGCTCGGAGCCATCTGCACGGGACCAGTCTGCCCTCGCGGGCCGGTTTGACCGACTATGACTCAGGTCACATCTCGCCTTTTGAGAAGCCGCCGATTGGACAATCTCGCCATTCTTGCTTAGGTTAGGCTGGCCTAATCAAAGAGCCCTCCCCCGGGGCTCCGGTCGCCTGGACGGCCGCACCCTCGGGGTGCGATCTCACGGCGGCCCGTTGGGCGCCTGACTAGATCGACAGAAAGGTCCCTAATGCTCCGTCCCAACCAACCGTCTCACCGCTGGAACACGGGTTGGCGTCAGACGCAAACCCGTGTTCGCGAAGTCGCTTTCGGCGCAGCGCCCGCCAAACGCGCTCTTCAACGAGTCTTCGCGAACGGAACCGGCAGGGGCGCCGCCGCCAACGCCGACGGCGCGGGGCGCAACCGGCTGATCCCGAAGGCCGGGCTGGCCTCCTTGGCCGCCGTCGCCGCAGTGGCGCTGGCCGCCTGCGGCTCCGCGTCCAACACGGACGCCGGCGCCGCCAACGGCAGCGGCGGTCCCAGTCAGGAACCCACCGCGCAAGCCACCATCGAGATCGAGGACAACCATGGCCTGGTCACCGTGCCCGTCAGGCCGTCCCGCGTGGTCGCGCTCGACAACCGCGCCTTCGAGGCCCTGGCCCAGTGGGACGTCGAACTGGTCGCGGCGCCGAAGTCGCTGATGGGAGACGGCGTCTTCCCGAAGTACTCCGAGGACCAGGACCTCCCGGACGTGGGCACGCATCGCGAGCCGAACCTCGAGGTGATAGTCGCCGCCGAGCCCGACCTGATCATCGGCGGGATGCGCTTCGCCAGCCATTACGACGCCATCACGCAGCAGAACCCCGGCGTCCCGGTGATCGAGTTGAGCCCTCGCGACGGCGAGGACCTGAACCAGGAGATCAAGCGGGAGATGGCGGCGCTGGGGCAGATCTTCGACCGCGAGGCCGAAGCCCAACAAGCCATCGACGCCCTGGACCGGTCGGTCGGCACCGCCAAGGACGCTTACAACGGCTCCGACACGGTGGTGGGACTGCTCACCTCCGGAGGCAAGATCTCCTACGCCGCGCCCACGACCGGCCGCTCGGTCGGGGTGGTCTTCCCCGCGCTCGGCCTCAAACCGGGCATCGACAAGGAGGCCTCGGACCAGTCCCACGGGGACGACATCTCAGTCGAAGCCATCGCCGCCGCCGCGCCCGATTGGCTGATCGTGCTGGACCGCGACGGCGCCGTGGGCGAGTCCGGCGCGATCGCCGCCAAGGAGCTGATCGGCCAGTCGGAAGCCTTGGCCGGGGTCCCGGCCGTCGCCCAGGACCAGGTCATCTACCTCGACCCGAGCTTCTACTTGACCGAGGACATCTTCGCCTACACCGCTTTGTACGACCAGATCGCGAAAGCTTTCAAGGCGGCCGATGCCGTCTGACCTGTCCACCCGAAGCGCCGTCCCGGTCGTATCCTGGCCTGCCCGCCAGACCCCTGCGGGGCCAGGCCCGCTCCAGCGGGCTTCGAGGCAGCGGGCTGATAAGCAGGTGGGCGCCGCAGGGCGGCGGGGCGCGCTGGCCGTGGCGGGCGGCATCGTCCTGGTCTTGTTGGTCGTGTCGGTGCTGGTGGGCCAGTACGACCTCGGCGCTGAGGGCGGCGGGGAGATGCTCTGGATCACACGGCTGCCGCGCACGGCGGCGCTGATGCTGGCCGGTTGCGCCATGGCGGTGAGCGGCTTGGTGATGCAGTTGCTGACGCAGAACAAGTTCGTCGAACCGACCACCACCGGCGCTTCCGACTGGGCCGGGCTCGGGCTGCTGGCTGTCACCCTGGCCCTGCCGACGGCTTCGCTGCCGATCAAGATGCTGGCTGCCTCGGCAGCGGCGTTCGCCGGATCGGTGGTCTTCATGGCCATGATCCGGCGGGTCCGGGCGCGCGACCCGTTCACGGTGCCGCTGATCGGGATCATGCTCGGGTCGGTGGTGGGAGCCGCGACCACTTACCTGGCGGTCAAGACCGACTACCTGCAGATGATCACCACTTGGTTCATGGGCTCTTTCACGCCGGTGGTGCGGGGACGCTACGAGCTCGAATGGATCGTGGCCGGCGTGACGGTGGCGGTGCTGATCCTGGCGCGACGGCTGACGGTGGCGGGCCTGGGACGGGACATGGCGACCGGCCTCGGCTTGAACTACCGGGCCACGGTCGCCCTGGGCACCGGGCTGGTGGCCGTGGCGACCGGTGTCACCACGGTGGTAGTGGGATTCCTGCCCTTCCTTGGCCTCGTGGTCCCGAACCTGGTTTCGCTCCGCCTGGGCGACGACTTACGGCGGGCGCTGCCCTGGGTGGCCCTGGGCGGGATCGGGCTGATCACCGCCTGTGACATCCTGGGCCGGTTGGTGGTTGCCCCTTTCGAGGTGCCCGTCTCGCTGATCCTGGCAGTGATCGGCGCGGTCGTGTTCCTGGTCGTGGTGTTGAGGTGGCAACGTGGCCGCGGACGTTGAACTGGGCACGGGCGCGCGGCCCATCCGGGCTCCTCGCCCGCTCGCCCCACCGGTCGCGGCCGCGACGCCAGACCTGACGGCCAGCCAGGGCGCCGCGATGCGGGCGGAGGTCGGCCAGACGGCATCGGACAGGGGCTGGTCGAGGCGAGGCAAAGCCATGCGCACCCCGGCTGAACGACGGCTGAGACGCCGGGCGAGGACCGTCACGTTGCTCGCCGCGGGCGTGGCCGTGGTCGCTGCGGCGTTGGTCCTGGGCTTCGACAACCCCGCGGCGCCGGGCACCCCTGGACGCTTGACCGTGCTCAAGATGCGGGCTGTGGCGGTCGGCGTGATCGTCGTGGTGGCGGTGGCGCAGGGCGTGGCGACGGTGGTGTTCCACACGATCACGTCGAACCGGGTGCTGACGCCCTCGATCATGGGGTTCGACGCGTTGTACGCGTTGATGCAGACGGCGACCATCTTCTTCTTCGGCGCGACCGTCCTCGCGGGCGGGGACCCGTTGGGGAAGGCGTTTGCGCAATCGGCCCTGATGGTGGCGTTCGCGGTGGGGCTGTACGGCTGGCTGTTGACCCGCTCGGGACTGGCCATCCGGGTGACGCTGCTGGTCGGCGTGGTGATCGGCCTGGGGTTCCGGGCCGCCTCGACGCTGATGCAACGGTTGCTCACGCCGTCCGATTTCGACCTTCTGTCGGCGCGGCTGTTCGGAAACATCGCCAACGCCCACGGGTCGTACCTGCCGGTCGGCGCCGCGATCGTAGCGGTGGCCGTGGGCGGCGTGTGGGCCTGGCGCCACCATCTCGACGTGATCGCCCTCGGGCGCGACACCGCCATCTCGTTGGGCTTGCGTCACCGTCGCGAGTTGTTGACAGGCTTGGTGCTGGTGGCGGTGTTGATCTCGGTCTCGACCACGTTGGTCGGCCCCATGACCTTCTTCGGCTTCCTGGCCGCCACTTTGACCTACCAGTTGACCGGCGTCGGGCGCCACGCCCTGGTGCTGCCGGCGGTCGTGGCGGTGGGGACGGCGGTCCTGTTGAGCGCCTATTTCGTCTTGCGGCACGTCTTCGACGCCGCCGGTCTGGTGAC
This sequence comes from Bifidobacteriaceae bacterium, assembly GCA_031265345.1. Next base: position 6,844 of record JAISCU010000332.1, read on the forward strand.
GGTCATCATCGAATTCGCTGGCGGTCTGGTCTTCTTGGTCCACCTGATCAGGAGCGGCGGGCGATGATCCAGGCCGAAGCCGTCACCAAGTCCTACCGCGACCTGACCGCTCTGGACGGCGCGTCCGTGACACTTCCGGCTGGTGCGTTGACCGCCCTGGTCGGCCCCACCGGCGCGGGCAAATCGACTCTGTTGAGCGTCATAGGACGCCTGGTCCAAGCCGACTCCGGTCGCGTGCGGGTTGGCGGACTGGATGTGGTCAGCGCAGACTCACGGGCTCTGGCTAAGCAGCTAGCGGTGTTGCGGCAGGACAACCACTTCAGCGCGCGCCTGACGGTGGTCGAGCTGGCCCGTCTGGGCCGGTTCCCTCACTGCGGCGGTCGGCTGGGCGCTCAGGACCACGCCGCTGTGGCGCGGGCGCTCGACCTGACGGGGACGGCGGCGCTGGCCGACCGGTTCTTGGACGAATTGTCCGGTGGCCAGCGGCAACGCGCCTGTGTCGCCATGGTCTTCGCGCAGGACACCCCCTATGTCCTGTTGGATGAGCCGCTTAATTCGCTCGACTTGCGTCACGCCACTGCGCTGATGGGGTTGCTGCGGGAGGCCTGCGACACTTTGGGCAAGACGGTGGCGGTGGTCATCCACGACGTCAACTACGCCTCGGCCTACGCCGACCTGGTGGTGGCCATGCGGTCCGGCCGCGTGGTCGCCGCAGGTCCGCCCCGCGACCTGATCCGCGCCGACCTGCTAAGCGATCTCTACGACACGCCCGTCCGCGTGATCGACGCCGACGGCTGGCCGCTCGCCGTCTACCACCGCGCCTGAGTGCCGCCCCGCTGTCCCCAGAAGCCTCCCAAGTCCCAATCCGGCCGCAAACCGGGCCAAACTTCGACCAAAACCCGTTCCGGGGACAACCCCCGACCCGAAACTGTCCCCAGAACCCGCCGAAGTCCCAATCCGGCCGCCAACCGGGCCGAACTTGGACCAAAACCCGTTCCGGGGACAATCCCCAGCCCGAAACCGTCCCCAGAACCCGCCGAAGTCCCAATCCGGCCATCCACCAAGCCAAACTTGGACCAAAACCCGTTCCGGGGACAAATCCCGGCCCGAAACTGTCCCCAGAACCCTCCGAAGTCCCAATCCGACCGCCAACCGAGCCCAACTCGGACCAAAACCCGTTCCGGGGACAATCCCCGACCCGAAACTGTCCCCAGAACCCTCCCAAGTCGCAATCCGGCCGTCCACCAAGCCGAATTTGGACCAAAACCCGTTCCGGGGACACCACCTGGTCGGTCAACTTGGAGCCTTGGGCAACCGCCATCCTTCGAAGAGCGCGATCTCGGTTGCGATGCGGCGAATCAGGCGGGTCTGGTCGGGCAGGTCCTTGTAGCCGACCTCGATCATGGTCCTGCCCAAGGACCGCAGTTGCTCGCGCCGCTCCATGTCGAGGTACGCCTGCTCAGCGTCCTTGAAGTGATAGCCGCCCTGATATTCCACCGCCATTGGGTATCCCTCCACGCCCAGGTCATCGGAGCGGACGACCACGCCGGATTCGTCCCGGACGGGCCGGTTCGGGATTCCTCGGGGCAGACCGGCGTCCCGCATGACGACGCGCACCCAGGTCTCGGGGACCGAGTCGGTGCCCGGCTCGGCCAGGCTCACCACCAACTGGGCGCCCCGGATTCCCGGCCGACGGCCCAGAGCGTCCAGGCCGCGTTCCAGTTCCTGTTTGGACATGATCGGGTTCTTGCGCCTCATCAGCCCATCGGCCACCATGATCAGGTTCAGGAACTCGCGGTCGGGAGAACGCGTGAAACGGGTCAGCGGCCACGGCTGACCATCCAATTCGAGGATTCGCCTGAGTCGGCGCCGCTGGCCGGTCACGCTGAGATCGGCCCACGGCCTGCGAGCAGCGAACGGTACGCAGTAGTCGGCAGGCAGGTGACTGGCGACCAACTCAACCAAGCAATCCGCTGGGCTGGCGATTGGGACGCCGTCCAGCGTCAGCCACGGCGGCAGCGGATCGCGGTGGCGCCTCACCGCCACCGGGCTGCGGCGGTCGGACGCCCAATCGGCGCTGAGACGAACCGGTCCGTCGACGGCCTCCCGTTCGAGGTCGCGAGGCAGTTCGCAGCCAATGAGCGCGAGACCGGCGGCGCCAGTGACGGCACCGCATGGGCACTGATCGGTGGCCACGCGGGCCTTTTCCAGGACCTGAATCAGAAGCTGAGGATCGAGACGTGCCACGCACGCCATTGTCCCGGAACCCAGCACCACGGCATCGGCAGAATCATTTCGCCTGTGGACAAGGACCAAAACCCGTTCCGGGGACGCTTCCCGACCCGAAGCCGTCCCCAGAACCCGCCGAAGTCGCAATCCGGCCATCCGCCGGGCCGAACTTGGACCAAAACCCGTTCCGAGGACAATCCCCGACCCGAAGCCGTCCCCAGAACCCGCCGAAGTCCCGGTCCAGAGCCGAGCGGCCCCAGTGGTCAAAACGAAAGGGGCCGGGCAGGCGCGAGCCCGACCCGGCCCCCAAACGGAACCGAACTACCCGAGCCGACCGAGCGGCATCGGGCAAAGAACTAACGGCTACTTGATGATCTTGGTGACCCGGCCCGAGCCGACGGTGCGGCCGCCCTCGCGGATAGCGAAGCCGAGGCCCTCCTCCATGGCGATGGGCTGGATCAGTTCGACCGTCATCTCGGTGTTGTCGCCGGGCATGACCATCTCGGTGCCCTCCGGCAACGTGATGACGCCGGTGACGTCGGTGGTGCGGAAGTAGAACTGAGGCCGGTAGTTCGAGTAGAACGGGTTGTGACGCCCGCCCTCGTCCTTGTTCAGCACGTAGACCTGCGCCTCGAAGTTGGTGTGCGGCGTGATGGTGCCGGGCTTGGCCACGACCTGGCCGCGCTCGACCTCTTCACGCTTGATGCCGCGCAGCAGCAGCCCGCAGTTCTCACCGGCCCAGGCCTCGTCCATCGACTTGTGGAACATCTCGATGCCCGTGACGATGGTGGTCTGGGTGGGACGCAGACCGAGGATCTCGACCTGCGAGTTGATCGGCAGCTTGCCGCGATCGACCTTGCCGGTGACCACGGTGCCGCGACCGGTGATGGTGAAGACGTCCTCGATCGGCATCAGGAACGGCTTGTCCATGTCGCGCACCGGATCGGGGATGTAGTTGTCGACGGCGTCCATCAGTTCCGCGACCTTCTTGGACCACTCCGGGTCGCCCTCGAGGGCTTTCAGCGCCGAGACGCGCACCACCGGGGCGTTGTCGCCGTCGAAGCCCTGCGAGCTGAGCAGTTCGCGGACCTCCAATTCGACCAGCTCGAGGATCTCCTCATCGTCCACCATGTCGGACTTGTTCAGCGCCACGAGCAGCGACGGCACGCCGACCTGGCGGGCCAGGAGCACATGCTCGCGGGTCTGGGCCATGGGGCCGTCGTCGGCGCCCACCACCAGGATGGCGCCATCCATCTGGGCGGCGCCGGTGATCATGTTCTTGATGTAGTCGGCGTGACCCGGCGCGTCGACGTGAGCATAGTGACGCTTCGCGGTCTCGTATTCGACGTGTGCGATGTTGATCGTGATGCCGCGCTGTTTCTCTTCCGGCGCTTTGTCGATCTCATCGAACGGGGTGAACGGATTCAGATCCGGGAATTCGTCGTGCAGCACCCGGGTGATGGCCGCGGTCAAGGTTGTCTTGCCATGGTCAACGTGTCCGATTGTGCCGATGTTCACGTGCGGCTTAGTCCGCTCGAACTTAGCCTTAGCCACTGGGTCCCTCCTAAGGACTTGGGTAGTTGTACCTGACGGTGCCTGATCCGGCGCCACTGGGCCGAACGGTTCGTATGAACCGGACGAGACAGTATAACCAGCGCAGAGCGCGTGGGCCTTCTACGGGTCGTTTCCTCTTATTTTGTACTACTGGTGACCCCTCGGACTCACTCGCCCCGGGTCTTCTTGATGATCTCCTCAGCAACGCTTCGGGGAACTTCAGCATAGCTGTCGAACTGCATCGTGTAGACCGCGCGTCCCTGGGTCTTGGAACGCAAGTCTCCGACATAGCCGAACATGGTGGACAGTGGGACGTGGGCACGCACCACTTTGACGCCGGAGGCGTCCTCCATCAGCTGGATTTGGCCCCGCCGGGAGTTCAGGTCGCCGATCACGTCCCCCATGTACTGCTCCGGGGTCCGCACCTCGACATCCATGATCGGTTCCAGCAAGGCCGGGTCGGCTTTTCTGGCGCCCTCGCGGAACACCATTGAGCCGGCGATTTTGAAGGCCATCTCCGATGAGTCCACCTCATGATACTGGCCATCGAGCAAGGTTGCTTTCACGCCGACCACCGGATAGCCCGCCAGCGGGCCCGAGCTCATCGCGTCGATGATGCCAGCTTCGACCGACGGGATGTACTCGCGCGGCACTCGGCCGCCCACCACTTTGTTCTCGAACTCGAAGGTGGCCTCGCCGTCCAGGGCCAACGGCGCGAACGCGACCTGGACTTTGGCGTATTGGCCGGAGCCGCCGGTCTGCTTCTTGTGCGTGTAGTCGACCCGTGGCACCGTGCGCCGAATGGTCTCGCGGTACGCCACCTGCGGTTTGCCGATGTTCGCCTCGACCTTGAACTCGCGCCGCATCCGGTCCACCAGGACGTCGAGGTGCAGTTCCCCCATCCCGGCGATGATGGTCTGGCCGGTGTCGGCGTTCAGCGAGACCCGGAAAGTCGGGTCCTCTTCCGCCAGTTTCTGGATGGCCGTGGAGAGCTTCTCCTGGTCCACTTTCGAGTTGGGCTCGATCGCCACCTGGATGACCGGCTCCGGGAAAGTCATGGACTCCAGGATGACCGGATGGGTCGCGTCGCACAGGGTGTCGCCGGTGGTGGTGTCCTTCAGCCCGATCACGGCGTAGATGTGGCCGGCGGTGATGTCCGGCACCGGGTTCTCCTTGTTGGAGTGCATCTGGAACAGCTTGCCGATCCGTTCCTTGCGGCCCTTGGTCGAGTTCAGCACCTGCGTGCCGGTGGTCGCATGGCCGGAGTAGACCCGGACATAGGTGAGCTTGCCGTAGAAGGGGTGGGCCACGACCTTGAACGCCAGGGCCGCGAAAGGCTCCTTCGAGGATGGCTCGCGGACCAGCTCGACGGTCTCGTTCTTGGGGTCGAAGCCGACCATCGGCGGCACTTCCAGCGGCGAGGGCAGGAAGTCGATCACCGCGTCCAGCATCGGTTGGACGCCCTTGTTCTTGAACGCCGAGCCGCAGAAGACGGGGAAGATCTCGCCCGCGACCGTCATCTTGCGGATGCCCTGCTTCAGTTCGGCGATCGACAGTTCGCCGGTCTCGAGGTACTTCTCCAGCAGTTCGTCCGAGGCCTCCGCCACAGTCTCCATCAGTTCGGCCCGGTAGCGCTCCGCGTCGGCTTGGAGGTCCGCCGGGATCGCCTCGATCCGGTAGTCCTCGCCTTTCTGGACTTCGCCCTCCCAGGTCAGCGCCCGCATCTCGAGGATGTCGACAACGCCCCGGAAAGTCCCTTCGGAGCCAATCGGCAACTGCATGACCAGGGGTTTCGCCCCCAGCCGGTCAACGATGGTGCCGACGGTGTAGAAGAAGTCGGCGCCGATCTTGTCCATCTTGTTGACGAAGCAGATGCGCGGCACGTTGTATTTGTCGGCCTGGCGCCAGACCGTCTCCGACTGCGGCTCGACCCCCTCCTTGCCGTCGAACACCGCCACGGCGCCGTCCAGCACCCGCAGCGAACGCTCCACCTCGACGGTGAAATCGACGTGCCCAGGCGTGTCGATGATGTTGATCTGGTGGTCTTTCCAGAAACAAGTGGTCGCGGCCGAGGTGATGGTGATGCCGCGCTCCTGCTCCTGCGCCATCCAGTCCATGGTCGAGGCGCCGTCGTGGGTCTCGCCGATCTTGTAGTTGATGCCGGTGTAGAACAAGATCCGTTCGGTCACGGTCGTCTTACCGGCATCGATGTGCGCCATGATGCCGATGTTCCGGACCTGCCCCAGGTCCGTCAGCACGTCCAATGCCACGTCGTTTACCTATCTCTCTTGCTCTGCGCTATCTGCTCTGCTTTGCCGTTCGCCCGTCGGTCCGCGCCCCGGTCCTCAGGACCACACCGACGATGCCGTGCCACCAGCCTGGTTCCCAAGCCGGCCAGGCAAGTGGTGGGGTGGGAGCCGGGGGTCTTGGCGCGGCATCGTGCGAATTGCGGGCCGGCTACCAGCGGTAGTGGGCGAAGGCGCGGTTCGCTTCCGCCATCTTGTGCGTGTCCTCGCGGCGCTTGACGGCCGCGCCCAGGCCGTTCGACGCGTCGAGGATCTCGTTCATCAACCGCAAGGTCATGGTCTTCTCGCGGCGGGCGCGGGAGAACCCCACCAGCCAGCGCAGCGCCAGCGTGGTCGCCCGGGCGGGCTTGACCTCCACCGGCACCTGGTACGTGGCGCCGCCGACCCGGCGCGACTTGACCTCCAACGAGGGCCGGATGTTGTCCAGCGCCCTCTTCAACAACGTCACGGCGTCACTTCCGGACTTCTCCGCCGCTCCGTCCAGCGCCCCGTAGACGATCGCCTGGGCGGTGGTCTTCTTGCCGCTCAACAGCACCTTGTTGACCAGTTGGGTCACCAGGGGGCTTTCATACACCGGGTCGCCGACCAACGGACGCCTCGGCGCGGGACCTTTGCGCGGCATCAGCCCTTCTCCTTCTTCGCTCCGTAGTGCGAGCGCCCCTGCTGGCGGCCGCGCACCCCTTGGGTGTCCAGTGCCCCCCGCACGATCTTGTAGCGCACACCCGGCAGGTCGCGCACGCGCCCGCCGCGGACCAGCACGATCGAGTGTTCTTGGAGGTTGTGCCCCACGCCCGGGATATAGGCGGTCACCTCGATGCCGTTGGACAGGCGCACACGGGCCACCTTGCGCAGAGCCGAGTTCGGCTTCTTCGGCGTGGTGGTGTACACGCGCGTGCAGACGCCTCGCCGCTGCGGGGACCCCTTCAGCGCGGGCGTCTTGGTCTTCACGGCCTTGCGCGTCCGGCCCTTGCGGACTAGTTGCTGGATAGTGGGCACTAGGACTCCATCTAAGTTTGTTTCGGAAGTGGTTGGAGGGCGCGTCGAAATAACGCTATGGCCCGCCGGAGCGGGCACACGAGCATTTAGGCTACATCGCCAGCGGACCCCAGGTCAAAGCGAGGGGGCTGGCGCCCGGTTTCGACCGGCTTCCGCTCGTTTCCGGACCGGCTTGGCGGCCCGAACTCGCCGGGATTCGCTTGGCCGGGCGGATCCGTGCAAGTTCCGCCTCCCGTTGCCCGATGCCGCTCGGTCGGCAACCAGCGTTTGCGCAGGTGGATGCGTGGGCGGCATCGGCCACCCTTTCCGACCGCGTGCCAAACTCGCAGGGATTTGACCGCCCAGGCAAATCCATGCAAGTTTCGCCCATCCGCGCCCGCTGCGCCCGCCGACCGGATGGGGTTATCCACAGATTCGTCGCGGGCCCTGGCGCTGCCGCCTCGCGATCCTCGATCCTTCTTGACATGGGCATGATCGTCAGGACCGGGAACCTGCGGCAGCGCGAGGCGCGGCAGGCAGTGCGGGAGGGGACCAGGTTGTCGCGCGGGGTCTACTTCCTCCCAGCGTCCCCCACCGATGCGCCATCGCTGGCCGACCGTGCCCGCGCGGCCCTGATGGTGTGCCCGGACGGCTCGGCTGTGTGCGATATCACCGTGTTGCAACTGGCCGGAGTGGACATGCCGGAGGGGATGCGTCCCCCAGCGGACGGGCCGATCCATGTGCTGATCCCGCCCGACGTCGCGGCTCGCTCGCGCCGCCCCGACCTTGTGATCCACCAACACAGTCATATGCCCTCCACTTTCTACTCTGAGCGCCTCCAGATCACAGCTGTCAACCCCGAGCACTGCTGGGCTCAGGTCACAGCGCGTCTGTTCAGAGGCCGTCATCGGCCACCGATCCCCCAAGCCGATCCGGCTGATCGCGGTTCCTTCGTGGACGGCTCCAAGCTCGCGCTCCTCCAAGCCGTCCAACTTGGCGACGCCTTGACTCGGCGCCATCGTCCGTTGGTCAGCCCGGATCGATTCGCCGCCCAGATGGGACTCCTGACCGGCATGGCGGGCGTGCAGGCGGTCCGCGAGACGTTCGGACTGATCCGTCCGGGCACCGACTCACCCAACGAGACTTGGCTTCGCTTGGTCGTGATCGACGCAGGTTTCCCCGAACCTACCGTCAATCACAAGCTCGAGTTAGGCAGGCGGACTCGCTTCCTCGATCTATCCTGGCCGGATCGGCTGATCGCCCTCGAGTATCAAGGCGGCCAGCACTTCGACGATCCGCGCCAGTCCCGCGACGACCTTCAACGCAGAGGCCAACTACAGACGGCGGGCTGGGTGATGGTCGAGGCCGTCTACCATGACTTGCACCATCCAGGCGAGCTGATCGGCCGCCTGACGGCAGCGTTCGCCGGTCGGCCCCCGGTCTGATCGCGTGCGAAACTCGCCGGGATTCGCTTGGCCGGGCGGATCCGTGCAAGTTCCGCCTCCCGTTGCCCGATGCCGCTCGGTGGGCAACCAGCGTTTGCGCAGGTGGATGCGTGGGCGGCATCGGCCACCCTTTCCGACCGAGTGCCAAAGTCCCCGGGATTTGACCGCCCCGGCGCGGAGTCAGTTCCGGAGCGCGGCCAGCAACGTGGCGGTCGCCTCGGAGATCCGGTCGATCGGCCGCTGGAGGGCGCGATGGTCCACGGGGCGGGCCTCGTCCACGCATTGGCCAGCTAGCGACCTGAGCGCCGCGAGCTCCTCATGGCCGCGCGACAGTTGGGCGTCGATGGGACCGACCAGTGGCCCCAGGGTCCGTGACATGCCGTAACGCGGCACCTGGAGGCGCCAGGCGGTCAACAGTTTCTGGAACTGCCCGAACTCGGCCGAACAGGCGTCCACTTCGCTCGCGACGTTCACCAGCGACGATCCCGCCGCCTCGAGCTCCCGCGCCAGCCCCAGGACGTCCTCGGTGAGGGCTTGGCAGAGCAGCGGGACGTAGCTCAGCCCCTCCGGCGGCGCCAGCCCGTCCAGCACCTCGACGGCGAAATTGATGACCATGTCGTCGTGCAGGTGCCCCAGTGCGATCAGGAACCGCAATTCCATGACCTTGGACTTCAGGGCGCGCAGCCGTTCCGCCAGTGGCCTGATCGCCCGGTCCACGCCGCCGCCCAGCGCGTTCATCGCTCGCGCGGTCGAGGCCAGGATCGGCGCGCGCGCCTCGACTTGCTGCGAGGCCTCGGAAGCGACGGCGGTGACCTCGGCCAGGTCCCGCAGAGTCGCGGACAGTTGGGCGGCCACCGCGCCCAGCGACTCGGCCAAGGCTTGCAGCGAGTCCAACCTGCCCAGGATCGCGTCCAGCTCGTCGCGCAGGGCCACGGCCGACCGCAGGACCTCCCCCAGCTCCCCTTGGGCGTCGGGGCGGGCGAGGAGCCGCTTCGAGGCCGCCACGCGGGCCGTCGCCTCGGCCGGGAGAGCGGTGAACATGAAGTCCTCGTAGGAGTCGTAGCCCGCCTCGCGCAGCAGTTCGGCGAACTGGTCGCGTCCGCTGACGGCGCTCTCGGCGCGGCTTTGGCCGTGTTCGCGCGCAACCTGTTCGGCGGGCAGCGAAGCGTCATAGAGGGCCGATGCCGTCTCCAACATTTCCGGCGCGCACGGTGCGGACCGCACGGACAGGTAGCCGTCGCCCAACGGCGTGACGGTGGCGAAGACCCAGTAGGTGTAGCCGTCCTTGGCCAAGTTGCGGACGTAGGCGGCGAAGGGACGGTGCTCCCCGATGGTGTCCCACATGAGCCGGAAGGCGCCGCCGGGCATCTCCGGGTGACGGATTACGTTGTGCGGTGCTCCCATCAATTCTGCTCGTGGGAAGGCCGACAAGCGCTGGAAGACGCTGTTGGCCCCGGTTATGACGCCCTTCCGGTCGGTGGTCGAGAAGAACAGGTCATCGATTCCGACCACCCGCATCCGCCCGTTCGGCGCCACTTGTTGTTGAACCACTCCGTTCCCTCCTCGCTGTGAGCATGCGACGATCCGGCGAACCGGAATCGAGGGGGAGGGCACCTTGGACAGGCGGTTCTTCCGCTGGAACCTATGCTATGCGGACACCTTCGGGCCGAGCCGAACGACACGGCGAGCGGCCCGACTTCGGCCGCTCGCCCTATCCCCCGATCAGAGTAATTTTACTACAAGCCCAGACCGGCCCAGCACACAGCCCTAACGGGTTATTCCTGGTAGGCGTCGAAGGTGTAGCTGTCGAGGTCGTCGATGATGACCGATTCGGCGCCCAGCGGCGGATAGTCGATCTCCTCGTAGCCGTAGGCCGGGTAGAGCTCGGCCTTGGCCTCCTCGGTCGGCTCGACCACGACGTGACGGTACCGGGGCAGCCCGGTGCCGGCCGGGATCAGTTTGCCGATGATGACGTTCTCCTTCAGCCCCAGCAGCGAGTCCATGCGACCGGAGATCGCCGCCTCGGTCAGCACCCGGGTGGTCTCCTGGAAGGACGCGGCGGACAGCCACGAGTCAGTCGCCAGCGAGGCCTTGGTGATGCCCATCAGCTCAGGACGGCCCTGGGCGCCGTGCCCGCCTTCGGCCAGCACGCGCCGGTTCTCGTCCTCGAACTTGTCGCGGGTCACCAACTCGCCCGGCAACAGGGTCGTGTCGTTGGGCTCCAGCACGGTCACCCGGCGCAGCATCTGGCGCACTATCACCTCGATGTGCTTGTCGTGGATGTCCACTCCCTGCGAACGGTAGACGGCCTGGACCTCCTGGACCAGGTGCTCCTGGGCCTTGCGGGCGCCTTGTACGCGCAACACCTTCTTGGGATCGACCGCGCCCACGGTCAGCGGCGCGCCCACCTCGACGCGCGCGCCGTCCTCGGTCTTCAACCGCTGACGCTTCGAGACCAGGTAGACCTTGTCCTCGGAGCCGTCGTCCGGGATGACTATGATCTGGCGCAACCGGTCCGAGTCATCGATCTTGACCCGGCCGGACGCCTCCGCGATCGGGGCCTCGCCCTTGGGCGTGCGCGCCTCGAACAACTCCTGGACGCGGGGAAGTCCCTGGGTGATGTCGTCGGCCGCCGCAACACCGCCGGTGTGGAAGGTGCGCATCGTCAGCTGGGTGCCGGGCTCGCCGATCGACTGGGCGGCGATGATCCCCACCGCCTCGCCGATGTCGACCAGTTTGCCGGTGGCCAGCGACCGTCCGTAGCACATGGCGCAGGTGCCGACCCGCGATTCGCAGGTCAGGACCGACCGGACTCTGACCTCGCGGATGCCGACCCCGATCAGACGGTCGATCAGCACGTCGCCGGCGTCCGTCCCGGCCTCGGCCAGCACGTTGCCCTCGGCGTCCTCGACATCGGTCGCCAAGGTGCGCGCGAACACCGAGGTCTCGACCTTGGGGTGGCGGCGCAACGAGCCGTCCGGCGCCTCCTCCGCGATCGGCAGGCTCAGGCCGCGTTCGGTTCCGCAGTCCTCCTCGCGCACGATGACGTCCTGCGACACGTCCACCAGCCGCCGGGTCAGATAACCCGAGTCGGCGGTCCGCAGCGCGGTGTCCGCCAAGCCCTTGCGGGCGCCGTGGGTGGCGATGAAGTACTCGACGACCGACAAGCCCTCGCGGTAGTTGGACTTGATCGGGCGTGGGATGATCTCGCCCTTCGGATCGGCCACCAGCCCACGCATGCCGGCGATCTGGCGGACCTGCATCCAGTTGCCGCGGGCGCCGGAGGACACCATCCGGTAGACGGTGTTGCGCTCGGGGAAGTTCTCCCGCATGGCCTTGTCGACCTCGTCGGTCGCCTTGGTCCAGATCTCGATCAGCTCGTGGCGGCGTTCCTCGTCAGTGATCAGGCCCTCGTCGTACTGGTCCTGCACCGCCTCGGCCAACGTCTCGTAGCGGTTCAAGATCTCCGGCTTGGAGGCCGGGGCCACCACGTCGGAGAAGGAGATGGTCACGCCGGAACGGGTCGCCCAGCGGAACCCGGCCTCCTTGAGCGCGTCCAGCGAGGCCGCCACATCGACCTTGGGGTACTTCTCGGCCAAGGCGTTGACGATGGCGGACAGCCCCTTCTTGTCGATCATCTCGTTGACGTAGGGGTAATCCTCCGGCAAGGCGTCGTTGAACAGCGTCCGGCCCAGAGTGGTCTCCACGTCGATCGGCTCGCCCGGAGCGAAATCGGCCGGCAACTCGAACCCCTCAGGCGCCACAAAGTCGCGAATACGGATCGTGACCTTCGCTCCCAAGTCGAGGTCGGCGGCATCGTGCGCCATAATCGCCTCGGCAGGCGACGAGAACTTCCGGCCCTCGCCCTTGGCCCCCTCGATAGCCGTCGTCAGATGGTTGATGCCGATGATCATGTCCTGGGTGGGAATGGTCACCGGGCGGCCGTCCGAGGGCTTCAAGATGTTGTTCGAGGACAGCATCAAGATGCGCGCCTCGGCCTGGGCCTCCGACGACAACGGCAGGTGCACAGCCATCTGGTCGCCGTCGAAGTCGGCGTTGAACGCGCCGCAGACCAGCGGGTGCAGGTGGATGGCCTTGCCCTCCATCAGCTGCGGCTCGAAGGCCTGGATGCCCAGGCGGTGCAGTGTGGGGGCGCGGTTGAGCAGCACTGGGTGCTCGGTGATGACCTCTTCCAGCACGTCCCAGACCACCGCGTCCTGGCGCTCCACCATCCGCTTGGCGTTCTTGATGTTCTGGGAATGGTTGAGCTCCACCAACCGCTTCATCACGAACGGCTTGAACAGCTCCAGGGCCATGTGCTTGGGCAGGCCGCACTGGTGCAGCTTCAAGTTCGGCCCCACCACGATGACCGAACGGCCCGAGTAGTCCACGCGCTTGCCGAGCAGGTTCTGGCGGAACCGGCCCTGCTTGCCCTTGAGCATGTCGCTGATGGACTTCAGCGCCCGGTTGCCGGGACCCGTCACGGGCCGTCCGCGGCGTCCGTTGTCGAACAGCGAGTCGACGGCCTCCTGGAGCATCCGCTTCTCGTTGTTGACGATGATCTCCGGCGCTCCCAGGTCGAGCAGCCTCTTCAGCCGGTTGTTGCGGTTGATGACGCGGCGGTAGAGGTCGTTGAGGTCCGAGGTCGCGAACCGGCCACCGTCCAATTGCACCATGGGCCGCAGGTCCGGCGGGATCACCGGGATGCAGGCGAGTACCATCGCGTCCGGCTGGTTGTCGGTCTGCAGGAAGGCATTGACCACCCGCAAGCGCTTCAACGCCCGGGTCTTGCGCTGGCCCTTGCCGTTCTTGATGACCTCGCGCAGCGACTCCGACTCAGCCTCCAGGTCGAAGGTCTGGAGCCGCCGCTGGATGGCCTCCGCGCCCATGGAGCCTTGGAAGTAGGAGCCGAAACGGTCCTGCATGGAACGGTAGAGGAGCTCGTCGCCCTCCAGATCCGCCACCTTCAGGTTCTGGAAGCGGTCCCAGACCCGTTCGATCCGCTCCAGGTCCTTCTCGGAGCGGCGGCGGATGGCGGCCATCTCGCGTTCGGCCGAGTCGCGCAGGCGGCGCTTCGCGTCATTCTTCGCGCCGGCCGCTTCCAGGGCCGCCATGTCCTCTTCCAGCCGCTTGGCGCGGGCGTCGATCTCCAAGTCGCGGTCGGTTCCGATCCGCTTCTTGTCCAGCTCGATCTCGTTGCGCAGCGAGTCCAGGTCCTCGGCCCTGCCCTTGTCGTCGACGTCCGTGATCATGTAGGCGGCGAAGTAGATCACCTTCTCCAGGTCCTTGGGCGCCAGGTCCAGCAGGTAGCCCAGACGGGACGGCACGCCCTTGAAGTACCAGATGTGGGTCACCGGCGCGGCCAACTCGATGTGGCCCATGCGCTCGCGGCGGACCTTCGACCGGGTCACCTCGACGCCGCAGCGCTCGCAGATGATGCCCTTGAAACGGACACGCTTGTACTTGCCGCAGGAGCATTCCCAGTCGCGGGTCGGCCCGAAGATCTTCTCGCAGAACAAGCCTTCCTTCTCCGGCTTGAGCGTGCGGTAGTTGATCGTCTCCGGTTTCTTGACCTCGCCATGCGACCAGCTCCGGATGTCGTCGGCGGTGGCCAGGCCAATCTTGATTGCGTCGAAGATGTTGACGTCGAGCAAGTCAGTCCCTGCTTCCTTATGTACTTACCGGCTGTGAAAGGTTCTCAATTGGGCTTTGGGCTTTGGTGTTGGGGCGTTGGTGTCGAGGCTTTGGGTCCCCAGGCGGTGCGGTCAGATCTCGTCCACCGACGAGGCGTCGGGGCGGCGCGCCAGGTCGATCCCGAGCTCCTCGGCGGCCCGGTAGACCTCGTCGTCCGAGTCCCGCATCTCGATGGCGGTGCCGTCGGCGGACATCACGTCCACGCTCAGGCAGAGCGACTTCATCTCCTGCATCAGGACCCGGAAGGACTCCGGGATGCCCGGATCGTGGACGTTCTCGCCCTTCACGATGGCCTCGTAGACCTTGACTCGACCAACCACGTCATCGGACTTGATGGTGAGCAACTCCTGGAGCGCGTAGGCGGCGCCGTAGGCCTCCAGCGCCCACACCTCCATCTCGCCGAACCGCTGGCCGCCGAACTGGGCTTTGCCGCCCAACGGCTGCTGCGTGATCATCGAGTACGGTCCGGTCGAGCGGGCGTGGATCTTGTCGTCCACCAGGTGGTGCAGCTTCAAGATGTACATCTCGCCCACCGCCACCGGCTCCGGGAAAGGCTCGCCGGACCGGCCGTCGAACAGGACCGTCTTGCCGTCCTGGCCCACCAGCCGCTGGCCGTCCCGGTTCGGGATGGTGCAGCCCAGCAGACCAGTCAACTCGTCCTCGCGGACGCCGTCGAACACCGGCGTGGCGATCGGTTGGCCCGGCCGGCCCTGCAGGGTCCGTTCGCTCAACCGCTTCGCCCATTCGACGCTGGCGTCATCGACCTTCCAGCCTTGCGACGCGATCCAGCCCATGTGGAGCTCCAGCACCTGGCCCACGTTCATGCGGCCGGGGACGCCCAACGGGTTGAGGATCACGTCGACTGGAGTGCCGTCCGCCAGGAACGGCATGTCCTCGATCGGCAGGATCTTCGAGATGACCCCCTTGTTGCCGTGGCGACCGGCCAGCTTGTCGCCGTCGGTGATCTTCCGGCGTTGGGCGATGTGCACGCGGACAACCTGGTTGACCCCGGGGGCCAACTCGTCGCCATCGTCCCGGGAGAACTCCTTGACCCCGATGACCGTGCCGGACTCGCCGTGCGGCACCTTCAGCGACGTGTCGCGGACCTCGCGGGCCTTCTCGCCGAAGATGGCGCGCAGCAGGCGCTCCTCGGGGGTCAGTTCGGTCTCGCCCTTCGGGGTGACCTTGCCCACCAGCACGTCGCCGGCCTGGACCTCCGCGCCGATCCGGATGATGCCGCGTTCGTCCAGGTCCGCCAGCGACTCCTCGGAGGCGTTCGGGATGTCGCGGGTGATCTCCTCGGGGCCCAGCTTGGTGTCGCGGGCGTCGACCTCGTGCTCCTCGATGTGGATCGAGCTGAGGACGTCGTCCTGGACCAGCCGACTGGACAGGATGATCGCGTCCTCGTAGTTGTGGCCCTCCCAGCTCATGAAGGCCACCCGCAGGTTCCGGCCCAGGGCCAGTTCGCCCAGGTCGGTCGCGGGGCCGTCGGCCAGGACTTGACCGGCCTTCACCCCGTCGCCCTCGTCGACCACGACCCGCTGGTTGTAGGAGGTGCCCTGGTTGGAGCGCTGGAACTTGGCCACGCGGTAGACCCGCTCGGAGCCATCGTTGTTCGCCACCACCACCGAGTCAGCGGAGACCTCCTGGACCAGACCGTCTTTCTCGGCCACTATCACGTCCCCGGCGTCGATGGCGGCGCGCAACTCCATGCCGGTGCCCACCAGCGGCGCCTCGGAGCGCAGCAGCGGCACGGCCTGGCGCTGCATGTTCGCGCCCATCAGCGCCCGGTTGGCGTCGTCGTGCTCCAGGAACGGGATCATGGCGGTGCCCACGGACACCATCTGGCGCGGGGAGACGTCCATGTAGGCGATCTCGTCCCGATGGATGAACTCGACCTCGCCGCCGCGAGTGCGGGCCAGGACGCGATCCTCGGTGAAGGAGCCGTCCTGGTTCAACGGCGCGTTGGCCTGGGCGATCACGTACTGGTCCTCGTCATCAGCCGTCAAGTACCGCACGTCATCGGTCACGCGGCCCTTCTTGACCACCCGGGAGGGGGTCTCGATGAAGCCGTAAGGGTTGATGCGCCCGTAGGTGGCCAGCGATCCGATCAGGCCGATGTTCGGGCCTTCAGGGGTCTCGATGGGGCACATGCGGCCGTAGTGCGACGGGTGCACGTCGCGGACCTCCATGCCCGCCCGGTCGCGGCTGAGGCCGCCGGGGCCCAGAGCGGAGAGCCGCCGCTTGTGGGTCAGCCCCGCCAGCGGGTTGTTCTGGTCCATGAACTGCGACAGCTGCGAGGTGCCGAAGAACTCCTTGATCGAGGCCACGACCGGTCGGATGTTGATCAACGTCTGCGGCGTGATCGCCTCGACGTCCTGGGTGGTCATGCGTTCGCGGACCACGCGCTCCATGCGCGACAGGCCGGTGCGGACCTGGTTCTGGATCAACTCCCCGACGGCGCGGATGCGGCGGTTGCCGAAGTGGTCGATATCGTCGGTCTCGACCCGGATGGCGCCGGATTCGGCCTTCATCTCGGTCAGTCCGGCGTGCAGCGCCGCCAGGTACTTGATGGTGGCGATGATGTCCTCGACGCGCAGGGTCGAGGACTTCGTGTCCTTCGGCAGCCCGAGCTTGCGGTTGACCTTGTACCGGCCAACCTTGGCCAGGTCGTAGCGCTTGGAGTTGAGGTAGAAGGTGTCGAGCAGGGAGCGTCCGGCCTCGGCGGTGGGCGGCTCGCCCGGACGGATTTTCCGGTAGATGTCGACCAGGGCTTCTTCCTGCTCGTGGATGTGGTCGCGTTCGAGCGTCTCCAGCACGGTGGGGAAGTCGCGGAACTGTGCCCTGATCTCGTCCTCGGACACTCCCAGCGCCTTCAAGAAGATCGTCACGGACTGTTTGCGCTTGCGGTCGATCCGCACGCCCACGGTGTCCCGCTTGTCGATCTCGAACTCCAGCCAGGCGCCCCGCGAGGGGATGATCTTGGCGGAGAAGATGTCCTTGTCGGAGGACTTGTCCTGGCCCTTCTCGAAGTACACGCCGGGCGAGCGCACCAGCTGCGAGACCACGACCCGCTCGGTTCCGTTGATGATGAACGTCCCGCGGTCCGTCATCAGCGGGAAATCGCCCATGAACACGGTCTGGGACTTGATCTCGCCGGTGATGTAGTTCTGGAACTCGGCCGTCACGAAC
>JAISCU010000357.1 GCA_031265345.1 Bifidobacteriaceae bacterium
TCCTCACGTTGATTGTGGTGCCGGTGCTCTATCGATTTGTCGGCTCCGCTTCCGACAAGAGGGAGGCACGGCGCCAGGCACTGCTCGAACGGCGCCGCGACTCCCGGCGGGCGGCCCGCCAATCGCGCGTCGGCAAGGAGCGCGCGGCCAAGTCCGCCAGGGCTGCCATAGATGCTGAACCCCCCGCAGGCGGGGAAACGGCCGCGTCAGACACGCCACCAGTCGGACAGGGCACTGACGGGGCCGCGACCACGGCCGTCAAAGCCGAAGCCGCACCGAGCCAGCCGGCCCCGCCAAACCCGCCACCGGTCGAGCCATGCAGCGACGAGGTCGCATCCCCGGACGTCGAAGCCCCACCCGCCCGGCCGGCTGTGTCGCGCAGGCCAGTTGTGGCGAGGGCCGAGGCCGTAGGCCCACATCCCCGCGCGGGCATTCGACGCCCACCCGTTCCGCCATCTGTGGTGGGTGCCGTCGGAATACGCACGCCGCCTCGATTGTCTGCTGCCGATCCCATACCCTTCACGCCGCCCGTTTTCCCAGGTAAGGAGCCCATCCCTCAGGCCGCGTCCGCCGCCGAGGCGCGGCCGACCGGTGAGCCGCCGTCCGCCCGGGGCGATCGCTCGCCCTTGCCAGGGGCTGGCGAGCCGGCTCCGCCAACCGGTCCACTCGACCCGCCGCCACCTCCGTTGCCAATCGAGCCCGAGCCGCCAAGGCAGTTTGGGCCGGTTTACCGAGGCGAGCCATCACCGTTGCCGCCACCGCCCCGGCCGCCCCGCCGCCGGGGAAGGCATGCGGCCGATACCGAACCGGATTTGTCTCCTGAACCGAGCGCGATGGACGACGTTTGATTCTCCCCAGGTCGCGCACTAAGGGCGGGATGCCGCCTCGCGCATCGCGGCAATTGCCGTAGCCGGCTCCGGAGCACCAAAGATTGCCGCGCCGGCCACCAATACCGTCGCTCCCGCATCCACCAAGGAGCGAATGTTCGGTAGACCTACCCCGCCGTCGACCTCGATCTCGACTGAATAGCCGGCATCGTCGATCAATGCGCGCGCGGCGGCCACCTTCGCAAGTGAGCGCTCGATGAACTTCTGGCCCCCAAACCCAGGCTCGACGCTCATGACAAGGAGCATGTCGATTTCACCCAACAGATCCGCGGCTGCGGCGACCGGGGTTCCGGGATTGATGGCGAGGCCCACGGCCGCCCCACCGCGCCGAAGCTCGCGGGCTAGACGCACTGGGGCTTTGGCAGCTTCGAGGTGGAACGTCACCGATGCGGCACCGGCCTCGGCGTACGCCGGGGCGTGCCGGTCCGGCTCCTCGATCATCAGGTGTGCGTCGAGGGCCAGCGGTGAGACCTGAGCGATGCGCTGAACAACGGGCGGACCGACCGTCAGGTTGGGAACAAAGTGCTGGTCCATGACATCGACATGCACCAGGTCCGCTGTCGCGACACGGCCCAGCTCCCGCTCCAGGTTGGCAAAATCGGCAGACAGGATCGACGGAGCGATTCGCACTGGCACCGCTCCAGTCTATTGGGCGGGGTCACGGTGTCTTGGCCAGCGTCGCAGTGCGCTGGCAGGGGTCACAGCGATTCCGCGCACGCTATGAGTGCTAGGAACATGGCATCGGTGCCGTGCTTGTCGGTCCACAGCTGGCAGGTGCCGTCGGGCCGGACAGCACCGGTGGCCGCGAGCAGCGGCACCGATGCAGCATCGATCAGGTGCGCGCCGGGCTGCTTTCGGAGCACGTCGTGGACCACCAAGGTCGTCTCGGCCAAGTGCGGGGAGCAGGTCACATACGCCACCACTCCCCCTGGCCGCGTGGCCCGGATTCCGCTCGTCAGCAAGGCCCGCTGCAGCGGGCCAAGGCTCGCAAGGTCGGAAGGCGAGTGACGCCATCGTGCCTCCGGCCGGCGCCGGAGCGCCCCCAGTCCTGTACACGGGACGTCCACCAGGACGCGATCGAATTCGCCCGGCCGGGCCTCCCCCAATTCGCGGCTGTCCCCCACCTCGACCTCCACCACACGTGGATCGACGATGGCGCGCACCAACTCAGCTCGGTGCCCATGAGTCTCAATGGCGTGAAGCCGGGCCCCCCGCTGCGCGGCGACCGCGCCGAGGAGCGCCGCCTTGCCGCCTGGCCCGGCGCACAGGTCCGCCCAGGCGAGGTCCCGTCCCTCGATTGGAGCCTCGGCGAGGGCCAGAGCCACAAGCTGTGAGCCTTCGTCTTGGACTCCGGCCGAGCCCGCCCGGACCGCCGCGAGCGAGCCGGGCGACCCGTGGACCATGGTCACAGCGGTTGGGGCCAGCGCGCCCTGGATGGCGTCCTCGCCCACTTGGCCGGCCAATTCTTCGGCACTAATCAACCCTGGACGCGCCACCAAAGTCGTGTGCGGTGCGGCGTTGTTCGCTGCCAACACACCCGCCAGTTCGGCCGCGTCGCGGCCTCCCGCGCTGAGCGCCTGACGCAGGGCTCTAAGAATCCATGCCGGATGCGAGGTGCGCGCGGCCAGGGCGTCATCGGCGGGCTTTCCAGCCAGGGACTCGACTTCCATCGCCTCGAAGCCATTGCTCGCTATCGCTCGAAGGGCGGCGTTCACCAGCTGCGATGGACCATGCCCGATCGCGTCGCGGGCGAGCGCGACGCAGGAATCGACCGCCGCGTGATCGGGCACTCGCATAGCCGCCAACTGATGAGCACCAAGGCGTAGAACATCGAGCACCGGAGTGTGAATTCGCTTCAAGGAGCGCTCGACAGCGATCTCGATCACAGGGTCATAGCGGCCGCGCATCCTGATCGTGCCGTAGGCCAACTCGGTCGCGAAGGCCGCGTCGCGGCCCTCAATTCCCCGTTTCGCCAGCAGCGCCGGCAACGCGAGATTGGCATAGGCGCCGCCATCCACCTCCCGCAGAAGGTCGAAAGCCGCCAATCGGGCAGGATCAGCCTCAGAACTCCTCTCCGAAGGGGCCGCCGCGGACCATTCGTGTCGCCCGAAACGGCGACCTTGCGAGGCCCGACCGCCATCGGGCCGCTCCGCCGCTTCGCTTGAAGGCGGCTCCGGCTGACCCGGAGCGGCACCGTCTGCCGTGCCGCTACTGCCCGGCTCGCTATCTCCGGCCGTGAGGTCTTCAAACAGGTCGATGCCGGAGCTATCGCCCTGTGTCTGAACATCCTTGGCTATGTCATCGCCGTCCGGGTAGAGGTCTCGGACCGGATCGACTTCCTCCAGGACCGGACCGTTGTCATCGCGCCGCCCCGGGAGGTCACCACGATCCCTGTCGCGCCACCCACCGCCCCTCGAGCCGCGGCCGCCGTATCCGCCGCGACG
>JAISCU010000445.1 GCA_031265345.1 Bifidobacteriaceae bacterium
GTGGAACACCCCTGTCCGCAATAGTTGTTCGACGTTTCGGGACATCATTTTGCCCTCGTTTTCAGTGTTCTCCGTGCCCTGCCGCGGCCTCCCCTCGACGGCGCGGGCGCCCCCCGCCGGAACAGGGGCCAGGCCCCTGTTCCGACAGCCGGAACCCGGCGCCCGACCCCCCTCCCGCCCACCAAAACGGGAGCCAGGCCCCCGTTCCGCTCGCACGGCCGAGCCGACCCGCGAGACGGGGCCGGCTGAGCGGCATCGGCGGAACTCACCACCCATGTCCGGAAATGGCTTCAACTGGCGGCCAGGCCGAGTTCCAGCCAGTTGTGGACACCGCTGCCCGATGCCGCGTGACCGGCGACCAGTGTTTGCGCAGGTATCAGGGTCGGCGGCATCGGCGTCCCTTTCCGCCTGTGTCCGTAAGCGGCTTCAACTGGCGGCCGAGCCGAGTTCCAGCCAGTTGTGGACATCGACGCCGGGCGCCCGTCCGGTCGCGAGCCCAGTTGTCTCGGTACGCAGACAGGCAAGGACGCCGATGCCGCAGACAGGCTTACCTGCCCAAACGCGGGTCGCCGACGGGGCGGCATCGAGCATCGGTACTGGCGGGTTTCGGGCAGACGCGAACCAAATACCATGGTGGTAACATCACTATACGGTCAAAGTATTGGAGAACCGATGGGACGGAAGCGGGTTGCTGCGACACCAGCGGCCGAAGACGCGCTGGCGATCCTGGGGCTGCAGATCCGAATGGCTCGCCGGGAGCGAAACCTGACTGCGACCGAATTGGCGGCACGCATCGGCGTCGCGCCGGGCACCCTCGCGGCGATCGAGAAGGGCGCCGCGTCGGTGACCGCTGGCAGCATCTTCAACGCCGCGGTCGCTGCTGGGGTGCCGCTCTTCGGCGCCGAGACTCCGGAGGCGCTTCACATGCTGCGACGGGTGGGGGAGGACAAGTTGGCGCTCATTCCGACACGGGTGCGTCACCGCAAGGTGGAGAGCGATGTCTACAAGTTCTGAACTGGCCTACGTTTGGGTCTGGCCACCCGGCGCCTCGGACCCGGTACCCTGCGGGGTGCTCGAGCCTCGCGACGGCGGATTGTGGTTCCATTACGCCGATTCGTACCTGAGCCGCACGGACGCCGTGAGCCTGTGGGCCTCAATGCCTCTGGGCGATTCGTGGGCGCCCCCGACCGGTGACCTGGGCATGCCGGGACCGATTCGCGACGCGCACCCAGACGGGTGGGGTCGCCAGGTCATTCGGCACCGACTCGGCACCGCGGGCAGCCTGTCGCATCAGGATTACCTGTTGCGTTCCGAATCGAACCGGTTCGGCGCTGTTGACTTCCAAGCCCGATCCGACCAGTACTTTCCTCGCGGCGTCCCCGTGGCGCTGGACGATTTGGCGAAGGCGGCCCAGGCGATCGCGGCTAATGAGCCCCTCCCTGAGGCGCTGGAGGCCGCAGCGCTGCACGGCACTTCCATGGGTGGCGCGCGGCCCAAGGCGACGGCGACCGATGCTCACGGCGTCCAATGGATCGCCAAGTTCTCCCAGTCATCCGACGCCGGATTCGACGCTGTCGGCGCGGAGGCGGCGGCCATGTTCTTGGCCGCGCGGGCCGGGATCGACGTTGCCCAGGTCGGGCTGTCCGCCTCGCTCGGACGCAAAGTCTTGTTAGTGCGGCGCTTCGACCGCCGGGGCGGCGCTCGGTCTATGTGCGTCTCCGGCCTGACGGTGCTGGGCCTGGACGAAATGGGCTTTCGGTATGGTCGCTACCCGGACTTGGTCGCCGCCGTGGCCGAGGTCGCGACCATCCCCGAATCGGTCGGCCCCGAGCTGTTCGCTCGTATCGCGTTCAACATGGCAGTCTCCAACTTTGACGACCACCTGCGCAACCACGCGGTCTTCTGGGACGGTTCCGGCGCCACGCTGACACCGGCCTTCGACTTGGCGCCCGGACCACGCTCAGGCGAGACCGGTGCCGTCGCCATGGCCTATGACCGCGACGGGCACAGGGAGGCCAACTGGGGGTCGTTGATCCGCGCCAGCCACTTCTACGGGCTGACGCGCCGCCAGAGCCGTGAGCGCCTGGATCGGCTGCGGGCGGCCATCGAGGACGGCTGGGACGAAGCCTGCGAGTTCGCCCAGATCACCGATCGAGACAAGGGCCTGTTGTGGGGTCGGCAGTTCGCGAACCCGGCCACTTTCCGAGACTTGTGATTTCGCCGGGCAGGGGCCCAAGGGGACGCCGATGCCGTGGGCGCGGCAACCTGCGCGAACACGGTTGCCGACCGGGCGGCATCGGGCTCGGGTGCCGACGAACCCTCGGAGCCCGCCGTGGGCGCAGCCGACGGCCACGTCTGTCCCCGCAGTCTATACGGAAGGACCGTCCCCGGCGTTTGGTGGATGTCTCACCAAGTCAGCGCGGG
The DNA here is from genome assembly GCA_031265345.1 of Bifidobacteriaceae bacterium. The sequence continues at coordinate 2,425 of JAISCU010000445.1, forward strand.
GAGGACGTGTGTCCCCCGACTAGGCGAGGAACCGTCCCCGGGTCAGGGGCGGCGGACATCGATCACCATACCGGTCAGGTCGGAGGTGATGGCGTCCAGAGACGCCTCGGCCACTTGCTCGGCGGAGAGCAGGGAACCGGCGGGCTCGTCGCCGAAGGCGTTGTTGCGCATGGGGGTGTCGGTCCGCTCGGGGTTGACCACGTTGACCTTGATGCCGTCGGTGGCCCATTCCTCGGACAGTGCCTGGGTCAGGTTGACCACCGCGGCCTTGGACGAGGAGTACAACGCGTAGTTCTCGCGTCCGCGTGTGTAGGACGAGGACGTGAACAGCAGCAGGTGCCCGTGCGTCGCGGCCAGATGCGGGTAGGACGCCCGCGCCACGTTGACGGCCGCCGTGTAATTGACCGCGATGGACTGGTTGATCTCCTCCGGCGAAGCGTTCGCCAGCGGCCCCACCAGCAGCACCCCGGCGGTCAGGACCACGGCATCGACCCGGCCGTGCTCCGCCTGGACCTCCGCCAGGGCGTGCTCGATCGCGTCCAGGTCCTGCACGTGCAGGCCGGTGGTCGAACGCCCGTGCGCCACCACCACCGCCCCGGCGGCTTTCGCGATACGGGAGATCTCAGCGCCGATGCCGTAGGAGCCTCCCAGCACCACCACGACTTTGCCCGTCAGGGCAGCAGTCAGTTGATCCAGCGACTTGTGCGGCGCCGCCTGCGTGGCCAGTTGGAACAGTTTGTCGGCGATCGTGAGGTCGACCGGATGGGTGACCTTGATGTTGTTCTCGGAGCCGAGCACGCATTTGACCTCGACGTCCGGCAGGTAGCGGACCACCACGCCGCAATCGTCGGTGGCATGGAAGTACGGGTCCTCGATGGCGCGGGCGTAGGCGGCGCGCAGGGTGGAGAGCCTGAAGGCCTGCGGCGTCTGGCCGCGTCGGAGCCGCGAGCGGTCGGGGATGCGGGTGATGACCTCGTCGTCGTCCACCATCACCACCGTGTCGGAGGACGGGATCGCCACATCGACCGCCTCATGGTGGCCCAAAGCCCGGACACACTCGGAGATGATGCGTTCGTCCACCAGCGGGCGGACGGCATCGTGCAAGAGCAGTTTGGCCTCCTCCGCCTCGATCGCCTCCAAGACCCGCCGAGTGGTCTCGTTGCGTGTGACGCCGCCCTCCAGGATCAGGCTCAGCTTGTGGAAACGGTTTCCCAGCAACGTGGCCACCCGCTCGGTCCAGCCGGGTGTGATCATGACGATCACCTCGTCCACCAGCGGATGCGAGTCGAACGCCGTGACCGTGTGCTCCAGGATGGTCTTGCCCGCCACTTTGACCATCTGCTTGGGGACGGACAGACC
>JAISCU010000466.1 GCA_031265345.1 Bifidobacteriaceae bacterium
GCGGTGGAGCGCGCATAACAGCGGACTCGGTGAGTTTGACCGCGCAGAACAGCGGACTCGTTGAGTTTGACCGCGCAGAACCCCGGACTCGATGAGGTTGACCGCGCAAAACCCCGGACTCGATGAGGTCAATCAAGCAATGCAGCGGACTCGGCGGGATCGGCGCGGCGCGCGGTGATGGGAGGGGAAGGACGCGGCGCGGTTTCTGGGAGAGCGTTCCGTCAGCGCAGAGCGGCGATCATCACGGCGACGAAGTGGCAGGAGAACCCGACGACCGTGCAGGAATGGAAGATCTCATGGAAGCCGAAATAGCGCGGTGACGGATTGGGCCTCTTCAGGGCGTAGATGACCGCCCCGACGGTGTAGGCGATCCCGCCCGCCAGGAGCAGCCAGACTATGGCTGGTCCGGCCCGCCAGAACTGCGGCATGAACCAGATGGCGGCCCAGCCGAGGACCAGGTAGATCGGCACGTAGCTCCAGCGCGGAGCGTCCAGCCACAGCATCCTGACCAGGATCGCCGCCAGAGCCCCTCCCCAGACCAGGCACAGCAGCAGCACGGCGGTGCGGGTCGGCAGGGTCAGAACGGCCAACGGCGTGTAAGTCCCCGCGATGATCAACGCGATGTTGGAATGGTCGAGCCGCCGCAAAGCTCCCGACCAGGCCGGCCCCCAGTTCCCCAGGTGGTAGGTGGCGGAGGTCGCGAACAGCAGCCAGGCGGTCGCGGCGAAGACGGCGCAGGCGGCCTTCGCGCCGGGGCCTTTGGCCAGCACTATCAGGACGATCCCGGCCGCTATGGTGAGCGGGAACATGGCGGCATGGATCCAGCCGCGCAGTCTCGGCTTGGGCTCGGGATCGCTCACCGCTGTGGCTGTGGGCTGGGAAGTCGGTGCCATCGTCACGAAAGCTACGGTACCGTAGGTTCGCTTCCGGCCCAGCATCGAGATGTGCGGGATCGGTGCAGAAATGGCTGAGGTTGTTGGCGGATTTCGGAGCCGCCCGCAATCCGCGAAAGCCCGCATGCGACAGAGTCTGCCCAGGTCGGGGAGCGGCGACCGGGGCTTGTGGGCAAAGACGAGCCGGCGGCATCGGCGGCGTTCGAAACCGGGGACAGACGGGGCCGCCCCGTGCGGTTCAAGTGCGGGCGCGCGGCGCGGGCTAGAGTTGAGCGGTGCCTCTCCCGCGAGCGCTCTACCGCGCGTACGAGTGGCGCGTGCTCAAGGGGCTGTCGCGCGAGCATGTGCCACGCCACGTCGGCGTGATCCTGGACGGCAACCGGCGCTGGGCCAAGGGCGTGGGCGAATCGACCGCCACCGGGCACCAGGTGGGGGCCGACAAGATCAGCGAGTTGCTGAACTGGTCCGAGGAGGTCGGCGTCGAACTGGTGACACTGTGGATGCTCTCGACCGACAACCTGGAGCGTCCGCCGGAGGAGCTGGGCCAGCTGATGGCGATCATCGAGCAGTCGGTCGAGAACCTGGCCCGCAGCGAGCGGTGGCGCGTCCAGGTCGTGGGCGCGCTCGACCTGCTGCCCTACGGCACAGCCGAACGCCTGCACCAGGCGCAGGCCCGGACAGCCGAGGTGGATGGGCTCCATGTGAACGTCGCGATCGGCTACGGGGGGCGTCGAGAGATTGCCGATGCCGTGCGCTCGCTTCTCGCCGAACAGGCTCGCGCCGGCATATCGATCGACCAGTTGGCCCAGACCCTGGACGTGGAGCACATCGCCGAGCACCTCTACACGCGCGGCCAGCCCGACCCGGACCTGGTCATCCGCACCTCCGGCGAGCAGCGGCTGTCGGGTTTCCTGCTGTGGCAATCGGTCCACGCCGAGTACTACTTCTGCGAGGCTTTCTGGCCGGATTTCCGTAAGGTCGACTTCCTGCGGGCGCTGCGATCCTACGCCGCCCGCGAGCGCCGCTTGGGGCGTTGAACCGGGCTGGAGAGCCTCCATGGTTGCGGGCCGCGCGGCGGTCAGCGCGGGTGGGTCATCGACATGACGTCCAACCCTTGATCGAGCCCCGCCTCGGTGATCTTGCCCTCGGCGACCAACCCCAGATCGATCGCGGCCTGGCGGACCGTGGTCCCATGGGCGAGAGAGTACTTGGCCACCTTGGCGGCCTCCTCGTAGCCGATGATCCGGTTGAGCGGCGTGACGATGGCGGGCGAGGATTCCGCCAATTCGAGGCAATGGGCCACGTTGGCGGTGACCCCGTCGACCACTTTGGTGGCCAACAGGCGCGCCACTGCGGACAGCAGATGGATCGATTCCAGCAGCGAGGAGCCGATCAGCGGGATCTGGACGTTCAATTCGAAGAAGCCGGATGCCCCGCCCCAGGTGATGGCCGCGTCGTTGCCGATCACTCTTGAACAGACCTGAAGGGTGGCCTCGGGGATGACGGGGTTGACCTTGCCAGGCATGATGGACGACCCGGGTTGCAGGTCCGGCAGGTGGATCTCACCCAGACCGGCTCTGGGGCCGGAGCTCATCCAGCGCAGGTCGTTGCAGATCTTGATCAGCGACACGGCGATGGTCTTGAGTTGGCCGGACAGTTCGACTAGAGCGTCGCGGGCGGACTGGGCCTCGAAATGGTTGCGGGCCTCCTTGATCGGCAACCCGGTGTCCTGGGCCAAGAGCTCGATCACCCGTTCGGGGAAGCCCAAGGGCGTGTTGATGCCGGTCCCCACGGCGGTTCCCCCGAGCGGCACTTCGACCACCCGCACCAGGGCCGCCGCTATCCGTTCCTCGCCGTACCGGATGGCCGCCTCGTAGCCGGAGAACTCTTGGCCCAAGGTCACCGGCGTGGCGTCCATCAGGTGCGTCCGCCCGGCCTTGACCACGTCTTTGAATTGATCCGCTTTGGCCGCCAACGCCGTCGCCAGCCGGTCGAGCGCTGGGCTCAGATCGCGCGAGGACGCCTCGGCGGCCGCCAGATGGACCGAGGTCGGGAAGACGTCGTTGGACGATTGCGACGCGTTGACATGGTCGTTCGGGTGCACCGGTTCCCCGAGATGCTCGGTCGCCAGGTGGGCCAGGACCTCGTTCATGTTCATGTTCGAGGACGTGCCCGAGCCGGTCTGGTACACATCGACCGGGAACTGGTCGTCGTGCCGCCCCGCGATCACCTGCTCGGCCGCCCATTCGATGGCCCTGGCCCGTGGACGATCGAGGATTCCCAGCTCGGCGTTCGTCTGGGCCGCCGCCTTCTTGATCCGGGCCAGCGCGTGGATCTGGGCCGGGTCGAGCGGGCGTCCCGAGATCGGGAAGTTCTCGACCGCCCGCGCCGTCTGGGCCCCGTAGAGGGCATTGGCCGGGACCAGCACCTCGCCCATGGTGTCGTGTTCAGTTCTGTAGTCGGTCATGGCTCTACCGTCACACGAACGGGGGCACCTCGGGGCGAACGCCGCCGGAGTGTCCAGTTGCCGTCGTGGTTCCCTCTGCACGATGCCGCGCATTCGTCCGTCCGCCATCCGCCGGTTTGGCGCCGCCCCGGCTCGAGCGCCCCCCGGACTGCGGGCGTGGGCGGCTTCGGTAGGGTTGAGCGTATGTCAGACCAACGCCCGAGCCCGCAGGAGCAGCCCGACCACATCCACACTCATGGCCCAGGCTTCGTGCCCTGGTACAAGCAGGCCGGGGCCTGGGTGGCGATTGGCGCGGTGGTGGTTGCCTGCTCCCTCGCGATGGTGATCGGCGCTAAGTCGCTGGCCAACCGGGCGGCATCGGACACCGCTAGCGATAGTCCCAGCGACAGTGCAGCCGGCAGCCAAAGCCCTGGCGCTGAAGCTTCTGCCGACGCGAGCCCCGAGGCGGACGGCAACTACGACCCGGTGGCGAAAGCCGAATGCCCCGCGACTGGGGAAGCGCCCGCGGCCGAAGCGGGCAAGCCGGCCGGGGCGACGGACCTGGGCGGGATCGCGCTCGGCTGCGACGGAGTGCCGGGCGGCCCGGTGGCGGATGCTACCAGGATCTCCGTCGAGGTCATGTCGGACTACATCTGCCCGTTCTGCCAGCGTTTCGAGGAGCAGGTGGGACCCGCCCTGGAGCAGGCCATGCGCGACGGCCAGGTCAAGGTCACGGTGTACCCGATGGGCTACCTGGACGACTTCTCGAGCACTGAGTACTCCTCGCGGGCGGCTCGCGCGGCGGTGGCTGTGGCCGGGCACGAGCCGGGGCATTACTGGGCTTTCAGCGAGTTGCTATGGCAGAACCAGCCGCCCGAGAACGGTCCTGGGCTGAGCGACCAGGAGATTGCGGACCTGGCGCGCGAGGCCGGGGTGGCCGATGACACGATCGCCCAGTTCACCACCGGCGCCTACGACGAATGGGTGGCCAAGACCACCGCCAACGTGGCCGGTTCCGAGGGCTTCCAGGGCACTCCGTGGGTGCTGATCGGGGACGGGACCAACAAGTACGCGTGGAATTGGTCCGAAGGCGACCTGCAGACCGCCATCGCTAAGGTGGCGGCAGGCCAGCAGCCGTCGTAGACCGCGCTGGCCGTTCGGACGGGACGCGCCCCTCTCACGGGTGGTAGACGTCTCGCCGGTGGTCGATCCGCACCACAATGACTTCCCGCGCCAGGTCGTCGACCCGGTACAGGATTCGGTATGTGCCGCGCCTGGCCGACCAGATGCCTTGCAACTCGGCGCGAAGTGGTTTGCCGACCCGGCGTGGGTTGGTGACCAACGGTCCGGTGATGAATTCGATCGCCGCCGTTGCCGCGGCCTCCGGAAGTCCATGCCGCAGCGCGCGGGCGACCGGTGCGGTGACGACGAGTTCATACTTGATCTGGTCAGTCACCGTCCGAGACCCTTGACGGCGTCGATGCCGCGCACCACATCGCCACGGGCGTAGGCCGCGTCAGCTTCCCTGATTCCGGCCAGTGCTTCGGGATCGGACAGGACGTCAATGGTGTCTTCCAAAGCGGACAAATCTTCCGTGCTGATGACCACCGCTGCGGCTCGGCCGTTGCGGGTGACGGTGACGCGCTCGTGATGGTTCTGGACGCGATCTATGACATCGCTGAAGTGATCCCGGACATGTCGCAACGACGCCACGCTCATGGCCACAATTGTGCCACCTGGACCTGGAGTCGCGCAACCTGCTCGCGCCAACGGATGAGAATGCGGCGGCGGCAGGCCAACAGCCCTAATCGGTCGTGAAACGTCAACTGGGTGTTGCCCGCGCGTTACCGAGACCTGGCAAGCTGGAGCTATGACTGAAGATAGTTCGGGCTGCCGCAGGCGCATAGCCCTGGTCGCGCATGACAACAAGAAGACCGACCTGCTCCGCTGGGCTGAGTTCAACCGGGGCACCCTGGCGCGCCATGAGCTGTGGGCCACCGGCACCACCGGGACGATGCTCGAATTCGAGCTCGGATTGCCGGTCAACCGCCTGTTGTCGGGGCCGGTCGGCGGCGATCAACAGGTTGGCGCGATGATCGCGGAGGGGCGGCTCGACGTCCTGTTGTTCTTCTGGGACCCGCTCGAACCGCAACCGCACGATCCCGACGTGAAGGCCCTGCTGCGCCTCGCCGCGCTTTGGAACGCCCCCGCCGCCTGCAATTCCGCGACCGCCGATCTGATGATCTCGTCGCCGTTGTTCGCCTCGGACTATCAGTGGGCCAGGCCGCCATTGGAGCCGCGTCAGTGGGACGATCACGGGATTGTGCAGGCGCCGGAAGGCGCGTGACAGCGTCTGAGGACGTCTGAATTGGACGATGCCGCTCTTGCGGCTCCCAGCGTCACGCCAGGTTGCCGCCGCCCGTGTTCCTGGCCAGGTGGTTGCGTAGTCTGGTTTGTGATGTAAACTAGATTGCATGAGCACAGACGATGCCTTGGGCAAGGATGAGTCGACCCCGGAGAACGGAGTCGACCCGCGCGAGGCTCTCGACCCGCGCGAGGCGCTTGGCCTCAGCCGGAACGCCGCCGACCGTGCCACCGCGCTCTACAACAACGTGTCCCGTTTCTACACCGGCGCTTGGGGTCTGATTTGGCTGATCGGCTACGGCGCCATGTGGCTTGGATCGTTGGGCCACGACGGCGAGCCGCCAGTCTGGGCGTATCTGGTGTTCTTCGGACTGATGGCGATCGGTCTGGTTGCGGGAGGGATCGTCGGGATCAGGTCGGGCGGCCAGATGGCGGGGCCGTCGCGGCTGGCCGGCGCCCTCTACGGCTGGAGCTGGGTCATCACCTTCGGGGTGGGGATGAGCGCCCTCGGATTCATCGTGGACCGGTACGAACTGACCGGGAACGCTATCGGCGTGCTCTACAACGCCGTGGCGGCGGTCTTGGCGGGCGGCCTGTACATGGCCGGAGCAGCCACGTTCAAGGAACCGGCGATGTTCGTGGTCGGAGCCGTGATGGCGGGACTGGCGCCGCTCGGTGCGGGAATCGGCGTTCCTGGCGGCTACTTGGCGATGGCCCTGGTCGGCGGCGGCCTGATGCTCTCCATGTTCGCCACCCAGACCTGGCAGGTGCGCAAGGCTGGGCGGGCGGCATCGTCCATCGGGAAAGAACCTTCGCCGTGAACGAACTCGACCCGGTGATCCATGCGACCACCAGGCTGCGCATAGTCTCGGCACTGAACGCCATGAGCCCAGGCGACAAGGTCGCCTTCAAGGCGCTGCAGAAGATGCTCGGGCTGACAGTGGGCAACCTGTCCGTGCACCTGACCAAGCTGGAGGGCGTCGGCTACGTACGCATCGACAAGACGTTCGAGGGACGCAAGCCCGCAACCTACGTCGAGTTGACGGCCAAGGGGCGGCTGGCGTTCGAGCAATATCTCAAGGATCTCAAGCAACTACTGGGAGAACAACCATGACTGAATCATCACCGGGGAGGCCGCTCGAGATCGAGGGCCTGGTCAAGAGCTACCGCGGTCAACGGGCCGTGGACGGCCTCTCCTTGAGCGTCGCAGCCGGGGAGATCGTGGGCTTCGTGGGGCCCAACGGCTGCGGCAAGACCACCACCATGCGCTGCGTGGTGGGACTGGCGAGGCCCGACTCGGGTCGGATCAGGGTGTTCGGCCATGAGCCTTCGGCGCCGGAAGCTCTGGGAATGGTCGGCTCGTTGATCGAGGAACCGGCTCTCTACACCGGTCTGAGCGGGCGCGGCCATCTGCGTGTGGCTGCTCGTTGGTGCGGGGCCAGCGAGGCCCGTGCCGACGAGGTGCTAGCGCTGGTGGGACTGGCGGAAACCGGCCGCAAACCCTGCGGCAAGTACTCGATGGGCATGAAGCAGCGCCTCGGCCTGGCCACCGCGCTGCTGAAAGACCCTCAACTGCTGGTGCTGGACGAGCCCTCCAACGGACTGGACCCCGCCGGGTTGCGGGACATCCGCAACCTGCTCGGTCGGCTGCGGGCCGAGGGCCGGGCCGTGCTGCTCAGCTCGCACATGTTGGGGGAGGTCGAGGCCCTGGCCGACCGGCTCGTGATGGTCAGCCGAGGCGAAGTGGTCTATCAAGGCCCGTTGGACGGCGTGCTGGACGCCACCGGCGAACCGCGGCTGCTGGACGCGTTTCTCGCGTTGACCGAGCCGGCGCCCGGACCGGCAGGATTGTCCGCGACCGGACCCACCGGCGAAGCCCCGGTGGCCGCCAGCCGTGAAACCGTGTCGATCCGCTAGCGAAACGGAGATGTTCGAAATGACTGTTGCTATGGAGGCTGGGGCTCTGAGCAGACTCAGTCCGCCCGCCCTGCCGATCCGGGCCGCTTGGTCCACTGCCGTGCGGAACCGCTCGATCTGGGTCACGTTCGCGATGTATCTCGTGATGTCGGTCGGATTCGGCGTCGGCATGACTTATGCGATCTACAAGGGCATGGCCGGCGACGCGGCGGAGGCTGCCGCCGACCCGGCCCTGGCCGCCCAAATCGAAGGTTTCCGGGAGTCGTTCCTGCTGGCCAACTTCGATGGTTTCGTGGCCGGGTTGCTGCCGTTCTGGGGTGCGGCCACCGCGTTGGCCCTGGGCGTGATGGTGGTCGGCTCGCAGTACGCGAAGCGGACGGTGAACATCATCTACACCCAGGGTTCGAGCCGCGTCGCCGTGCTGATGGCCCAAATCATTGCACTGGCAGGTCTGCTGGCCTTGTTGGTGGCGGCGACAGCGGCGGTGAACGCGGCCGGATGCGCGGTGGTGTCCGCGGTCGAGGGCTGGGAGATTGCCGCGCCGCCCCTTGGCGCGACCCTGGTGAGCGCGTTGACGACCTACTTGACGGCGCTGACCTACGGCATCGTCGGGGTGGCTTTGGCGGTGGTGACCCGGAGCGAGATGCAAGCCCTGGGAATAGGCCTGGTCTGGTTCCTGGGGATCGAGACCGTGCTCGTGTTGGTGTTCGGGGCGCTGGGCTGGGTCGACGCGGGGCAATTCACGCTCGCGGGCGCGACCTCTGATCTGGCGGTGGCGCGCGGCGCCTACCCCTGGTGGCCCAACAGCCTGACCGACCAAGCGACCACGGCCCAGGGCGTCGCGGGCGCGATCATCCAAATGGGATGGTTGGCGCTGGCGGCCGGAACCGCTCTCGGGCTGATTCGGCGTCGCGACATCTGACCTCCTCGGCCATGCCCGTGCCCGAGCCCGAGAAATGAGAGAATCGGCCCGTGCCCTCAGCCTCCGCTTCCGCCGACGCGCCGTTCACCTACCGGCCGCGCACTGGCCCTGTGATGGCCATCGGGGTGTGGGCCGTGGCCGCGTGGGCAGTGGCGAGCTTGGCGGTGACCGAGCCGGGCCGCCTGGTGACCTGGGCCCCGCTAGCGGCGTTGATCTGCCTGACCATCTGGGCGGTCTTCTGGGCGCCGAAGGTCGTTGTTGGACCGGAGAGGCTGGAGGTCCGCAACGTCGCTGCCACCTATGAGGTGCCGTGGGCCGCGATCTCGCACATCGACACCAAATGGGCGCTGACTTTGTACACCACGGGTGGCAGGATCACCGCCTTCGCGGCCCCGGCCCCTTCCGGGCTGCGAGCCGAGCACGCGTCGGGGAGCGCCGGGCTGAGGCACCTGCCGGAGTCCACCTTCGACGCCGGCCGGTCCGCTCGCCCCGGCGATGTGCCGGGCACCGCTTCGGGCGATCTGGCCTGGGTGATCCGCGAACGGTGGGAAAAGGTGCGCGATGCCGTGCCAACGGGTTCCGCGTCCGGCGCGGCCCCGATTCGGCGCTGGCATGTCAGGACTTTGGCGGCGTGGGCGGCGCTGGCCGTCGTGACGGCACTGACCCAGGTCCTGGCCTGACGGCTGCGGCGTCGGCTCTATTCCAGGCGGCCAGGGTCCGCCCAGCGTCTAGGAAGGACCGTCCCCGCGGCGGGCGGCTTGGAGGTCCGGGTCGGGGACGGGGACGGCGGCGATCAACTCGCGGGTGTAGGGCTGCCGGGGATGGAGCAGGATCTGTTCGGCAGGGCCGGATTCGACCAGATGGCCCTTCGACATGACCGCGATCCGGGACGATACCTGCTGCACCACGGCCAGGTCGTGCGAAATGAACAAGCAGGCGAAGCCATGCTCGCGCTGCAGCTCGGAGAACAGGTCCAGCACTGTGGCCTGCACGGACACGTCCAGGGCGGAGGTCGGCTCGTCGGCTATCAGCAGTTTCGGCTTCAGCGCCAGGGCACGGGCGATCCCGACGCGCTGGCGCTGGCCGCCAGACAACTCGTGCGGGTAACGGTTGCGCAGCGAGGCCGGCAATTGGACCTGTTCCAGCAGGTCGGCGACCTGGGAATCTAGCGCTTTGCCCTTGGCCAGGCCGTGCAGCGCCAACGGCTCACCGATCGACTGGCCGATCGGCAGGCGCGGGTTCAAGGAGGAGCCAGGGTCCTGGAAGACGATCGACACGCCTTCGCGCGCTTGGCGCAGCCCCGCCCAGTCGATCCCCTTCAGCTCCCTCCCGGCCACTTTCAGCGACCCGGAATGCACTGGCAGCAGCCCCACCACGGCCCGCCCCACGGTGGACTTCCCCGAGCCCGACTCTCCCACCAGGCCGACCACTTCGCCGGGGTTCACCACCAAGGAGAAGTCCTCGACGGCCCGGAAGGCCGGGGTCCGCCCGCGCCGGGGGTACTCGAGCGTGACGCCCTCGGCCGCCAAGACCGGTTCGTCCGACTTGGACGATGCCGCCGCCTCGCTTTCCGTCCCCACGCCCGGTCCGCCCTGGGCTGGCGACGCGCCCCGTGCCCGAGCCGCTGCGACGCCGGGAGCCGAGCGGACGGCATCGTCCACCGACTTGGTCTTCGGGTCTGCCCCCGCATCCGGACCCAAACCAACCTCCGGGGCCGGCTCCAACTCGGGTTCCAGGTCGAGCTTGGGCACGGCGGCCAGCAGCAGCTTGGTGTAGGGGTGGCGCGGCGCGTAGAAGATCTGCCGGGACGTGCCGGTCTCCACGATCACGCCGTCCTTCATGACGCAGATGCGGTCCGCCATGTCCGCCACCACACCCATGTCGTGCGTGATCAGGATGATGCCCGAATCGATGCGGGTCCGCAGGTCGCGCATGAGGGCCAGGATCTCGGCCTGGACGGTGACGTCGAGCGCGGTGGTCGGCTCGTCCGCGATCAGCAGCTTCGGGTCCAGCACCAGCGCCTGGGCGATCATGGCCCGCTGCCGTTGGCCGCCGGACAGTTGGTGCGGGTAGTAGTCGATCCGGATTTCCGGGTCCGGCATGTCCACCAGTTTGAGCATCTCGAGCGCGCGCTCGCGGGCATGCCTCGGCCCGGTGGGGCTGTGCGCGCGGATGGTCTCCGCGATCTGGAAGCCGATGGTGTAGACCGGGTTCAGCGCCGTCATGGGCTCCTGGAACACCATCGCGATCTGCGCGCCCCGCACCGCGTGCAGTTCGGACGGGCGCATGCCGACCAGTTCCCGGCCCGAGAGCTTGACCGAGCCGGACACTCGTGCGTTGGGCGGCAACAGCCCGATCAGCGCCATCGACGATTGCGTCTTGCCACTGCCCGATTCGCCCACGATGGCCAGCACCTCGCCGGGGCTGACGTCGTACGACACATCGACGGCGGCCGGGAACCATTCGCCCTCGACGTAGAAGTCCACGTTCAAGCCGTCCACCCGCAGGATCGGCTCGGCGCTGCCTGGCGCCGGTGGTTTGGACGATGCCGTGGCGCCGGTTCCGGAGGCGCCATCGGGTGCGCGCTCGGGCGGCCTGGGAGCCTCGGGGTGCTCCGAGGCCAGCCGAGCGGCATCGTCCACCGCTAACTGGGCGGCCAACTTGCGGGCGGCGCGGGCCATCTTGCGCTTCGACGGGATGCGGCGCTGGCGGGGGTCGAAGGCGTCGCGCAGGCCGTCGCCCACGAAGTTCACGCACAGCGCGATCGTGATGATGAAGAAGCCCGGCCACCAGAACAACCATGGGCGCTGGGAGAAGGCGGACTGGTATTCGGACACCAGGTTGCCCAGCGAGATGTCGGGGAAGTGGATGCCGAAGCCCAGGTAGCTGAGCGCGGTCTCCAACAGGATCGCGGCGGACATCAGCAGGGTGGCGTTGACGATGATCACGCCGACCGCGTTGGGCAGGATGTGCTTGACGATGATGCGGGTGTTGGACGCGCCCGCCACGCGTGCGGCATCGACGAACTCGCGTTCGCGCAGGGACAGGAAATCGGCCCTGACCAGGCGGCTCATGGGCATCCATTCGACGAACGCCAGCGCCAGGCCCAGGGTCAGGGCGGAGGCGCCGTTGACCCAATGGCCCAGGACCATGCCGATCACCATCACGGGGATGGCGATCATCATGTCGGTGAAGCGCATCAGGAGGGTGTCCACCCGGCCCCGGAAGAACCCGGCCGCGGCGCCGATCACCACCCCGATCAAGGTGGCCAACAGGCCGATCAGCACCATCACCGTGAGCGACTGCTGGGCGCCGCGCATGGTCATGGCGAACATGTCGTGGCCAACCGTGTCCTGGCCGAAGGGATGCTCGCCGATGTGCACGCCATTGGTGAGCGAGATCGACAGCGTCGGCTTGCCGCCGGGGACGGCGATGGGATAGGTGGACCAGTAGTTGTGCTTCCACCAGCCGGGGATGGGGCCCCAGCCGATCGACGTGGTCACCAGGATGATGAGCACGGCCAGGACCGCCATGGCGATGATCGCGCCGCGGTGGCGGAAGAAGCGGCGGCGCACTATCTGGCCTTGCGACAGCCCCTCGGTGGCCCTGAGCTCGATGGCGTTCTCGCCCGCGCCCGCGGAGCCGGTCAGGGCGGAGGCGTGGGCCGTGCCGTCTGCGCCTTCTGTGCCGCGGGGGCCGTCTGTGCCGCCGGGGCCGTCCAGGTCGCCGGAATTATCCAGGTCGGCGATGGCGCCGGTCAGGTCGGGGATGGCGTCGGGTTGGCGGTCCGATGGTGTCAGTGGGCTCATGCTTGCATCCGAATCCGTGGATCGAGGCCGGCGTAGACGAGGTCCGCGACTATGTTCGCGGCGATGGCCAGGACGGCGGTGACGACGAAGTAGCCCATCACGCCGTAGATGTCGCCGTGGCGCAGCGCCTCGATGAACATGGTGCCCATCCCCCGCCAGGAGAAGATGCGCTCGGTGATGATGGCTCCGCCGAACACCAGGGCCACGTCTATCGGCACGATGGTGGCCAGCGGGATCAGCGCGTTGCGGAAGGCGTGACGGACCACCACGGTGCGCTCGCTCAGGCCTTTGGCGCGGGCGGTGCGGATGTAGTCGGCGTTCATGACCTCCAGCATGGAGCTGCGGGTGTAACGGGTGTAACTGGCGAAGCTGATCAGCACCAGCGCGGTGGTGGGAAGGACCAGGTGGGTGAGCACGTCGGTGGCGGAGAACCAGAACGAGCCGCCCAATTCCGGGGTGACCGCGCCGAGCGTGCTGATCGGCCGGCCGTCCACGCGGGGGGAAGCCATGTAGGCGGGCCAGGCCTGCATCAGGCGGTCCGCGAACACGAACACGGACATCACGATGGCGGTGAGCGCGGCTGTGCGGGCCGAGGCTCGCCGGTCTGGGCCGCCCCAGAGCCACCCGACGGTCATCCCGATCGCTGCGGCGGTGACCCAGAGCCCAGCGATGACCAGCCAGTTAGTGGCCACGAAGGCATATTGCAGGGGGTAGTACAAGGCCGTTCCCACCCCGACGGTTGTCAGTGTGGCGTACAAGACCCGGCGGTTGCCCAGGCCCGCACTCAAGGCGGTGAGGGCCACTGCCACGCCCGCGCCGGTGAGGGCCACGCCCACAATCCCCAGGCCGGGCTTGAGCAAGAAGTGCGTGGCTGAGACATAGGCTGCCACGCCGGTCACGGCGGCGAAGGCGACCATGCCCACTAGCAGTCGCATCCCGGTTCGTCCTCCGGCTATCAGGGCGGCCACCACGCCAGCCACCGCTCCGATGGCCAGGCAGGCCCGGATCGGCAATTCTGCCTCGGCCAAGAAGTCGTTGAACCGGATGGCGCCGAACTCCTTCAGGAGCACGGCTACCCAGAAGGCCGGGAGCGAATAAAACAGGAAGGTGAAGAACGTAGTCAAGTAATCGAAGGCCGAATACTGGCGAAGCGCCGTGGTGATTCCAACGGCCACGCCCAGCAGGATCGCGATGATGAGCGATCCGAACACCAGTTTGACTGTGGTCGGCACGGCCACGGCCAACTGGGCCGACACTGCTTGACCGTTGATGATCGAAATGCCGAAAGTGCCGTGGCCCCAGAGGTAGGCAACCAGGTTGCCGAGCCATTTGAAATAGCGAAGAACCGGCGGGATGTCCAGGTCAAGGGCAGAGACGGTGCGCGCGATCAAGATCTCCTTGTTCGGCGCGCTTGAGGCCTTCAGTTCTGCCAGGGGATCAACGGCGACGGCCACCATCATGAAGACGATGAACGTGGCGCCGAGTAAGACGATCACCCCCACCGCGAGGCGGCGAGCTATGAACGAAAGCACCGTGTCAGCCTAACCCCAGTGTGCGCCGGAGCACCAGAACCGCGGTCGTGTCGGCCATTGCGGCGATGGGCCCGCCGCCGCGCGACCACGGTATGGGACTCCCAATACCGTGATCGCGCAGCATCCAGCAGCCATTGATCAAACGGCCGGGCTGGCCAGGCGGCGATCATTACCGCCTGACCCGTCCGGCCAGATGGTCGTCAACTGATCAGCTAGCGACCTCCCAGTCCCAGAAGTTCCAGAACATGGTCCCTGAGATGGCGGTCATCGACACGTTCTTGATGTCGTCCCGCCAGGCCAGCACCGATGGGAACTGGTAGAGGGTGATCCCGAAGCCGTCCTCCAACAGGATGGTTTCGACCTCGGTGTTGATCTCTTCTTGCCGCTTCGGGTCGGTGGCTGTCTCCAACTCGGAGTACAACTCGTCCACCCTGGTGTTCGAGAAGTGGCCGAAGTTGTTCTGGCCGGTCGAGATGAAGTTCGCAGCCGGTTCGAACACGGCCGTCGAGGTGTTCTGCCAACCGAACAACGAGGCGTCGTAGGTGTTGTCGCCCAGCTTGGTGCCCCATTCGTCGGATCCGGCATCAATGATCTCGAACCCGGCCTGGGTGGCCGACTCGTGGATCAACTGGAACTCCTGGACGCGCCGGGCGTTCGACTTGCCGTACATGAGGCGCACCTGGGGCGCGGTCACGCCAGCTTCCGCCAGCAACGCCTTGGCGCCTTCAATGTCGACGTCCTGGTACGCCGCGAACCCGTTGGCCGCGACCGTCGCGTCGTAGTTCGGCGAGCCGGGCACCAGGTTGTACGAATCGCGGGTGGCGGCATCGGGCTGCGTCGGCTTGATAATCGTGTCCACGATCTGCTGGCGCGGGATGGTCTTCAGGAACGCCTGGCGCACCTTCTTGGCCTTGTCCGCATCGCCACCGTAGGTGGCCGGGTCGAACGGGCCGCCGTTGTCATAGGTCAGGTCGACATGCTCGTAGGTGCCTTCATAACCGGATTCGTTGCTGACGCCGTCAATCCCCTGCACGGCGGTCAGCACGTCAGCGGTCACCTGCGGCTGGATGATGTCCAGATCGCCGTTCTGCAGCGCTTGAACCTGAGCCATCGGGTCCTCGTTGTAGCGCACAATGACCTCGTCGACCTTGGCCGGAGTGCCCCAAGTGAAGTCAGGGTTCTTCTTCAGCGTGACGTACTGGCCCTCGACGTAATCGCTGATCAGCATGGGCCCGCAGGACAGAACCAATTCGACGTCGTCGCCTTCAGGCATAGCCGTGAGGTCGAAATCGAAGCTCCAGACCTTGGCGATCTTGGCCAGGTCCTCAGTGTTCTTGTCTTGGATGGCCTTGGCCACGGCGGCCTGCGCTTCGGCCGGGTCATCGATCCCCAGCGCCCGCTTGCCCACCACATGGGCAGGCAGCGGATAGTCGGGGAAGTTGTACTGCCAGTCCGGGAACGGCTTGGAGTAGACGAAGGTGATCTCTTTGTCGTCTTCCGAGATGGTCGGAGTGTCCTGGATGATCGCCACGGCTGGGTCGCCAGCGTCGAAGTAGACCTTGCCCTCGGTCACGCCGGTGACGGCGCCTTCCTCATTGGTTTCGATGTCCGCGTCGGAAGTGTCGTTGAACACGCTCGACCGCGCCGCCCATTCGAGCAGCAGGTCCACTGCCGAGAGCGGCGTGCCATCCGACCACTTGGCTTCGGGGTTGATCGTCTGGGTGATGGTCAGCGGATCTTCCGAATCGACCCGCATCTGGCCCAGTTCCTCGTTCTTGACGAAGTTCAGGTCCGGGTCGTAGTAGGCCCAGTTGGCCCGCGTCATGTAGGTGATGACATAGTTAGCGGTTGCATGGCCGTTGCCGGACATGTAGTTCATGGAGAACAGAGGCTGGTTCCAGCCGACTGTGACGGTGCCGCCGCCCGTGGTCGTGGGGGCGCCGCTCTTGTCGCCGGTCCCGGCGTCATCCGTCGACGGGGCATTGCAACCGCTGACCACCAGGGCCAGCGCCGCGGCCGCAGCACCGATCGCCGCCAGTCTTCCGTGGCGAGTTGTCATGTGTCGCTCCTTCGTTGTTTCGGCATCGTGTCCCCGATGCGCTTGGGTATGGTTCGCGGAGTCCTGCGCGCTTCGGCCTCGACCAGACCTGCCTGGAGCACCAATTCCCCGGTCGTTGCAGCCAACAATAAACGCTTGTCGGCGGTCGTTGGGGAACAAGAGCCCATCGTCCGATGCCGCTGAGACGGGCATCGCGCACCCGCACGGGAGCCGGCGGCAGGCTTCTGACCAGCCGAAACGGGGCCTTTGCAGGTGCGGACAGCCCGCTCCGACGTCCCGTTTGACGCCCAAGGGGCCGCCGGAATTGTTGCCCACTTGTTATAAACCGGGCCGCGTCGGGGGCGTAGCCGGGCCGCCGGGGCCTTGCTCAGCGGTCGTGACGACAGCCTGCCGGAGCCTCACTCAGCCGCTGGGGCCTTGGCCGCGATCCGGGCTTTGGCGCCGTCCAGCCACTCCTGGCACCGTGCCGCCAGGGCCTCGCCGCGCTCCCACAGCGCCAACGCCTCTTCGAGGGTCTGCGACCCGGCCTCGAGCTCTTGGACCACCTGGACCAGTTCGGCCCGCGCCTGCTCGTAGGTCAGGTCTTCGACTGGCACCGGCACGCTCATGCTCCAACCCTAGCCGAGCGTCCAGGAACACGGGTTGGCGTCTGACGCTAACCCGTGTTCCTTCTCACAGGGGCGCCGCCTCGGCTCCGAACGCGCCTCCCGCCACGCGCACGCGCAGCTTGTCCCCGGCCGCCACCTGGCCGGGCTCGGTCACCAGCGCGCCCGCCTTGGTCACCACGGCGTAGCCGCGTTCCAGCGTGGCCTGCGGCGACAGCGCCACCAGCCGCCCGTTCAGGGTCTGCAGGGACGCCTCGGACAGACTCAACCGTTGCCCGATGCCGCGCCGCGAGTCCGCCACCAAGCTCATCACCTCGGCCGCCCGGTTGGCGATCATCCAAGTCGGGTCCTTCAGCGCGGGGCGCGAGCGGAACACCGCCAACGCCTCCCGCTCGTGGTCTACCCGGGCGGCGATGGTGCGCCGGAGCCGGGCGGCGGCATCGTCCATCAAAGCCGATTCGTCGGCCAGGTCCGGGACGATCCGCTTCCCGGCGTCCGTCGGCGTGGCGGCGCGGAAGTCCGCCACCAGGTCCAAGATTGGCGAATCGGGCTCGTGTCCAATGGCGCTCACCACCGGGGTGGCGGCCGCTGCCACTGCCCTGACCAGGGACTCGTCGGAGAACGGCAGCAGGTCCTCGAGCGAACCGCCGCCGCGGGCTATCACGATCACTTCGACGGCCGGGTCGGCGTCCAGCTCACTCAACGCGGCCATGACTTGCGCGGCGGCGGTCGGGCCCTGGACGGCGGTGTTGCGGACGGCGAAGCGGACCGCGGGCCAACGGCGGCCCGCGACCTCCACCACGTCGTGCTCGGCTTTGGAGTCGCGGCCGCAGATCAGGCCGATCAGCCCCGGCGCGAACGGGAGCGGACGCTTGCGGGCGGACGCGAACAGCCCTTCGGCGGCCAGTTTCCGTTTGAGCTGCTCCAACTGGGCCAGAAGCTGCCCCTCGCCGGCCAGCCGGACCTCGCGGACCTTGAAGGACAGGCGCCCCTGCTTGGTCCAGAACTCGAATTTGCCGTTGACCACCGCCCTGGAGCCCTCGCGCAGGTCCAGGCCGATCAGCGCCGAAGCGGGGATCGAGATGTCGATCGAGACGTTCTGGTCCACGTCCCGCAGCACGCCGAAAGCCATCGAGGCGCGGCGGTTGAACTGGACCACCTGGCCCTCCAGCCAGACCGCGCCGAGCTTCGCCACATAGCCTCTGACCAGTTCGGACACGCGGGAGACTGGCCATGGTGCGTCCGGCGACGAATCGTTCATCGCTCAATCCTCCCAAACCGCGGGTGCACCCGGCGCCGAGCGCCCGGTCCGCCCCGTTCACCATGCCGCCCTGGAACCGTTGCCGGAGACCCAGAACCATAGTTGGGGACAGTCCCCAACTATGGTTCGGCGGACCGTCGCTTCGCGT
>JAISCU010000064.1 GCA_031265345.1 Bifidobacteriaceae bacterium
GACTCAAACCCGCTCTCACCCGGCCGCTGAATCTCTCCCGCGCCTGTCAACGCCCAGCCCAGCCCGAACCCATCAACCGCTCCACAAATAGAGGAAATCATGCGTACACGTACACGGACCATCGCCTTCATCGCCGCCTTGGCGGCAGTCGCCGGGGTCGCGACCGCCTGCTCGGGCACCACCGCGCAGGCCGGCGCCGGGAACCAAGCCCAAGCGGCCCAAGCCCAGGACCCGGACAGCGAGGCGGCAGGGTCGCTCGAGCAGATCAAATCCAAGGGCGTCATCACCATCGGCGTGTTCCGCGACTTGGCGCCGTTCGGGTCGGTTGGAGCGGACGGCGAATACGAGGGCTACGACATCTACTTCGGGGACCGGTTGGCCAAGGACCTGGGCGTGGAGGTCGAGTACATCGGCTTGGACGCCCAGGGGCGTGTGCCCGCATTGACCGGCGACAAGGTCGACCTCATCTTGGCGAACTTCGCCGTCACACCCGAACGCGAGGAACAGGTCGACTTCTCCCTCCCCTACATGAAGGCCTACCAGGCCCTGGTCTCGCCGGATGACGCGCTCATCACAGATGTCGCCCAGCTGGAGGGCAAGAAGCTGATCGTCACTCGCGGCACCAGCCAGCAGACCTGGTTCCAGCAGAACTATCCGGAATTGGAACAGGCGGTCTACCAAACCCAGACCGACGCCTACGCCGCGCTGAAGGACGGGCGCGGAGCGGCCCTGGCCCAGTCGAACCTGGACGAGCTGGCCTGGACGCGCCAGAACCCCGGCTTCACAGTGGGCGTCGAGGCGATCGGCGATCCGACGCTGGTGGGCGCGGCGGTCAAGAAGGGCAACCAAACCCTCCTCGACTGGGTGAACCAGGAGATCGAGGAAGGACTCCCCGAGGCCTTCTTCCATGACGCGTACGCCGCCACCCTCGCGGATGTCTACGGGGAGGACGCCGACCCGGATGACATCGTGGTGGAGCGCGGCGAGGTCGACGGATGACCAGTCCCGCCGCGGTCGTGGAGCGGCCCTCCACCGGGCCGACTCCGCTCCTCGCCATCGAGGGGTTGCGGAAGTCGTACGGCGATCTGCTGGTGCTGGACGGGATCGACCTGGCGGTGGCCCATGGCGAGACAACAGTGATAGTCGGCCCCTCCGGCTGCGGCAAGTCGACGCTGTTGCGTTGCATCAACGGGCTCGAGCCGATCCAGGGCGGGGCCATCAGCCTAGGTGGCCAGATTATCGCCAGGCCGGCCACCAACAGGGCCGCCACCAGGCCCATCACTACCCCCAAGACCGATTGGAGCCGGTTGCGTCAACGGGTCGGCATGGTGTTCCAGGACTACGAGCTGTTCCCGCATCTGACCGTGCTCCAGAACATCGTGCTGGCCCCGCTCAAAGTCCAGCGCCGCCGCCGCCCCGAAGCCACCGCGGAGGCGGAAGCCCTCCTCGAGCGCGTGGGGCTGCAAGACAAGCGGAACGCCTATCCGCGCCAGCTCTCAGGGGGCCAGAAGCAGCGGATCGCCATTGTGCGCGCCCTGGTGCTGCACCCCGAGGTCATGCTGTTCGACGAGGTCACAGCCGCCCTCGACCCGGAGATGGTGCGCGAGGTCCTGGACGTCCTGGTCGAGTTGGCCGCCGACGGCATGACCATGCTGATCGTCACCCACGAGATGCCATTCGCGCGCGCGGTCGCGGACAGCGTGGTCCTGCTCGACTCGGGTCGCGTCGCGGAGCAGGCCCCGCCGGAACAGTTCTTCACCAATCCGAGCTCCGAGCGCGCGAAGGCGTTCTGGTCGAGCCTCGAGTTCACGCCGAGGAAGGGCCGGCCATGACGCGGCGCCTTCCCGCGCACGATGCCGTGGCGCATCACCCGCCCCACTTCGGGGCTGAGCGTTGTCGGGTGGCTGGCGCGCGGCATCGTGCAGCTTGTCAAGAATCACTACCAAGAAGGAGCCAACCATGACGACGAACCTGAGCAAGACCATCCGGGCGGTGCTCGCCCTGGCGCTGGCATCGGCCACCTTGGCGGCCTGCTCCGACGGCGGCGCCAAGCCCGACCCGTCGGGAGCCCAAGAGAAAGCCAAGGTGGACGATGCCGCCGTCCCCGACTCGGTCGAAGCCATCAAGTCCAAAGGTGAGATAACAGTCGGGGTCTTCCGCGACTTGCCGCCCTACGGGTCGGTGGGCGCGGACGGCGAGTACACGGGTTACGACGTGTACTTCGCCGAGCGGATCGGCCAGGACCTGGGGGTGGACGTGAAGTACGTGGGGTTGGACGCGCAGGGCCGGGTGCCCGCGCTGACCGGCGGCAAGGTGGACTTGGTGCTGGCGAACTTCACGGTCACGGAGGAGCGCCAGGAGCAGGTCGATTTCGCGTTGCCGTACATGCAGGTGTACATCGGCGTGGTCTCGCCCGAATCGGCGCCCGTCGAGGACGTGTCCGCGCTCGACGGCCAGACGCTGATCGTGGCGCAGGGCACCACCCAGCAGACCTATTTCACGGAGAACTTCCCCGGGGTCGAACTCGACGTGTACACCACCGAGACGGACGCTTTCCAAGCCTTGAAGGACGGGCGCGGGGTGGCGTTGTCGCAGGACACCACGAACGTGCTGGCGTGGGCGCTGCAGAATCCGGGGTTCACGGTGGGGATCGAGAAGCTGGGCGAGCCGCAGGCCATCGCGCCCGCTGTGCGGAAGGGCAACACCTCTTTGCTGGACTGGCTGAACGACGAGATCGAGAACCAGCTCCCTGACGATTTCTTCCTCCAGGACTACGAGGCGACGCTGGAGCCTGTCTATGGCGACGCCGCGGACCCGGAGACCATCATCGTTGAGCACGGTCGGATCGGGTGAACTGGGAGACAGTTGCTTCCTACCTGCCCCAGTACGGCCGGGCGGCCTGGATCGTGGTGCAACTGGGGCTGTTGGCGTTGGCTGGGTCGTTGGTGGTCGGCGCGGCGGTGGCGTTGGCGCGGCACGCTCGAGTGCCGGTCTTGGCCAAGGCCGCCGGGGCCTACGTGGAGGTGTCCCGCAACACCCCGTCGATGGTGCAGCTGTACTTCCTGTACTTCGGGCTGCCGCTGATCGGGATCACGGCTGACGGATTCGTCTGCGCCGTCGTTGGGCTCACGTTCTTGGGCGGGGCGTACATGGCGGAGGCGTTCCGATCCGGTCTGGAGGCGGTTGGCGCGGGCCAGACGCGGGCCGCGGCGGCTCTGGGCTTGAGGCCGGCCCAGGCGATGCGCCACGTTGTCATGCCGCAGGCGTTCGCGGTGGCTCTGCCCGCGCTGACCGCGAACGCGATCTTCCTGCTGAAGGAGACCTCAATCGTCTCGATCATCGCGGTGGTCGATCTGATGGCCCTGACCCAGAATCTGATCGGCATGTTCTACACCTCGAACGAGGCGTACCTGCTGCTGGTCGGCTCGTACCTGGCGATCCTGCTGCCGGTGTCGCTCGGGCTGCGCCTGGCCGAGAGAAAGGTGCGCCATGGCGCTTTCGGGTCCTGACTTGCAGGCCGACTGGCTGTTCAACTGGGGAAATGCTGCCCAATTGGGTGCCGGGATCGGCCTGACGGCGGTGATCGCGCTGGTGTCCGCCGCCGCGTCGGCGATCGGGGGGACCGGCTTCGGGTTCGTGCTGGCCTCCAAGCACCGCTGGGTGCGGGGCGCAGGAAGGGTCTATCTGGAGGCCGTGCGGATCATCCCGCTGGTGGTGCTGTTGTACGTGGCCTACTACCTGGCCTCGGCCGAGCTGGGGCTGAACACCACCAATGTGGTCACCTCGATCATCATCTTCACGGCCTGGGGAACGGGCGAGTTCGGCGACATTGTGCGCGGCGCCATCACCTCGATCCCGTCCCACCAGTACGAGTCTGCCCGCGCCCTGGGCATGAGCCCGGCCCGCGCGTACCTGTCGGTGATCGTGCCGCAGTCGGTCCGCCGCGTCGCCCCGGCGGCCATGAACCTGGTCACCCGTATGATCAAGACCACGTCCTTGTGCGCTTTCATCTCCGTGGCGGAGGTCATGACCATAGGCCGCCAGATCGTCTCCGTCGCCAACCAGTCGTTCCACCATCCGGAAGCGCCGTTCGTGGTCTACGGCATCGTGATGGCGCTGTATTTCTTGGTTTGCTGGCCTATCGCGCGGGCCGCCACGCGTCTCGAAAAGGTCTGGGCGGTCTAGAACCTGCACGATGCCGCCCGGTCATGTCCCGCCGACCACCGGGCCCCGGCGCGACCCAGGTTCGCGCCCGGCCGACCCAGCGGCATCAGCCATTCGCGCGGTGCCGTCACTGCGCCTCGCGTTCGTTGCTACCGTTTCGCGCTGGACCCGGTCAGTCGCCTCCATCCGCAAACGGGACCGCCGGGCGCTGGTGGGCTCCGCCGGCTTGGAAGACAACGGGCCATGGCCGGACCATGACGCCGTACGTTATAGTCGATGAATGATCTTGTCGTTCGGCGATGACGCGACACGGCTTCTGTGGCTGCGTCAACCGAGCAAGAGACTGGACCCGAGGATCCAACGGACAGCGCTGCGCAAGCTCGTCGTGATGAACGCCGCCGTGACCCTCCAGGACCTCCGGTCTCCGCCCGGCAACCGATTGGAGGCGCTGACCGGCAACCGGTCAGGCCAGCATTCGATCAGGATCAACGACCAATGGCGGATCTGCTTCGTGTGGACCGAATCCGGCCCGGCGGACGTGGAGATTGTCGACTATCACTAAGGAAGAGGGAGACGGAGCAAATGGAACGCTTGGCGCCGGTCCACCCCGGGGAAGTGCTGTGGCACGAGTTCATGGAGCCGCTCTCGTTGAGCCAGAACGCGCTCGCGGCGGCGATCGGCGTGCCGCCGCGGCGGATCAATGAGATCGTGCACGGGGCGCGGCGCATCACGGCCGACACGGCCTTGAGGCTGTCCCGCTATTTCTCGACTTCGGCGGCCTTCTGGCTGAACTTGCAGAGCCACCACGACCTAGAAGTCGCAGAAGAATCGCTGGGAGACGCGCTCGCGCGGATCAGGCCCCGCGAACTACAGCCAAGTTGATCGCGGGTGCTTGCGCGGCCCGCACCGGCTCTAAATCTGAGCAGTTCAGCGATCCGGTCTCCCCGGGTCTGCCAACACGGTGCCGGCAGCCAGCAATAGGTCTTCGACTTGCGCGTTCAGTAGCGGGAGGGGGATCGAACCCCCGACCTCACGATTGGCGGCGAATGCTTCTCAACCGGTATCCGGTCACTTGCAGTATTGCGCGTTGACCTGCGCGAACACGCCGCCGATGCCGCTCGTCGCCTCGCGTTGGTTGCCGCCGTTTCGCGCTGAAAGCGGTCAGTTTCCGGTCGCCTCGGCTGCGCGGCCGTTCCATGCTTGGCGCTGGCCGCCCGTCAGGCGGACTGCCGCCCCTGAGCCAACGGTCGCCTCCGCGACCTGGCCCATGTCGAGGGAGCCCCGCGTGGGGTGGTTCACGTTCGTGACCGTGGTCGTGCGCGGATCGGCGACACGGCGAAAGGGCAATCACACGTCGCCGACCACAGTGGCGCGGCCGTGTTCAGATCTGGCGGGCGCGACGACACTTGGGGCTGAGAGAATGAGCGCGTGGATCCGATTCGCGCGGCATGGCTGGACGAGTCGATCCATGTTTCCGCAGCGGTGCCCATGTATGTGCTTGCCGCGGTGATCGCGGACCCCGACGCATGCCAGCCGATCCGCGACGCTCTGCGGAGGTTGGCGCGAAGCCCGCGCCGGCGCATCCACTGGCGTGATGAGGAAGCCGCCGACCGGATGAAGGCGGTCAACTTGATCGCCCGGGCGGATGTCGATCAGATCGTCGTCGTGGGAACACCGCTGAACCCGCGCAAGCAGGAACGCGCCCGCCGTAAGTGCATGGAACGCATCACCTACCACTTCACAGTCGAGACCGGGTTGGAAACGGTGTGGGTCGAATCCCGCACTGAGAGCCTCAACCGGGCCGACCGCGCCATGTTCGCCGCGCTGCGGGGCTCGCACGTTCTGGGCGGCACGCTTCGGTACGAGTTCGCGTTGCCGTCTTTTGATCCAATGCTGTGGGCAGCCGACGTGGTGGCGGGCGCGGTCGCGGCAAGTTACCGCGATGAACCGGCCTACAGGGAAGTCTTGGCCCCGCGCTTGCGCGTCTACGACCTCAGCATCTGAGCCTCCGCCGGGGCCGGGCAGCGCGAAGGCCGGGTCCCGTCATGCGGCGGGGGTCCCGGCCTCACTTCCCAGCCACCCGCAGGTAGAGGGCTCGCCAACTATGATACTCCCTCCACCACGCCAAGCGGGGCTCGGGGCCGGGGTCGCGCGGCGGTGTGGTGACGACCTGCCAGCGTCTTTCCCCGGCCAGGAAACCTGGCCTGTCGAGGGGATCCGCGCCCAATCCGGTCAGCAAGCCGGTCACTCCGAACCCACTAACACGGCATCGCCCACCAGCGATAGGCCTCTGACCAGCCAAAACAGTAGCGGGAGGGGGGATCGAACCCCCGACCTCACGATTGGCGGCTGGCGCTTCTCGACGAGTATCCGGTCACTTGCAGTATTGCGTGGTGACCTGCGCGGACACGCCGCCGATGCCGCTCGTCGCCTCGCGTTGGTTGCCGCCGTCTCGCGCTGAAACCGGTCAGT
>JAISCU010000066.1 GCA_031265345.1 Bifidobacteriaceae bacterium
CGCCCTCGCCTTGTCCACCACCTCATCGAACCACGGCCCCAGCTCAAGAGGCTCCAGGCGCGCGAAATCCACTCGGTCGGCTTTGGCCAGGGTGGTCAGCGACTCGGTCAGGGCGCGCATGCGGTCGACCTCCTCCAAGGCGATGTCCCTGACCGCCGTCACACCTGCCTGGTCGGACGGGTCCATCAACTCGAGCTGGCCACTGACAACCGTGAGGGGCGTGCGGAGTTCGTGACCGGCATCGTCCAAGAATCGTCGTTGGGAATCCCACGCCCGTTGCAACGAGTCGAGCAGCGTGTTCATGGCTGCCGCCAGCGCATTCACCTCGGCTGGGCCGTCCACCGCGACGCGACGGTCAATGTCGGGCGCGCCGTCGCGGCCAACGCCGATCTCACGAGTAGCGGCAGCCAGCAGACGCAGCGGTCGCAGGATGAAACCCGCCGCCGCCCAGCCCGCCGCAGTCGTGACCAGGACCGCCACCGCCGCCAGCGGCAAGTAGCCGACCATGTACGACCGTCCGACTTCGGCGCGCTGGGCCGCCCGGTCGATCACCACGGCGTACAGGCCCTGGACGTCCGGTTGCGAGTCCGATCCCACCGGCACGGCCACGTAGGCGTAACCGCCCTCGTCCGTGGTGAGCTGCTGGACGGCCACCGGATCGTCGCTGTCCGCTGGTGTGGCGCTGCCGGTCAGGATCGCTGTCAGAGCCCTGTCCGCCAGGGCGCGGCGGCACATCTCGCCTCCCGCGTGGGTCCAAGTTCCTGACGCGCTGCCTCCCTCAGGGTCGCTGGGGCCTCGGACCAGTCCGAGCGTGCATTCGTCCTCGGCGTTGACCGACTGCGCCACCGCGCCGCTCACCAGGCGGTCCAGACCGGCGGACGAATGATTGTCGGCGTAATTGTGGAGCTCGGCCACCGCCCGTCCCAGCGATCCCTCGATGCGGCTGTCGGTGCGCCGCAGTTCCAGCAGGTAGGCCAGGACGCCTGTGGCGGCCAGACCCAGCGCCGCCAACACCGCGGTGGCGGCCACCAGCCTGGTTCGGAAGGGTGTCGCGGTGTGGGTCTTGCGGGCGGTGCGGGTCTTGCGGGCGGTGCGGGTCTCGCGGGCGGTGCGGGGCGCCCGGACGCTTCGGGCAGTCCGTCCGCTTCGGGCGCGAAGGGGGGTTTGCACGTCCGCCAGTCTGTCAGACATCGGCTTGCTCGTTCAGTCGTGGAACGAGTCTTCCTCCCATTCGATGAAACGGCCGGTCACGGCGTCAAGTTCGAACTCGTATTCGGAGTGGCCGTGGATGACCTGGCCCTCGTAGACATAGTGCCCGTCGTCGTGCTCCAAGCGCGTCCAGATCGACGTGGCCCCCGGCACTCGTGCGAGCGCGGCCGCCTTGGCCTGGTCTTCGGTCATTAGTTCTCCCGATGAGCCAGGGAGCACGGGTCCCGCCTCACCGTTGGAGTGGTCCGATCCGTGCCCCTGGCCGGGCGGAACTGGTGGGGACGGCGCCGTGGGGATGGCCGGAGCCGGCGCGGACGGAACGCCGGGGCCAGGCGGCGCCGGGACGGTCGCGGGGAGCGTCGACGCCGGGTCGGCGGGTGTTGTCCCAACGGTGGCCGGCGGCACATCGCCCTTCCCGCCTTGTCCCGCCGCGGTTCCGTTGCCTGGCACCCGGACGGGCTCGTAGGTCTGGCTTGGCGTGTGATCAGCGCCCAAGGCCGCAGCGGCGGCGACCCCGCCCGCCGCCAACAGCAGACAGCCCCCGACGATGCCGACCGCCACGATCCGCGCCCGCCGCGTCCTCGATTGGGGCTGGCCGAGCGACGGCCCAGATGTCGGCCCAGGTGCTTGGCTCGCGGGCGGGCCAGGATTCCAATTGTTGGGAGGTTCAGGGGAGCCGTTCGGGGGTGGCATTTCGTTTGTCATGCTTCAATCCTGGCCGCGCCACCTAAGACGGCCACCAAAGAACCATGAGAAACATCTAAGAACCCCGGCGGCGTTCAACCAATAAGTCGTCTGGAGACTTTCTGGGCGGCGTTCAACCAATAAGTCGTCTGGAGACTTTCTGGGCGGCGTGGCGCTACCCGGCCCGGCCTTGTCCGGAAATGGCTTCAACTGGCGGCCCGGTCGAGTTCCCGCCAATTGTGGACAAGGGCACCCGATGCCGTCCGGTCGGCCACCAGCGTCTGCGCAGGTAGACGCGTCGGCGGCATCGGCGGCCTTGTGTGCCGGTGTCGGTAAGCGGCTTCAACTGGCGGCCCGGTCTAGTTCCAGGGAGTTATGGACACTCGGCTGATTGGGAGGCTCCGACGCGGACAAGTTTCTCACAGGACAGCCAAGCGAACGCCGGGGTCGATGCTCCGCAAATCGTTCGGGTCAGACGTCACGACCAGATGACCATGCTCCCTCGCATGCAGCGCCACATGAACGTCGACAACGTCACTATGCCCGGTTCGCCCGCAGAGCAGGCCAACCGCCCGTGCTGTCAGGTCATCCAAAGGCGGCACGCGCACGGCAGGGTCGGACAGCAGCCGGGCCACCCTGGCTTGTCGCGGCCCTCCCCGCCAGGCCTGAGCGACGACTCCGGCGGGGACATCCACGACCATGCCGTGGGCCAGCGCTCGCTCCAACAGCGCACGGACCCGTGGGTCGCCGCGTTCGAGCGCCAGGAGCGCCCCCGTGTCCAGCGTCACCCCTTTGGCCACGCCGGCATGCTTCATGCCAGGCCCAGCGCTTTGTCGGCCCAGACCAGGTCATCGGCACCGACCGGGCCCAATTCGTCATCGAGTTCGTCCAACAACTGAGCCAAGCTGCCCTCCCTCTCCGCGCGGGCCACCGCCGAGCCGATATAGCCGGACACCGACTTCGCGCGGCCCTGGCTAACAGCGCGGCGGATCGAGTCCACCTGTTCATCGGCGAGGCTGATGGCGATCTTCACGGTCATACCACGAGCATACCAGACGACCCTCATTCCCTCGTTGGGCGCGAGCGGTCTCCGATGGTTCGAGCCCGTCCTCGACTTAGCGCGTCAGGCGGTCAGGCGACGCACGCTGTCGCCCTCGACGGTGATCGCCTGATTGTTGCTGATGGGGCGCAGGTCCAGGCGGTCGCCGTAGACCACACGAATCCCGGCGACGGCCTTCTTGAACGGCGCATTGGTGGCGTGAGGCACCACGCAGAAGTCGACCATGGACAGCGCCGCGAAGTCACCGCGCAGTTCTGGTGCGACAGCGGGCGAATCCATGGGGGTGATGTACTCGATGTCCCTGGCCAAAACCACCGATCCCGCCGACGATCCGATGTAGCTCTTCCCGTCCTCGATCTGCTCGACCATCAAACGGTCCGCCCCTGTGCGACGAAGCTCTTGGAGAAGGAAGAAGGTGTTGCCACCCGAGACGAAGATATGGTCGGCACCGCTCAACCGGTCCACGATCTCGTCTTCGGTGGCGGTCGACACGTCCAAGTCGGTGACGACCAGGCCGAGCTTCGTCAACGCCTTGCGGTCGGCCCCTACATAGAACGCGAACTTCTCAAGTCGGGCGGCGGTCGGAATGAAGCAGACGGATTCGCCAACACAACTACGGCCAGCGAAGCCGGGGAACAGGTCCGCGACCTCCTTGAAGAAGGAGGCCAGGAACAGGCGCTTCATAGGTCCTATCCTCTCTCTATCGGTCTCGGAAGCGCGAGCTCGGGCTCTGTGGGGTTACGCAGACCGGCCCAGTCGCCAATCTTCACACGGCTGTGCGAACGAGCGGCTATGGCTGATCCGCCAATCCGATGGGTAGCAACTCGACTCGGATCGGCCTGCCCGGCCAGACTGAGAACACCGCAGGGCCCCGCTCCGCGATCGTTCGCTCCACCAGACTCAGGTTCGCGCTCATAGCGGCCGCAGCGTCGCGACCGTACCCGAAACCGCGAACCACGATCACGCTAGGACCCGTGGCACGGGTGGCCGCCAGGAACTTGGTCAGCTTCTTGTCCGCAGTGATCAGGACTCTCCCCTGTGCCAGGCACACCCCGAACACCTCCGGGTCGGTTGCCTTCTCCAGTCCGAGGGAGGCCGTGTGCACCGCATCATGGCCGACGGCCACCAGTCGCTCGGCGAGAGCTGGCGATAGGTTCTGATCGACAAGAATTCTCACGCCGACACAGCAAGGTAGAAGTCTCGTTTGACGATCGCCGCGGCGTAGCCCAACGACTCGAAGACGTCCTCAGGCTCCAGGAACGGGAAATCGTCATGGATCTGGTCGAAGGAGAATCCTTCGGCGAGCAACTCAAGCAATTGCTCGACCCCGAACCGGTAGCCGCGAATGCATGGCTGCCCACCGAGTTTCTCGGGCTCGACCGTCAGACGGGGAAACCCTGGCACCGTCTGCATCACACAGCCAGTCTAGGCCCCGCATGACACCGCGAGGCCTCACGGCACCGAGTGGGCGAAGTCCCACCTGGCGGCCTTGGGCACCAACTCCCATTCGACCGGCCCGGCAGGACGCCACAGCGTCACAGTTTGCGCGCTCGTCATGACACGTTGAACCGGAATTCGACCACGTCGCCGTCCTCCATGACGTAGTCCTTGCCCTCGATCCGCAGCCGGCCCGCCGCCCGCGCCTCCGCTAGGCCGCCCAGTTCCACCAAGTCTGAGTAGGACACGACCTCGGCCTTGATGAAGCCGCGCTCGAAATCGGTGTGGATCACTCCAGCCGCTTGCGGCGCGGTCCAGCCCCGCCGGATGGTCCATGCCCGCGACTCCTTCGGGCCGGCCGTCAGGAAGGTCTGCAGCCCCAGGGTGGCGAACCCGACCCGCGCCAAGTGGTCGAGCCCGGATTCGGCCTGGCCGGATTCGGCCAGCAACTCGGCGGCGTCCTCCGGCTCCAGATCGGTCAGGTCGGATTCGAACTTGGCGTCGAGGATGATCGCCTCGGCGGGCGAGACGAGCTCCCGCAAAGCCATGGTGCGCTCCGGGGACGAGAGCACGGCATCGTCCGCGTTGAAGACATAGATGAACGGCTTGGCGGTCATAAAGGAGAACTCCCGCAGCGGCGCCAAATCCAACAGCCCCTCTTTCGCCGCCGCGTAGAGCGTGGTTCCGTTGTCGAGGAAGGCCTTCGCCTTGACACACGCCGCGAGCACGCCGGGGTCGCCGCGCTTGATCCGAACCTCCTTCTCCAACCGTGCCACGACCTTCTCCAGGGTCTGCAGGTCGGCCAGGATCAGCTCGGTGTTGATGGTCTCGATATCCGCCGCGGCGTCCACCCGGCCCTCGACGTGCACAATGTCCGGATCGTCGAACACCCGGATGACCTGACAGATCGCGTCGGCTTCGCGGATGTTGGCCAGGAACTGGTTGCCCAGGCCCTCGCCCTCGGACGCGCCGCGCACAATCCCGGCGATGTCCACGAAGCTGACCGTCGCGGGCACCACCTTGGCCGAACGGAACATGTCCGCGAGCACTCCCAGGCGCGCGTCCGGCAGCGCCACCACGCCCACGTTCGGCTCGATCGTCGCGAACGGGTAGTTCTCCGCCAGGACCTGGTTCCGCGTCAACGCGTTGAACAGGGTCGACTTGCCGACGTTGGGCAGTCCCACGATTCCGATTGTCAAAGCCACGGCAAACTACCCTACTTCCCTGAACTTGGTGCCCGATGCCGCTGGGCCGTCTCCGCTCGTCTCGCCCGTCTGAGCGGCTGGTCGGCCGAGCGTCCGGTTCATGGCGCGCGGACGGCCAGCCGAGCGTCTATCCGCCCCCGACTCCGCTATCGGCTCCGCCCAGGCCGAGTTCTAACGACCGGCCAGTACGCGGGAGGCCGCGGCGGCGTCATCGTGCATCTGTGTGACCAGAGCCTGCTGCGTGGCGAAGGTGAGGGTGTGGCGCAGGCGGGCGACGAACTCGACCGCGACCGTCTCGCCGTACAGGTCCAGGTCGTCGCGGCCCAGCGCGTAGGCCTCGACGCGACGGTCCCGACCGGCGAAAGTCGGGTTGACGCCCACCGAGACGGCCGAGGGCAGGACCCGGTCCGGCGCGCCCTGAGGCAAGTCGAGCCGGATCATGTAGCCCGCGTAGATGCCGTCCTGGGGAACCAGGCCCGTGACCTGGCCGCCCAGATTGGCGGTGGGGAAGCCGAGCCCCCGGCCGCGACCGTCGCCATGCACCACCTGGCCGGTGACGCGGTGCGGACGGCCGAGGATGCGGGCCGCCTCGGCGGCGTCGCCCTCCCCCAGCGCCTGGCGAGCGCCGCTGGACGACCAGCGCAGCCGGTCCAGGTCCTCCGGGTCGCCCTGATCGCCGATCGCGACGACCGTGAAGCCCAGCTCGGTGCCCAAGTCGCGCATGGTCGCTAGGTCGCCCGAGTTGTCGGCCCCGAAATGGACGTCCTGGCCCACCACGATTTCGCGCGCGCCCAGGGCATCGATCAGGTAGGTCTTGACGAACTGTTCGGGCGTCAAGCGCGAGAACTCGAGGCTGTAGGGCACCACCAGGACCGCGTCCAGCCCGATCTCCTCGAGCGCGCCGAGCCGCTCCGGGAGCGACTGCAGTTGCACAATGCCCTGCTCGGGCCGGTGCACCGAATTGGGGTGCGGGTAGAAGGTGACCGCGACGGCCTTCGCGCCCGTGGCGTGAGCCCGCTCGACCACCTGGCCGATCACGAATTGATGACCGCGATGCATCCCGTCGAAGTTGCCGAGGGTGACCACCGAAGGCCCGAAACCGGCCGGGATATCGGCCAGAGATTTCCAACGCTGCACGGAGCACAAGTCTAAGGGACCTCGGCGGCTCGGGGCTTCAGGGGCCTCCGGGGGTCGCTGGGCTTCAGGATTCAGTGGCGTCTCGGGGTTTCAGGGGGCGTCGCGGGGCGTCGCGGGGCGTCAGTGGTGTCTCGGCGCGTCAGGAGCGTCGCGCGGCGGCCCGTCCGCCCGTCGCCAGCCAAGCGCCCGTCAGCGCGGCGGCGCCGGCCACGGCTTTGATCAGGTCGCCGACCAGGAAC
This sequence comes from Bifidobacteriaceae bacterium, assembly GCA_031265345.1. The sequence continues at coordinate 6,972 of JAISCU010000066.1, forward strand.
GGCACCAGGCCTTGCACGATGCCGCCGTCCAGAGTCAGGCCCGCAGCCACGGTCAGATAGGGCACGCCGACCAGGTAGACGACCGCGGAGCCGACCGCCATCACGCCGAAAGCGCGCCCCGGCGACCGGTCCAATCCGCGCTCCGCCGCCCAGCCGACGAGAGTCGCGGCACCGATGTAGCCGATGGCGTAGCCCAGTGTGGGCAAGCCGGCCCCGGATTGACCGCCTGCGAAGACCGGGGCCCCCGCCAGCCCGCTGACCAGGAACAATAGGGTCGCGGCGGCCGCCCGCTGGACGCCGAGGGCGGCTCCGGCAGTCAGCACTGCGAATGTGCCCATCGTCATGGGCACCGGGGTGAATCCGAGCGGGATCGCGAGCTGGCCGAGCCCGGCGATCCAGGCCGCTCCGGCTACGACCAGGGTCGCGTCCCGTGCGCGGCTCCGATCGGTGGACACGACCAAGTCCGCGAGGACGAGTCGGCGGCGACCGGCTAAGTCGCGACTGGTCGAGTCGCGACCGGTCGAGTGGCGATCGGTCAGGCGGGAACTCGTGGCGCGGGCGGTCGGGGGGTGAGGCGTGCCTGGGACGGCGGCATCGGCGGGCGTGTTGTAGTGGGAAGCGGCGACGGACATGCTCGAGCTCCTGGTCTGTGGTGTCCTAGGCGGTTCGTGTGATACCGCCAGCCTAGGCGGCCCTTCCGAGGCGTTCGCGCTGGTGCGGACGCAATCTGTGAACCGGTCTTTGTGCGGTTCCTACAATCCGCGGCTCTGCCACCTGACATCGGTGGGAACGGCGCCGAGGAGCGGGCGCGGCCCCACGGGTCATGAGGGCCGACGCCTCAGACCGGGACGACCTCGACGTCCAGACCCAGCGGCGCCGCGAGGCCAGCATGCGGCGGCATCGTATCCTAGAGCGCGTGGATGGGTTGACGCTGGTGGCGGATTGCGGCGGGGGCGGCATCAAGGCCGCTGTGCTGGACGGCGACGGCACGTTCCATTCCAAGCCCCGGCGGCTGCCGTTGACCTACCCGTTGGCGCCCACGGACTTGATCGACCTGGTCGAGGACCTGGCGGCACGGTCTCCGCGGGTGGCGCGGGTGACCATGGGGATGCCGGGAATGATCCGGCACGGCGTGGTTGTCCACACGCCGCATTACATCAACCGGGCCGGGCCGGGATCGAAGGTCGTTCCCGCCCTGGCCATGGCCTGGGCGGGCTTCGACATGCGCGGCGAGGCGCAGGCCGCGCTCGGGCTGCCGACCCTGGTCCTCAACGACGCCGAGTTGCACGGCTGCGGCGTGGTCGCCGGGACCGGCACCGAACTGATGCTGACCCTCGGCACCGGCCTGGGCACCGCCTTGTTCGACGGCGGCCGGTTGGCCCCGCACTTGGAGATGAGCCACGCCCCAGCCCGTCGCTGGACCACTTTCGACGAGTTCATCGGCGAACGCGAGCGCCTCGCTCTGGGCGACCCGCTGTGGTCACGGAGAGTGGTCAAGCTGCTCGAGTTGCTCCAGCCCATCTACTGGTGGGACCGCTGTTACATCGGCGGCGGCAATTCCCGGATGATCTCCCCCTCGGTCCTGGCCCGGCTGCCCGATGACGTGGTGGTGGTCCCGAACGCAGCCGGACTCGGCGGCGGAGTCAGGGCCTGGAAGCTCGCCGCTCCTGACTCATAGCGGAGTACGACGCGGATGGTCGCAGCCACCGGCTGTCAGCGTTCGCGCAGTTCCGCCAGCGTCAGGATCACCAGCGCGGCGGTCCAGCTCAGCGGGGCGACCGAGGCCGGGGCGCCCTCGGCGGTGACCTTCTCCGGAAGCGCCCCGGCACCGGTCCGGTGCGCGTCCAACCAATCCAGCCAGCGTTCCGCGGTCTCACGGTCGCCACGCCCGGCCGCCGCCAGCGCGAACATGGCCGTCTCCGGCGTCCACGACAAGCCGCCGTCGCTCCACTTCTCCCCCGGCGCCAGCCCGCCGCCGGGCCGGGCCAGGCTGTCCGCCGCTTCGCCGAGAGCACCGGCCGCCTCCTCCTCCAGGCCTTCCACCAGGGGCGGCATCGCCAGGGCCACGGCCGCGTCCGCTCCGCCGCCGTCCGGGTAGCGCTGGAATCCCGATTCGCCGAACCGCTCCACCACGACCGCCCGGTAGTCCCGCGCCGCGTCCCCGGCCGCAGTCGCCGCCGCCCGGTCGCCCGCCGCCAACCAGCACCGTTCCGCCGCTTGCAAGCCCGCCAGCCGCGCCAAGACCGTCTCCAAAGTGACCTTGGTTTCCCTCTTCTCCCAGTAATCGGACGATGCCGCGCCCAGGCCCCCGTCCGCCACTTCAGCCACCAGGTGGTCGGCCGAGCGCCTGAGCAACGCGTCGAATTCGCCCATCAAGGCTTTTCGTTCAGGTGCGGGCAGTTCTTGGGCGACCTGGTCGAGCGCCCATAGCGCCCAGCCGGTGCCGTCCGCTTGGGGCCGTCTGCCATCCGCCACCGGCGAGCCGTCGGGGTGATACCGGGCCTCGAACGTGCCATCCTCGGCTTGGACTCGCTGCAGGAAACCGAGCACCGCACGAGCGTCGCCTTCGTGGGCCGCCGCCGCCAATGCTGCCGCCCCGAACGAGGCGTCGCGCGGCCAGACATAATCCCACTTGGCGGTGGCGCCTGCCAGGAGCGCGCCACGGTCCAGCAACAGCGTGTGCAGGTCGGTCAGTGCCCAGCGGGCCATGTCCCCGTATGGCGTGCCGCCCGCCAAATCCGCGGAGGACTCGACCCATGCGCGTTGCTCGCGCGCGGCATCGTCCGAAGCCTGCCCTTGGAGCAGCACCCGGCTGCCGGGCTCGAAACGCTGGTCCGAACCGGCTGGAACCTCGACCAGCGTGCCGTCGGCGGCGATCCCGGCCGCGTCGCTGTAGAGGGTCGGCTCTTCGCCGCCACACCCACCGGCCGCCAGCGCCGCGCCGGCCAGCACGGACGCCGCCACCACGGCGGTGAGCCAGATCGGGAGACGGTTGCGCGGCATCGACGGGCTCCTAGTCATACTTGACCGCTCGTGGTGGTCAGCGGCATCCATTCCATAGTACGTTCCGGCCGCCCAATAAGTCTCCTGGAGACTTTCTGGTTGAGCCGCCTAGCAAATGAGTCTCCTGGAGACTTTCTTTCGGGACTCAACCAATTCCACGATCCGCCCGCCGCGACAGGCTCGGCCTGGGAACTCTCAGCGGGAGACGGCACTGGTGCCTCTTCTGGCCGGCGGATCGGCCGCGCATCGTCCATCACGATGGAACAACGGCGCGATTCGTGGAGTCCTTCCATCGTGATCGAATGGCTTTCTCGAACGCCATCCGCGCCTTCACGGTCAGCCAGGAATGAGCTGGTCTGTGCCAGGCTGATGGTCTCGCAGCCCGAGTTGGCTGGTCAGGGAGTCGCGACGGTCGGGCAGCGCAGGCATTCGGAGGGTCTCGCAGGCCGAGAGCCTGCAAACCGACGGTCTCGCCGCCCACACCATCGAGACGCACGGTCGTTGGCCTCGAGACCACCGTTTCGCATGTCGCTGCCCCGAAAGAGGCCGGCTTTCCCCCATCACGGTGCCGCGAAGCGGGCTGGGCGCGGTTCTGGGGTGTCGCGGCGATGCTGCGGCTGTCCACAACTGGCGGGAACTCGGGTCGACGGCGAGTTGAAGCCATTTGCGGACGCTGGGGCGGAAGGGCGGCGCTGACGCCGACGGCCTGACCTGCGCGGACGCCGTCGGCCCGCTGCACGGCATCGGGCGCGAATGTCCACAACTGGCGGGAACTCGGGTCGACGGCGAGTTGAAGCCGCTTGCGGACAACCCGGAGCGCCGAATCGGCGCCGCCGCACCCACCGCACGCCCGCCCGCACCGAGTCCGGGGTTTTGCACGCTTCCAGCCACCGAGTCCGCTGTTTCCCATGCCTTTGCTCACCGAGTCCGGGGTTTGGCATCTGGCCTTTTTCCGTTTGGCCTGGTCAGCGTTCCTCCTGCGGGCACAGCAACGTGCAAAACCCCGGACTCGATGCCGAGGACCATGGAGAACAGCGGACTCGATGAAGCGGGCCGCGCAAAAGCCCGGACTCGATGAGCCTCATGACGCAAAGTGGCGGACTCGACGAGGTTGGGCAGGCCAAGCTCCGGCCCGAACGGTTCCGCCGCGCAAGCGAGCGGGCTCGAC
>JAISCU010000110.1 GCA_031265345.1 Bifidobacteriaceae bacterium
AACACCAAGCGAACCGCACTCACGCGACAAACCGGTTATGCGCAGCGGCGGCCCTCCCGCAACCACACCACCAGCGCCGCCATCCCGCCGCTGCGCATAACCACCCGCTGCTCATAGAACGACCCGGGGAACCTGCTTCCGACGAGGATCGCGTCGAACCGGTCCAAGGGCGACAAGGACGCCTCCCGCTGGCTTCCGCCCGACGCCGGCTACAGGGCCAGGTTCGTGGTGCTGCAGGTCCTCGTCAAAGCCCGGTTCGGGCTGTCCGTGACGACAGCGGAGTCCGCAGCGGTCGCCGCCGCGTTGGCCGACGCCGCCTGACGGGCCGGCTCGCGCCGATGCTTCGGCGGCTCGCGGCACCCGTTCCGGGGACCGCCGCAGCGCTGGTTCTCAAAGCACCGCAGCAGTGGCGCGGACCGTCGCCTGCCCCGATCCAGCCAGTTCGTCAATCGTGCCAGGGCTTCGCCTCCTGGCCGAGGTGTGGGCGACGTCGCGCACTTTCCGTGCGTCAATTGGCCCCGGCCGCGCCCGATGCCGTCCACCAGACGCCGGCGCGCCGGCCCGGGGCCGCAGCCAGCAGGCGGTCCCCCGGGAGGGGGCCGCCGGGGACCAGGAAAGGCGCGAGCCGATGGAACAAGCAGCGACCCACCCGAGACACGCCGAACACGGCGACAAGAGAACGCGCGGCGGCGGGCGCTTCCGGGGCCGCCGCCTGTGGGCGGGTTTGGCGGTGGTGTGCCTGGCGGCGACTGTGCTGTTCGGCGGCGGGGGCGTCGGGCCGGCGGCGGCCGCGGATCACGGGCCTGGCTATTGGGCGGACGGCACGTTCCTGGGGATCACGTACTTCCCGAACGGGCCGGGCATCTGCTTGAACAACGGGGCGGCCGTGAACACGTCGGTGACGTCCACCACGGTGGTGGAGAACCGGATGGCCGGGTTCATGGTGTGGTACCTGTGGGACCGGGCCTTGACGGACGCGGACGCGGCGGCCGCGTTGGCGATGCTGTTGAAGAACATCGCCGACCAGATGGTCGACACAGGCGGGGTGGCGGACGACCACATCGAGTGGGGCGACTTGACGGTCAGGTCGCAGGAGATCGCCGCGGACGCGAACTACGCGTGGGCGGTCTACAACGGCTGGAACGCCGCGACCCCGTCCACCGTGCAGGCGCCGACGGTGTCCTTGAAGACGACCGTGGAGATAGGCGACGTGGACATGGCTTCGGGGGAGATCTCGTTCAAGCAGATCGGGTTGAAGGCGGGCGGCGGGGCGGGGCTCCTGTTCCCGTACTCGGGCGGCGGCGCGTCAGCGTATTACCAGCCATTGTTGGAGGAGATCGGCTCCCCCACGCTGACCCTGTCCGGCCCAGCGGTGTTCAAAGCCAACGGGCGCGCCGCGTACACGCCTCCGTCGGCGCCCGCGGGGGTCCTGGCCGATCCGTCGAGGACGGCGGTCGCGGTCCCGACCGGGTTCGGCGGCTCGGGGAAGGTCGTGTTGACGGCCGCCTACCGGGTGCCGTCCGCGAGGGTGGAGATCGCGTTGCGGGAGTCGCCCGCCCACCAGAACTACATCCTGCGGCCCCTCGGCGACGACACCGTGAAAGCGTCCACGAAGGGCGTCACCCCGGTCAAGGCCGCCGAGATGAGCGCCACCTCCGCGATGGCGCCGGTCGAGGTGAGACCGGGCGACTCCCCGACCCGACTGCGGGACCTGATCACGGTGGCCGCGAAGAACGGCGCCTGGCCGAAGGACATGGCCACGGGTGAGCCGGTGCCGGTGGTGTTCCGGTTCACCTTGATGCGGCATCCCCAGCCGGCCCTGTCGTTCGGGTCCAGGACCGGCGACCAGGTCGCGTCGTTCACGAGGACGTTCACGGGGCCGGGGTCGTGGACGCTGACCGCGGCGGACCTGCCCGCCGGGGCGTGGGAGTCGATAGTGGACGGGTCGGACGTCGCCAGGCAGGCGTACTCGGTCACCACCCAGGCGCTGAGGGCCGACCAGCCGACCGCGACCCGCCCATATCTGGCGGCGGACTTCACCGACGGGTGGGGCCTGGCCCAGGAGACGTTCACCCGCGTCTCCCCGCTGATCGAACTCGAGACCAAGGCGGAGGGGTCCGTGCACGTCGGCGGGCTCCTCTCCGACGAGGGGGTGGTCTTGGGGGTGCCCGCCGGGCACGGCTCGTTCACGGGCGTGGGGACCAGGTTCGCGGCGGACGCGACGGTGTTGACGATGACGCTGTGGGAGGTCGACCAGGCGGTGGTGGAGGCGCTGCCGCGCGGCACGACGGCGCCGCCTGAGTCGGCGGTGAAGCTGAAGTCGTACGAGGTGCCGCTCGTGAACGGGGAGTTCGAGGTGGGCCGGGACGTGGCGGCCCGGGAGGCGGGGAAGTGCTACGTGTGGCACGCGACGTTCCCGGGGGACACTTGGCTGGCTGCGTACAGCTCTGATTTCGCGGACCCGTGGGAGCGGCAGTGCGCCCCTCGGCCCGGGAAGCCGTGGGTCGCGTCGGTCGTGTCGGAGCCGGTCGTCGCCGTGGGGACGATGGTGCGTGACCGCGCTGAGTGGGGCGCCGCCCCGGCCGGCTCCGCTGTGGAGTTCTGGGCGCGGACCGCCCCGGTCAAGGACCTGTTCAAACCCGCGTCGGAGTGGGAGTGCGACCTGGGCAAAGCCACGGCCCCCGAACCGGTGGGCGACTCCGCGCCGGTCGCGGGGGAGGCGGGCGCGGCCTGGTCGGAGCCGGTGGAGGCGGGGCCGGCCGGGTGGTGCGTCTTGTTCCAGGTGGTGCTGAAAGACAAGGCCGGCGCCGTGTTGGCGGAGGGCGTGTGGGGCGACCCGGCGGAGACGGTCATGGTGCCGCCGATCCCGAAGATCGCCTCTCAGGTGGCCGCCGCGGTGGTGGACGCGGGCGGGTCGGTCCGCGACCAGGCGGTGTGGGAGGGCGCGCCGTGGGGCGCGAAGGTCGCCTTCGAGACCAGGACCGCGCCGGTGAAGGATCCGCGGCTGCCAGTGGACGAGTGGGAGTGCGACCTGGACCGGATGGGTGAGACTGGCTTCGCCGGGCCGGCGCAGCCGGTCGGGTCCCTG
>JAISCU010000153.1 GCA_031265345.1 Bifidobacteriaceae bacterium
GTAACAAGACCAGCTTCCCGGCCGAGGGCCCCACATCCACGCACGCCACGCCGCGTCCACGCAGGTCACCCCCAGTAATCAGACATCAACCAACCCGCCCTGGTGAGAAAACCTCACTGTTCTCGCAAGGCCACGAAGACACGGACAGCTCGCGCCGCGGTTTGCTGTTGTTTGACAGCAGGCTTGGCCGTAAGCGCAGTGGCCGTAGATCCTTTGCCAAGCTCCGCCGATGAATCGCAAGCACTCCGCAATATATCGATTCAACTGGGCACCGATGGTCAAGTCAGACAGGTCTCCTCGGCGAGCGTGGCCAAGGACGCTGACGGTGAAGTGGTTTCCACGGCAGAAGCGATTGACCCACGCGATGCGGTCGACCAGCTGCCCGCCCGCATCCAGACGGCGTGGTGGTCGGAAGGGGCCACCGGGACGGACCTGTCAGAATTGAAAGGACGCTCAGGTCGCATAGCGGTCGCTTTGAGCGTTCAGAACCTGACCGCTGCGCCAACCGAAGTCTCCTTCGAATCGGATGGGCTCAGATACCGGCAGCAGGCGCTGGTAGGTGTGCCGTTGACAGTGGTCGCCACTGCCAATCTGGGCAAGATCGATCTGGAGTCGGTTGTTCAAGACGCCAGTCAAGCGAACTCGGAGCAGGCGACGGATGGGGTGGTGTCAACCACTGCCAGTGGTGAGGTGCTCGTCCAATGGGCACGTCTTTTGGCGCCGCCCATGCTTTCCGCTACCGGGACATTCAACCTCATCGTTGAAACGGACGGCTTCATCCTCCCGGTGTTCGACATCACCATCCAGCCAGGACTGGTCACGGACCCTTCGGTCGAACAGCTTGTCACGCGTGCGTTCGGTTCGGACGGAGACGTGGCACGGCTTGAGGAATCAACCATCGGGTTAGTTCTGAACGTCAACGAACGGCTCCAAGAGGCGGTCGAGTTTGTTGGCACTGTTCACGAAACTTTACAAGGCGACATCTCCGATTTGAGCCATGAAGTCATAGCGGCGCTCCAGTCCAATTCGGAGGTCGTGTTGACTCACTTGGAGTCGACCCGAAGCCGGATGGAATCGATCCAGCAGACCACTGCCAGCGCATTGACCACAGCCGGGTCCAGAACGCAGATGAGCGTGAATTCGTTGGCCACGGCGATGTCCCAATTGCTCGGATCAAGCGGGCCGCCGCGATTGACCGAAGCTTCTGTGGCCGGCTGCTCAATCCAGTTGCCACGCTTCGCGGAGGACCAGAGCCGAACCGTCACGTCGGTGGTCTACCTATTGGGAGCGCAAATGGAAGCGGTGCGTCAAGCCTTTTGGGATCAGAACGACCCGACGACTGCTCGCAATCCATCAGCGTCCCCGAACTGTCGGACGGCTCTGGTCCAAGCCGTCACGGATCTGCTCGGGGACCCTAGTCAAACCGCGGCCTGCGCCAGCGCCTCGCCGGAACCGACCATCGTATGTTCAGTCCACACAGCCCGGTTGGAAGCAGCGAACGCGCTCAACGCCCTGGCAGCCTCAATTGGCGGGGTTTCGGCGTTGCAGAACCGCTTTGACATCGACGGCCTGATGTCTCGGCTAGACGGCCCCAACGGTCTTGCCCAAGCCCTGGCTGCTTTACGCCAAACCACGGACGATGCCGTGGCAACCGTTGGCGGCATCGGCAATCTTGGCCTTTGGGTCACCGACGCGACCGCTCTTGTAAACGCCGCCAAGGTCGCCGCTAGCGGTGCCGCCACCGAACTGGCTTCGATCGAGGCGAGCGTGGCCAGCATTCGGGGCACATACCAAGCCTTGACGGCTGAGACTACGCGCCTGCACGATGAGTTCGTCACCGATCCAGACGGAATCGTTCACCAGGTCGATGATTTGGCCACCATCACCAGCGTCCCTGATCCGGTCGGCGTGTGGTTCGAAGACTCAGGCACCCGCCAAGCCCTGACCGATTTGGTGACTCAATTCAACCTGGACGCGCTGCCAGATCCTCCGATCTGCGAACCCAATTGGGCCCTTGGCCTAGGTTCACCAACACCAACGCTTGATGAGATTACTGAGGCTCTTAGCCTGCTGAACGATTCAGCCTGCCCAGCGGCAGGAATAGCAGCGGCGACAAACACCTTGACAGCCAGCTACGGCCAACTCGCCGAAAGCGCTGAGCAGGCCCACACTCAAGCGGCGGATCTTCAGGCCGACCTTGGTGGCCTGCTCGGTTCAAGCACCGTAGCTGCCACCTTGCAAGCCCTAGATTCGCAAATCGCGACCACTGAGGCCCTAGTAGGACCAACTGGTGCCATCGCCTTGCGGATCATGGACATTTACAACACCGACGCTCTGGCAGTCCCTCCGCTGGAGGCCGGCGGACTGGTTTCGGTTCAAGAAAAGATCAACGAAATCGGGAGCCTGGCCGCTGCCGGTGGAAGTTGGGTCAATTTGGTCGCTTTGCTGAACAGCATCAAGACAGAAGTGGACGGGCTTTGGGGAACCGAGACTCTTCAGCCGATCACCGACCCGGCTGAATGTGAGGCGCTGCCTCAGACCACGCCATCCGAAGCTGGACCAGCGGTGATCCAGCTTACGAACAGACTGTTCTGCGCGAATGACCGATTCGAAGAAGGCCTGGTCTTACTCACTGGAGAGGCGGACGGGCTGCGAACCGGCGGTTCGTCTAGTTGGTTCGATCCGCTCAACGAAGCCGTCGAGACGACCCTCGGCCGCACCTCGACACAGATCGCGGCTTTGGCTAACCCGCTGGCCGAAACGCTGTTGAATGAAAGGCAGTCGTCAGTCGACCAACTATTGGCGGCCATCGACGGGACGCAAGATTATACGCGGACGCGCCTTGACGAGGCGATCGCTGATTTCAGCGGGGCGGCCGGCCAGATCATTGACTCTCTGTCGACTTCCATGGCCCAGGCGCACACAGATTCAGTTGAAGTGGCCCAGCTGCTGGCGCGGGACTTCGCGAACCTGGCCGCCAATCTGGGCGGTGCCGAGGAGGCTCCAAGGAGCGGGTTGACCGGAAAGCTGTATGGGATCAGCGGTCAAGTCGGAGATACAACCTCTGTCCTCGAGAAAGTGGATGCGACCGTTGCCGTTTACGGCAACTCGCGAAGTTCCGAATTGCGTGACATCAATTTGCGTTCCGCGCAGTTCGCGCAGGCCCAGTCCAAACTTCAGTCATTCCGCTCGTTCGGCGCCCACAATGGTGGCGCTGCGACTGTCTTTGTCTTCCACCTCGCGGAGCGAGGCTGACATGGGAAAGCTAGCCAGTGCCTGTGTTGCAGCGATGCTGATGGCGGGCCTTACCGCGTGTAGCGCGGAGGAGCCGGCCCCATCGCCGGCTCCTCCAACTCCGGCCGAATTGGTGCCGGTTGGTCTGGTCCCGCCGGAGGAGCTTCACGAGCGGGTCAAGATTGGGGTCTTGGTTCCTCCCCTCGAGGGCGCGGCATCCGAATTTCGATCTGGTGCTGAGGGGGCGGGCATAGCCGCCTACCGCTATGCTCTGGCCGGAGTTGATGTTGAAATCATCACGTCGCTGGACGATGGCACCGCCGAAGGCGCTACTGGCGCTATGCGTTCGCTGGCCGACTCGGGCGTAGGCGGCATAGTGCTGGTTGCGAACGGCCCGCACATTGACGGCGCTTTGGCGGAAGCCACTTCCGCAGGATTGCCCGTCGTGATGACCAATGGCCAACCGCCCAGGGGCACAAACAGCGTCTGGAGTATCGCCCCAAGCCTTGAGTCACAAGCCGCCCGAATTGGTGATGCGTTGGCAGACGCCGGGGCTTCGCGGCCTTTCGTGGTTACCGATGCCACCCGCACCGGGCGTCTGGTTGGCACCAAATCGGCGGTGCTAGAGGACCCCGCCGCATTGGCCACACAAGTAGTAACCGACTTCGAGGAACGTGTCATCGACAGCGCGATAGTGAACGCTCCAGCTAAGAACGCTGCCGATTTCGCCACCGCCGTTCAAGACCGGCTAGGCGGTCGTCAGATGCCATTGGTTTTCACGCCGGACGCTGTGACCCCGGCTTTCAGCGCCACTCTGGCCGAATCCGGAGCCACCGGCGGATGGTTCATGAGCGTTGGCCCGAACACGGGCGACCAAGCAGCGCTCGCGCACGGCGAAGCCGCCGAACGCGCGGCGGCCTTTCTTCAAGCTCTACGTTTGGCGGCCGGCGACCCCGACTGTCGCAATATCTACCGAGACGACGCCTGTAGCGCCACTTCGGTCTCGGCTGACATCGCCTCGCACGATGCCGTGGTTGCACTCGTGACTGCTGCCAGCCGCGCGGGGTCGACAGCACCCGGCGACGTGGCCCGAACCCTCCTGGGGTTGAAGGTCACAGGTGATGACGGGCTGGCCGGGCCGGCCCTAGATTTTGCGAACCCTTCTGCATTGCCCGATGCCGCGATCACAGTTCTCCATGCCTCAAGCACGGACCCGGGCCTCAGGCCGACCTCTAGCGACAGCGCGCCGCTCCGGATGCTGTTTTGGTTCGCGGATGAGTCATAATTGGCGTCGTTTGACGGGAATGCGTTGACAGCCGGCGACGAATCCTCCAAGGCTCTCGGCAGCCGTTACCAACGCGACCAACCAATCGGTCAAGGCGCCAGCGGCGAAGTGTGGCGGGTGTGGGATCGCCAAGATGAGCGTTGGATGGCCGCCAAAGTCCTGTGGCCGCGCTGGTCCGCCGATCCTCAAGTGCTAACCCGATTCCTCAACGAACGGACCATACTGACGGGCCTAGACCATCCCAACATCATCAGCGTCACTGATTTGGTCGCTGAAGGCGACAGCTTAGCGATCATCATGGAATTGGTGGAGGGACGCTCGCTGGTTGAGTCGCTGCGGTCGTCTGGCACCTTCTCACACCGAGACGCTGTGACCGTGGCGAAAACCGTGCTTGATGCACTGACATACGCGCACCAGCGCGGAATTGTCCACCGGGATGTCAAGCCGGACAACATCTTGTTGGCGCAGCCAGGGCCAATAGGGCCCGCGTACATCAAACTGGCCGATTTCGGAATCGCCCGGCTCACTCACGATGGTTCGACACCTGGAACCGAGACCCTTGGGACGGCGCATTACATGCCACCCGAGTTGATCTACCTGGGCAAGTTCGGCGCCGTCTCGGACGTCTATTCAGTGGGTGTAACTCTCTACGAATTGTTGGCAGGCAGGGCGCCGTTTCAGGGGGACGGCAATGATATGACGGTCGGTCTACGTCATCTCCAAGTCCAGCCGCCTCCGTTGCCGATTGCCTCTGATCTTTGGGACGTGCTCGCCGCCATGCTGGCTAAGGATCCCGCCAAACGGCCATCTGCCGAGCAGGCGGCATCGGCATTGCGATGTCTGTCTCCCCTCTCGCTGACCGAACCGCCGTTGCCCGTTCAAGCTAACCCGTCCGATTGGATTGCGGCCCGGGATTCACTGCCGGACAAAGACCAAGTCGAAAGGGTTCTCCGAACGTCGCCGTCCCGTTCCGATGAGCCTCCGAACCGGGCCAGTCCGAGCCTGTCAACCCCTGATGTAGAGCATCCTGGCGATAACCGGCCAGCAGCCCTGAAGATCACCGGACTGAGTTCGCGAAGACCCCTGCAGCGGGTCTCAACGGCCGACGTGGCAGGCACTGAGCCTGCGGCGGACGCACCGACGGATGGCCTGCGGCGTCAGCTCACGGGTCACAAGGACTCAATCAGACATGACCTTCATCTGGAATTGGAGCGCGCTGGCACCTCCGCGCCGAAGTCGCGCCGGAAGTGGCTTTGGTTCGGTATTGCCGGCGTCGGCGTGATCTTGGCGACCTTCTTAGCCCTCTGGATCGCAGGAGCCTTCCAGCACAATGACGCGGCCCCAGCAGCGGACGTTCGTATCACCACAATGCCGTCGCATCTGACCGGCGACACGCTGCCAACCGGGCTCAGAATTGACCTTGAGGCCGAATACGACGCTGACGAGGAGGTCACTGTTTTGACCGTGACTTTTGCGGCATCGCCAGCGAGTGGCCTGAAAGGTGACCTTCTCCTGACTGTGCCCGGAATGGAAACCGGGTGTCCCAAGGTCGTCAGCCGGGACGGGCAAATCGAGCCAGTCCGGGCGTCGTCTGATGGCATCGACATCGATTGCGGCCTCAAGCTGGTCGACGTCGCTGTCGGAGCCGGCCAAACAACCGCGCTCACGCTGGCCGTCGGCCTGGACCTGCTTAGTGAAAATTACCAAGTGCCCGGCGATTTCAAGGTCTGGCTGGAGAACATCAACCAGACCACCGCCGAGGCTCTTGACCGCGCTACCGGTACGATTTTCCCGCTTCAGCGCGTCACTGGAGTGTCGGTTCTAGTCGACTCTGTCACACTGGCGAATGTTGATGGAACGCTCGTGCCTTATCAGGTTTACGCGGAGTGGATAGGCGGCGAAGAACGGTCGCCCCATAGCCAGATCATGAGTCAAGACACCGTTGATGGCATGGAAACCGAATTGCTCGACGCTCTGACCGGAGGCGCCGGGTTGGATGCGGTGGACGTTGATACCTGTAATCAAGCGGTGCGGGTCGGAATCCGTGTACTCGCTCAACAGCCAACCGACACCTGCCACATTCAAGTGCGAGTCGGAGCCATGGACAGCGGCCGGACACCATTCCCTATCGCAATGCGACGCTGACCAGACCCTAACGCGGCGCCGTCTCGACGGCCTTCGCTTGATCGCCACCCGCATCACCGTCAATGTGCCGCAAGCATCATCGAAGCCTCACGCGCAGCGCGGCGGCGACAACCAGGGCGTCGGGTGGCAGGTCGGCCTGGTCGCGCCGCGTCAAGAGCCCGTCCTTGGCGAGCGCGTCTACCCAGACGGCGCTGACTTTCCCGTTGATCACGGCGGCGCCCGCCGTCAGCGGCGCGGGTTTCGGGCTGCGCCGCTCGGGCCCGCGCGTGCCGGGCGCCAAAGCCAGCCCCTGGGCGGCCAAGAACGCGAGGACGGAATCCAAACGGCATCGTCCCTGGGCTATTGCCCAACCCTCGGCGGCGCGCACCTCCACGACCTGGTCGAGGTTCTTAAGCTTCAATTGCTCCATGACGGCGGTGATCGAGGGCACTCCCGGCGCCGGGTCGTCCGGGCCGTCGCGGTACTCGGGCCGTCCCGCGGCGTAGAGCGAGGTCACCAGCTCGCCCAGCGCGGATGCGTGGTGCTGGTGCCCCGCCAGTCGCACCGGCGCGGCGGACTTCGCTCCCCAGGTCAAGCGCATCGTCCTAGCCTATTGGCCGCGCCCTGCACGACCCATCCGACCACGAACGCGCTCGAGGCGCATTTCACCGCCCGGCCCGGCCAATTCGGGCCTGCGTCCGGTCTGAAATGCGCCCTCACGAGGTTCGTGGCACGACCCGTCCGACCACGAACACGTTTGACCCGCATTTCACGCCCGACCCGGCCAATTCGGGCCCGCGGCCGGTCTGAAATGCGCCCTCAGGAGGTTCGTGGCACGACCTGTCCGACCACGAACGCGTTTAGGTCGCAGTTCACATGCCGGACGGCCTCACGTCAGCCGCGCCGGACGCCCACACCGGCACATCGGCCACCCAGTCCACGACTTTACCGAGGCCTCGGCAGCGCGCCGTCGGCCGCGCGGAGGCCGCCGTAGGTAGCGCAGGACCCGCCGTCGGGGACAATGGCTCACATGAAACGAGCGTTGGCGGTCATGGCCCATCCGGACGATGTCGATTTCTGGGCCGCCGGGACCGTGGCGCTGTGGGTCCGGGAGGGTTGGGCTGTCACCTACCTGGTGGTGACCAAGGGCGACGCTGGCGGCTTCGAGCCCGATGCCGCCCGCCAAGACATGCCCGGCCGCCGTCGCCGCGAGCAGGAGCGGGCCGCCGCCACACTGGGGGTCCACGATGTGCGCTTCCTGGAAGGCTTCCACGACGGCGAGGTGACGGTGGGCGCGGACTTGGTGCGCGGCATCGTGCAAGGTATTCGGGAGGTGCGCCCGGACCTGGTGCTCGCGCAAAGCCCGTCCCGGACCTGGGACGACATACGGCTCTCGCACCCCGACCACCTGGCGGTCGGGGAGGCGACGGCCAGGGCTGTCTACCCGTTCGCGCGCAACCCCTTCGCGTTCCCCGAGTTGGCGGCGAGCGGGCTGGGGGCGTTCGAGGTGCGCGAATTGTGGCTCCAGGGCGACCCGGCCCCCGACCACGCCGTCGATGTCACGGCGGTCTGGCCCGAGCGCGAGGCGGCGTTGCTGGCCCACGCCTCGCAGCATCCCGATCCCCCAGCGGCGGCGGAGCGGTCCCGGCGCGAGGCAGCCACGGTCGCCGCGCGGTTCGGCCTGCCTGCCGGGCGCTTGGCGGAGAGTTTCAAACGGGTCCTGATACCGAACTGAGCTCCGCCGCGTCCGGGCAGCCCGGCCTGGGAGCGGTTTTCCCACTTGCACGATGCCGCCTGGCCGTCCCCGCACCGCACCCCGTCGGCGCGACTCCGGCAGGTAGCCCGCCTCCGACGTGCGTGAACGCCCGCCCAAGAAGTCTCCAGACGACTTTCCGTGCATGCACTCGGCGATGACGCTCTCCGAAGCGTCGTGCCACTGTCGCCAGGCGTCCCTTTGCCTCTCATACGAGGCTGCCACGACCTCGCGGGCGCCCCCGTAATACGGCGTGTACGGCAGTTCGATGGGCGAGTCTGTGTCGAGCCGGAGCCGAACCCTGCCAACGCCCGGCTCCCCGGTAGCAACGGGCACCGAATCGGCAACTTCCGGTGTGACAGCCGGATCGCCACCCGCCGTATCGGTGCAACCGCCGAGCACGAGCGCCCCGACTGCCGCGAGTACCCCAGCCGGCCACCGCCTGAGCACGCGCACGCTCCGATCCTATTATCCTGGCCAGTTCGTAGACAGCCCCTTCGCACGATGCCGCCCGGTCGTCCCCGCGCCGTGCCCCGTCGGTGCGGCTCGCGCAGGTTCCCCGCCTCCGACCTACGGGAACGCTCAACGACCCAGGTCCCGGTCAGTTATCTGGTTGAGTCATTCGGGCATCGTCAGCTATGTTCTTCGACAAACGCCTTCATCTGATCAAGCTCACTTTTGTGCGCTGCTACGAATTCGGCCTCAAGGCGCAGATAAGCGTCCTTGAGGCGGCGGTCGTAGTCCGTCTCGACCCGGCAATCGAAATCGGCCAAAGCGATCTTGATCTCCGCCTGCGTGCCCAACAACGAGCGTTCCTCTATGGGCGCGGCGTCAACCGCAAAATCGGGGCCAGCGTTCCACGAGCTACCGAGGGAGCCATCTGCCCGCGTGTGCTGCGCCAGCGAGAACGCCGCCCACGGATTCACCTCACCCGGTGCATATTCGCGGCCCGAGCCCAAGTCGAACCCGGCGCGCCCCATGCATACCTCGTACTCGAGATCCAGTGCCCTCACCTCCCCGTCCTCGAACAGAGTTAGTCCAGGCAATTGCTCCATCTGCGCTGCGAGAGCGCCAAATTGGGCGGCGAACTGCTGATAGGTACGTCCACTCGGCACCTCACCTGCTCCGGAAACCGCCGACTCGGTGATTTCAAAGCAACTCGGCTCAGTACCCGGGTCACCCTCCGTGTCCGGCTCCTGTTCGCCGCCCAGGGCCAGGTCATATGCCTCCTGCTGGGCTGGGGACAGCGACTCGCGGTAAGCGAAGTTCACCGGGTCGACATCTTCCTGTGTCACCGTGGTCTTCCTGGGCTCAAGCTTGCCGTAACCACGCTCCTCCACTTCGTCTCGACTCGCTGGCAACCAGGCCAACCATAACTGGTCACCTTGCGCAAACGCACTGTCCGCCTCAAACCTGTCGATGCGAACGAGGTCCCAGTCTTGGGGAGAGTACTCGAAGCCCCGTCCTTTCATACACGATGCAATCGCGTCCTGCTGGTCCGCGAACGCTGCTGCCTCGGTTTGCTGATCCGCCTCATATGAACCGTCCTTGGGGCCATCCACGTAGTCGAGGTACGCGCTGAATGGTGTGGCGTCCTCAAGAGGGATACCAAGCCTCGCCCGCTCGTCGGACCCGTAGGTCGCCTGCGCCTCTGCCGACGCAAGCACCTCGGCGGGTGCGGGATTATCCGCCACCGAATCAGGGCGGCACCCGACCGCGAACGCAGTGAAACTCAAAGACACCAACACGACCGAGAATCTCGCCACCCCCGCTTGGGCGATAACAGGGATCGTACCTCGGACTGTTTTCGCTGCGACGGCCGGTTCGGGGAGTCGTGTGTGGCTGCCTCCCGAACCGGCCGTTGTTTCGCGCTTCCGGGTCACGCGGACGCGACATCCCGTATGTACTTCGTCCCGGAGAACCAGAAGAACATGCCATTCGTGCTCGCTCCACGAGAACCGTTGTGCGTATTCGGCCCATACTTCCCGTCCTGGGTCACGCCGACCTTTCCCTGAATGTATTTGACTGCAGCAATGGTGTATTTCCCATAGGAGCTGTCGATCCCTGTGGGGCCGAGGCCTTGGCCGTAGTAGCCAGACGCGGTCTTTTGGACAGCCCAGACCGCTGGGCTGTTGTTGCCGTTACCCAGAATGCAGGTACCCGTCAGGGTGGAGCCTTTCGAGTAGGTCGGCACCCACGGGCTCCACGCGACTCCGTTCCTGTAGTACTGAGTGCGGCCGTTACAGTTGGTGCTGGTCGCGGCCTGGGCCGCAGGCGCGTTGGGGCTCAGTGCCCCTCCGGTGAAGACGATGGCGGCCAGCGCCAACGCAGAGACGATCATCGTTGATAGTTTCTTGATTCGGGTCATGATTCCATGATCCTTTCGGACTCGAGGGAGCCGCCAGTCGTAGTACTTTTGGCGCCCGGCCGACGCTGTCCCGGTCGACGACCGGGACATTCGTCACACTAGAGCAAGGGGGGGGGCTCCCTGTCAATAGCATTGGGGCTGTCGACGCGAAACTGTTATGAAACTGTGACCTAGGCCACCGACAGCGCGTCGACGCCTACATCCAGCAGTCCGGCGACGACGGCACCGATCGCGACTGGACCGACTGGTCCGCGTCGCATCTGGCCCATGCGACCAAGCACGACGAGTGGTGACCCGATCAGGGGCGGCCGATGACTCGCAAGTATTCCCGCAAGTAGGACAGGGCGAAGTCGAAACTGACGCAGCCGGATTGTCGGGGAACCCGCGCTAACGTTCGGATCGGCGTTGAATGAACGCCGCGATGCCGGGGACCGTGAAGGCGAGTCGCCCGCGCTCGGGCGCATACACGAGCCCCTTGGCGATCAGCGCCGCTCGGGTCGTGCTGAGCTGGCTGGCCATCTTGCCCGTCCGCTTGGCGATTTGTCCGACGGGCACCGCGTCCGCAGCGATGCCCGCGCTGGTTTGAGGGTCGGGCCGGGCCAGCGCCGAAGGGCCGGGCGGCGTTGGCAGCATCGCCTCGAGGAACCCGCGCTCGGCCTTGGTCGCGCGGTCCCAACGGCTGATGAAGAAGCCTTCGTCGAGTTCGGCCCAACCGTTCGCGATGGCCTGGCGGCAGTCCGCCTGGGTGATCTCCGTCCCGCTGCCCAGCCGCCAGGCCTGATAGCCGAACGTCTGCAGGAAGAACGGGTAGCCCTGGGATTCCCCCGCGATGAGGTCAAGTCCCGCGCTGTCAAAGCGGACGTCCAACCGCTCGGCGGGCTGGGCAAGGGCTGCGCGAGAGGACTCGGTGTCCAGCTTGTCCACCATCGCGTAGTTGAAACGCTCGGCGTACGAGCGGACAGCGGCCAGCTTGCCTCGAACGGACGGTAGTCCCGCGCCCACCAGAACGAACGGCCACCCGCGTTGCGCCGCGCGGTGCTGAGCGGCGATCACCGCGCCGACCACCGCCGGGTCGAGGTCCTGGAGCTCGTCGATGAACAGCGCCAGTCCGGTTCTGTCCTTCGCCAAGCGCGGCCCCAGTGTGTCCACGACGTCCAGCAGCGCCAATTCGAGGTCGAGCGGCGCCCGATCCGGCTCACGACGCCGGGTCGCGACGCCTCCTCCAGTAAGCCCTGCGTTCAGCGAGAAGGAATCGATCGCCTTGACGGCTTCCGCGAAGCCGCGACGCCGAACCACCCGATGCCGGACTCGCTCCAGTTCGCGGGCCAGTCGGCGGCTGGCTGGTCCCAGGTCCGGCCCGGCGCTGACCGCCTCGAGGTTCATGGTCTGCCAGCCGGCCACTTCCGCGAGCGCTTGGAACGCCTCGAGCAGCACAGTCTTGCCCACTCCGCGAAGGCCGAAGAGAACCAAAGGACTCGACGGCAGGCCATCTTCCGATCGCGCAATCATGGCTTCGAAGTCAGCCAGCTGCTCTTGCCGGCCGGCCAACTCCGGCGGCCGCAGGCCGGCGCCGGGGCTGAAAGGATTGCATCTTGGGTCCACGACCGCGAGTATAGCGATTTATACCCTTGTATAGGAAGCGCGACTATACAAGGGTATAAATCGCTATAGAGGTGGCCGACCTGGTCAGACTCCGCCTAGCGCGCGCAAGTATTCTCGCAAGTAGGGCAGTGCGAAGTCGACGCTACCGCGCCCTGCGGGAGCGGCCAGGCCCGCCGCCGATAGGCTCCCGCATTGGCGCGGGTCATGCCCAACCGCCCGGCCAGGGTCGCCGCGAGTGATGGGGCATCGTCCAGCGCCATCGCTGCCAGGTAATCGCGGCAGCAGCTGGTTCCAACGCATCCACCCCGATCTGAGTATAACTGCGTTATACTAGACCGATGAAGACAGCCATCTCCATCCCTGACGATCTGTTCGCCCAGGTCGAGGCCGTGATAAAGGAGGCGGGCATGAGCCGGTCGGAGTTTTACCGCGAGGCCGCCCGCAGTTATGCCGCTCAACTGGCCAGCGCTGACCTGACCGCGCGCATCGATGCCTATATCGAACGAACCGGGGACGACGGCACCGACTCCGACTGGACCGACTGGTCCCGGGCGCACCTCGCCCAAGCGACCGAGGCGGACGAGTGGTGATCGAACGCGGAGACATCTTCTGGGCCGACCTCGGTTCTCTCCCGAACCCGGACGTTACCGACCATCGGCCTGCCAAGCGGCGCCCGGTTCTGGTCATCCAATCCGACGCCTACAACCGGTCGCGCCTCGGGACCGTGGTCGTGGCGTCGATCACGAGCAATCTGGCCGCTGCGAGCCAACCGGGAAACATCCTCCTCCCTCAGATCGAAACCGGGCTGTCAAGAGACTCGGTGGTCAACATCACTCAGTTGAGCACGCTCAACCGCTTCGAATTGGAGTTGCCTCGCGCTGGCCAGGTGCCCGTGTTCACAATGGCCCAGGTGGACCAAGGGCTGCGCGCCTTGCTCGGGCTGTGAGCAAACGCCCCTAGCCTGGCTGCCGACAGCGGGCCTTGACCCCCGGTGGTCAGTTAAGCTCCAGTTGTAGCAAGAACGGCTTACTATTCCTTAGCAATGCGCGCCGAACCCTGCGCGGTGCCCATCATCCCCGATCCCGCACGCCGCCGCCCCCGACCAACCCGAGACCCAAGCGTTGGCGGACAGGCCTACCGCACGGCATCGTCCACGTTGGCGCGCCGAGCGACCACCCGACCCAAGAGCCAAGGCACAAAGAAACCACAACATGCTGTGCCAAGTGCCCCAAAACACCCCAAGATGCAGTAGTGTTTCCATTCATGCTGGTCGCTCGCAAGAGCGGTCGCCACCACCTGCCAGGCCTCCCGGCCGAAGCGCTTGGCGGCGGCATGGGAACCCGGTGCGAATCCGGGGCTGTCCCGCAGCGGTGAGTGGGAACGACGGCCGCACCGACGCACTGGGCGAACGCCCGGGAAGCAGCGGCCAGGTAGGCGGGGCCTTTGCCGGGCTCAGTGCCCACGAGTCCGAAGACCTGCCAGCTGGCACGGGTGCCGCACCCGCGCCCGGCCCGCGCAGCAACGAGGAGACGCTTCAATATGACCACCACGGCGCACGATGCCGCCATCCCAACTTCCCGCACCACCCCAGCCCCCATTTCGGCCGTCACCAAGCGCGACGGCCGCGTGGTGGCGTTCGAGCTCGACCGGATAGCCCGCGCCATCGCCAAGGCCGGCGCCGCGACCGGCGAGTTCGACGCTGCCGAGGCGCTGCTCCTGGCAAGGTTCGTGACCCGGAAACTCGAGGGCGCGCCACAGGTCGAACAGATCCAGGACTGCGTCGAGCAGACGTTGATGAACGCCGGTTACATCGCCACCGCGCGGGCGTACATCGTCTACCGCGAGCAGCACTCCCGCCTGCGTGAGGACGCGAGGGTGGTGGTGGACGTCGAGAGCTCCATCAACGAATACCTCGACCGGTCCGACTGGCGGGTCAACGCCAACGCCAACCAGGGCTACTCGCTGGGCGGGCTGATCCTGAACACCTCCGGCAAGGTGATCGCCAACTATTGGCTGTCCCATGTCTACGCGCCTCAGATCGGCCGCGCCCACCGCGAGGGCGACCTGCACATCCACGACCTCGACATGCTCTCCGGCTACTGCGCCGGATGGTCGCTCAGGACGCTGCTGGCGGAGGGCCTCAACGGCGTGCCGGGCAAGATCGACGCCGGGCCGCCCAAGCATTTCTCCTCCGCGATAGGGCAGATCGTCAACTTCCTGGGCACGCTGCAGAACGAATGGGCCGGGGCGCAGGCCTTCAGCTCCTTCGACACCTACATGGCCCCGTACGTGCGCCTCGACCACATGACCTACGAACAGGTCCTCCAAGGCGTCCAGGAACTGGTCTACAACCTCAACGTGCCGTCGCGCTGGGGCACGCAGACCCCGTTCACCAACCTGACCTTCGACTGGGTCTGCCCGGAGGATTTGCAGGACGAGACGCCAATCATCGGCGGCCAGGAGATGGGCTTCACCTACGGCGAGTTGCAGGCCGAGATGGACCTGATCAACCGGGCCTACATCGAGGTCATGACCCGCGGCGACGCCAAGGGCCGCGTGTTCACCTTCCCGATCCCGACCTACAACATCACGGCGGACTTCCCCTGGGAATCGGAGAACGCCCAGCGCTTGTTCGCCATGACCGCCAAGTACGGCCTGCCCTATTTCCAGAACTTCATCAACTCCGAGCTCAAGCCCAACCAGATCAGGTCCATGTGCTGCCGCCTCCAGTTGGATCTGCGCGAACTGCTGAAGCGCGGCAACGGACTGTTCGGCTCAGCCGAGCAGACCGGCTCGCTCGGCGTGGTCACCATCAACTGCGCCCGCCTGGGCTATCTGCACGCCGGAGACGAGGCCGGGCTGCTCCGCGCCTTGGACCGGCTGCTCGAACTGTCCCGCGACTCGCTCGAGGTGAAGCGGAAGGTCATCCAGCGGCTGATCGACCAGGGCCTGTTCCCGTACACCAAGCGCTACCTGGGGACTTTGCGGAACCACTTCTCGACCATCGGCGTGAATGGCCTGAACGAGATGGCGCGGAACTTCTTCGCCGCCGGGACGACTGGGGCGGCGAGCTGGGACGGCGGCATCGGCGGCGATATAACCACCTCGGACGGACGGGCTCTCGCCATCCGGGTGCTCGACCACGTGCGCGCCCGGATGGTCGAGTTCCAGGAGACCACCACCCACCTGTACAACCTGGAGGCCACCCCGGCCGAGGGCACCACCTACCGGTTCGCGAAGGAGGACCGGCGCCGCTACCCGGGCATCATCCAGGCCGGGACGCCGGACCATCCGTATTACACGAACTCGTCGCAGCTGCCGGTCGGCTTCACCGAGGACCCGTTCGAGGCCCTGGAGCTGCAGGACGAGTTGCAGCGCAAGTACACCGGCGGCACCGTGCTGCACCTCTACATGGGCGAGGCCGTCTCCTCCGCCGAAGCCTGCCGTGAACTGGTCAAACGCTCCTTGACACGATTCTCGCTGCCGTACATCACCATCACGCCGACGTTCTCGATCTGCCCGCACCACGGCTACCTCGACGGCGAACAGCCCACCTGCCCGCGCTGCGCCGACCAGGACCCCGCCGCCGCCCCGACCGTCTGCGAGGTCTGGACCCGCGTCATGGGCTACCACCGACCGGTCTCCAGCTTCAACGTCGGCAAGCAGGGCGAGCACCATGAGCGCGTTCATTTCGCCGAACCGGCCCTCGTCTGACGGGGCGGGGCCGCCGGTGGAGGCGCTGTCTCGGGCGGTCGCGCCGTCTGCGCAGGTTCCTCAGAATGCCGTAACCATGGACGATGCCGCGCGCCCAGTCACCGCGTCCCGCCATTCGACCGCGCCGCCTCGGGAGGCACCGTTCGCCCGGATCGCGCCGTCCGGGAACGCGACCAGAAACGCACTAGCCGTGGACGATGCCGCTCGCCCAGTCCCCGCGCCCCAACAATCCGAGGGGCTCGACCGGGGAGACGGGCGGCTGCCAGCGGCCAAGCCGCAGGCCCCGTCCACGCGGGGGCCGTCAACCGGGCGCGAGGCAACGGCCCGGCTGGAGGAAGCGGCTTCGCTGGAGGCAACGGCCCCGCCGGAGGCGGCGGTCCGACGAGGCTCGCCGACCCGGTACGGCGCTTTGGCGAGGTCTGATCGCCCGCTGGTGATAGGCGGCCTGTCTAAGCTCTCGACCTGCGATTGGCCGGGGCGGTTGGTGGCGACCGTGTTCCTTCAGGGCTGCCCCTGGAACTGCGTCTACTGCCACAACCCAGACCTGATCGATTCCCGCGCTCTGGGGCGGACGGCTTGGGAGGATGTGGTCGCGTTCCTCGAAACACGTCAAGGCCTGCTCGATGCCGTGGTATTCAGCGGCGGCGAAGCGACCCGCCAGGACTTGGGCCCAGCGATCGCCGACGTGCGAGCCCTCGGCTTCGATGTGGGACTGCACACCTCCGGCGCCTATCCGCAACGGTTGGCGCGGTTGTTGGGGCTGGTCGACTGGGTCGGTTTCGATGTCAAGGCCCTGCCGTCCGGTCTGGCGGCGGTCACGGGGGTGGCGTCTTCCGGGGCGGCCATGGCTGAGTCCCTCCGCCTGCTGGTGGCCTCCGGGGTCGATCACCAGGTCCGCGCCACCTGGGGCCCCGGCGTGCCGGGCGTCGCGACACCGCAGCAGGCCGCTGCCGTGCTGGCCTGGGCGCGCGCCCAGGGCGCGAACGACCCGGTGCTCCAAGAGGTCCGCCCAGACGGCACCCGGCCAGCCTTCCTGTCCGCCAGGCGGGCGGCCCTCGCCGCCTCGCCTTGACCCCTGACCGCCGGTGCACCCAAACTGAGAACCGTTCTCGGCCGTCTCGGGGACACGCTCCAATGC
This sequence comes from Bifidobacteriaceae bacterium, assembly GCA_031265345.1. The sequence goes on from JAISCU010000153.1 coordinate 17,219, forward strand.
CGTTGAGTTTGGGCGGCGCGCTCAATGACAGGGTTGGGCGATGGCGGAAAAGACAAGATCCGTGACAGTCGCACGCGAGTGTTAGGGATTGTGTCTTTCTTTGGGACAGGTTTTCATCGAGTGTTAGGGATTGTGTCTTCTCGTCTCCGGCCCTCGCTGTGGGTGCCTGTGGAACCGCAGGCCAGCGGGCCGCGCCGAAAACGGCGCCAAACCAAGAACGCACGATCCCTAACAGTCGACGAAACCGGGCCGCCAGAAAGGACACGATCCCTAACAGTCGGCGCCGAGTGTCACGGACATCCACGGCATTTGTCTTTTCGCGGAGCCCGTCGGCATCGACATCCAGGGGATTTGTCTTTTTGTCGGCGACCCTTCGCGCCTCGATCGGTAGATCCGCAGATCAGCGCGCTGCGGCTGAAAGGGCACGATTGAGAAAAGACAAATCCCCTGGCACTCGATGAAAAGCGGTCTGAGACAAAGACAAATCCCCTGGCACTCGCCCATCGACCTCCACGGATTCTGTCTTTCCCGCCGGTTGTCCATGGGTCGGCGTCGCCCGCCGACCAGGCCACCGGGAACCCGCCCCACGACCGGCCCGCGCCAGCCGCCACCCATCGAGTCGGCCGCCTCCGCCTTGGGTAGACGGCATTGGGACAGGCCCAGTTTTCTCGACGCGCCGCGATCGGCCCCGGACGGCTCATTTGGAGTCTTGACCCTCGCCGTCCGCCGGTTTGTCGCCCTCCCCGGTCTTCTCATCACCACCGCTGCCGGGGTCGGTGCTCGGCGTCGCTGGCACGGTCGGGTCCACACTCGGCGGCGCGGTGCCGCTGGGCGCGCCCGAAGGCTCGCCGATCGGCTCCCCGGAGGGCTGCTCGTCGCCGTCGGGGACGTCCGGGTCCGCCGGGGCGGGCGCCGTCGGGCTGACAGCATTGGTGGGGGCGTCGGCGGGCTGCGAAGGGGCCCCAGATGGCGGATCCTGGTTGGCGGGCGCTTCCTCCGAGGGCGCGTCAGGCGAAGGCTGCGCCGGTCCCGGCCGGTTGATGAAAGTGGTCTTGCGACCAGAGTCGCGACCCGTCAACGAGTCCGAGAGCGTGTGGCCCAGCAGCATCTCCACCCCTGTCACCACCGCCATGATCAGCAGGAACACGGCCAGGCCCAGGGCCACCAGCGCGCGTACCGGACCGTAGCGCTCCATCATTCCGCGCAGCCAGTTGGGCTCGGCCTCAACGGAAACGCCCGCCGTGTCGTGCTGGTCTGAGGCCCCATCCGCAGTCTTGGTGGCCGTCGGCGCAGCAGCCGGGGCACCGGTCTTCGCGATTGCGCCCGTCGTCGGTGCCCCCACGCCCGCTCCCGCTCCGGCCAGCCCCGTCGCGTCTTCGCTCTCCTGCCCGGCCCCCTCCGCCGATGCCGCGCCCTCTCCCCCGTCCGCCACACCAGCTGCGGTGCCTCTCGGACCAGCCACCGAACCTGGGCCATCACCGCCTTCGGCATTCGGCCCCGCCTCAGAACTCGCGGTCGCCTCGTCCACCTCTGCCGCGCCCTCAGCCCGGTCCGCCGAACCCCCGCCGTCGCCGCCTTCGACGCTCGGCCCCGCCCCGACGCTCGCGGTCGCTGCATCGGCTAGCTCCTGCCCCGTCGCGCCTGCGCCGGTCGGCCCGGTCGCCCCTTCGGTCGGCGGCGCGCCCTCGGTCCCGTCCGACCCACCTGCCTCGGTCTCCGCTGTGCGGGTCGCCGTCCCCTCGTCGGCCCCGGCTTCGACGCTCGGGGCCGCCCCGGCGCTGCCAGTTCCCCCGGCGCTCGCCCTCCCCTCGCCGTTCGGGCCCGCCTCGGCATTCGCGGTCCCCTCCGCGTTGACAGTTCCTTCAGGAGTTGCCGTCGCTTCAGCGGCGGGCTGCTGCTTGACCTCGGGCGGACTGGCGGAATCGGCGGAAACCGTGTCGGCGGCATCGTCCACCGGCTGGTCTGTGTCGTGGACGGTCGGCATGACTATGGTGGCGGCCTGCTGGGCCAGGTTCTTGACGGCCTTGTGGGTGCGGTCGAGCGAGCGCGTGTAGACGAAGTTCCCGACCACCGTGATGATCGAGGCGAGGGCCGCGCCCAGGATGGTGCCCGCGACGCCCAGGTAGGACAGCGCCAAGGTCGAGGTCACGGCCGCGAGCGCGCTGGCGAGCACTTGGACGACGGAGATGCCGCCGCCCGCCTTCTTGCCATCGCTCACGCAGCCACCGTATCGCAAGTTGCGCGCGCGACTGGGGCATCATGGACTGGTGCCAAAACGCCGGAATCCGCCACCGACCCGAGGGGCTGCCGCCCGCGGCCCGTACCCGTTGCTGGTCGGGCTGTTCACGGCGCTGCTGGTGATCTCCAACGTCTCGGCCGTCAAGCTGATCGGCCTGGGCACGGTGGAACTGTTCGGGGCGCGCTTCGACGTGACGGTCGACGGCGGCGTGTTCCTGTTCCCGGCCACCTACATCCTGGGCGACGTGCTGGCCGAGGTCTTCGGATTCAAGGCCGCCCGGCGCGCGATCCTGCTGGGGTTCGTCTGCTCCGCCCTGGCGGTGGGGTCGTTCTGGCTGGTCCAGCTCTCGCCGCCAGCCGAGGGCTGGACCGGTCAGGCGGCCTATCAGGCGATCCTCGGGTTCGTCCCCCGTGTGGTCGGCGCCTCGTTGGCGGGCTACCTGGTTGGGCAGTTGCTCAACGCCCTCACCCTGACGGCCATGAAACGCCGAGCGTCGGGCCGTCCGTTGTGGGTCCGGCTGCTCGGTTCGACGGCCGTCGGGGAGCTCGCGGACACCGTGGTCTTCTGCACCATCGCCTTCTACGGCGTCATCGCGGGCGCGCAGTTCGTCGGCTACGTCGCCTTGGGGTACGTCTACAAGTGCCTGGTCGAGGCCGCCCTGCTGCCGGTCACCTACCGGTTGGTCGCCCTGGTCAGGCGTCACGAACCGGCGTCTTGAGGCCCGGTTGGGCTGTCATTTGCACGATGCCGCCTGGTCGGCCGTCCCGCCCCGTCGGCCCTGCTCCCGGTCGGCCCCCGCTCCCCTTCGTCCCCCGCGACCGACGCCCGCCGGGCAGGGCCATTGCCTCTGTGGCCGCACCCGGCGTCGGCTTCAGTTGGTGCCCGCTTCAGCGTGCTCCATGATCCACCTGGTCCGCGGCTCGAAGAGGACATGGAACAACTCTGATATGTGTACGGCTGTCTCGCGGTCCACCATGCCGGTGACCAGCTTGGTCTTTCCGTCCCAGCCCGGCACGTCGAACCCGAAACTAGGGTCCACCGGGTCGTCTCCTTTCTCACGTGCCTGACGGTCGAATGGTTCGCACTGCCTCACCACGCTCTCGAGCAGGTCCTTCGACATGTCATGCGGCAACACGACGACGGGGGAGGTCTCGTAGTTGTCCGCCTTCGGCGGATCCGCGTCTTTCAGGCTTGGTAATCCGTTTTGCCGCGCGCAGTCCGCCCACCGGTTCGAAGCTTCGGCCCGCGCCAATTCGGATTCGATTTCTGCGGCAGGGTCGGCGGGTGTCCTCGGAGGGGTGTAGGACGAATCACTCAAACAGAGCTTGTAGGGCTCCGTGTAGTCCGTCACGCCGACGATCAAGTATCCGACGCCCAATTGCTCGGGCGGCATCTTCGCGACCATCGCGTTGTAGGGCTCAGCGGCGGCAAGGTGCGCCTTCTCGGCCGCTTCTCTGACTTCTGGGCCGAGCGCTAAACCACCCCCCAAGCTGCACATGCCGTCGTCTTCCCGGCACATTGTCCATAGGTCCTCGGGCGGGTCGAAGGCGATTCCGGCTTGGCCGTCTGGCCATGGATCGAGCAACGCCGGGACTCCGCTTTCCTGCAGGCATTCGACCATAGTCATGGCGGCCTCACCTTGCGGTTGCGCCGGTTCCTGCGCGGCTGGGCGACCGAGGCTCGCGACCGAGTCGGAGTCAGATGAGCACCCGTTCACTGTGGTCACGGCCAGCATTAGGGCCGCTGGCGCGATCCATGCCGAACGTGACCTTTTTCGAGCCACGCCGCGCCCTCCCCTAATCTCCGGACGTCGGCGTCAGGTCGCTCTGGACAATGAAGAAGGGGGTCGAATCAGTGTAGGTGGCCGATAGATAGTGGCCGCCTGTGGGTTCGACTGCCTCCATTTGCTGGTGGAACTTTCCGATGATGCTCGTCTGAACTCTCATCGAATTGACCGGCTGGCGACCGGCCCCGGTGCTAGCCGAGTCAACCACGGTCACCATGACGCTGACTGGAGCTCCCGCATTGCAGCCGTAAGTCGTGCCGCCCACCCAGTACTTCAGGCCTACCCGCACGCTCTGTGGTTTGTCGGTCCAAGCAAGCGACGGATCACACTCAGCCTGCGCGGGGTCAACTGGGTGCCCGAACGCGGTCACGCAAGTCCCGATCACCACGGCAGCAAACCCCGCCGCGATTCGTCTGGCTAGTCTCTTCATGGTCATCTTCTGCTTTGTCTTTCGTGTTCAGATCACCGGGTTCGGGGACCTAAGTCCTAGGTTAGGCTCACGGACCGCAGCGCGTCAAGTTGGCGGTTGGGGCGTATTTTGTTGATTCGAGCGGTCGGGCCACTGGGCGGCCCGCTGTGCGAACCACACTTCGGGACCGCCCGCCTTGTCCGCGCGGCTCGCCGCTCACGCGCTTAGATTGCCTGGACGGCCACAATCAGCGCACAAGAAATCGACCGGTTCCTCGACGCCTCCAAGACTCTGCTCCCACCCCCGTCCGAATGGCCCCAAGTGAACACCTACCCAGACTCGTTGGCTGAGAGCATCATCGACGCGATCTGGTCCGAGCGGGTCCGCTACTCGAACGTCATCGAAGTCGTTGACCGCTACCGCGCCTATCGCGCGACGCGAGGCGGCGACGCGG
>JAISCU010000209.1 GCA_031265345.1 Bifidobacteriaceae bacterium
CCCAGGCCGCGCCCGGCGCGGCTTGCGCAACCCGCGCGCCCAGGTGGGCTGACGACCGCGCTAAAGGCCAGAATTGTGGCTCTCGAGCATGGAATGGGGACGGATCTGGTTGCGCAGGCCCGTGGCCTGCGGGTATGCGCGCCGCATCCGTCGGTTTGAGCATGGAAAGGTACCGTCCCCGGGATGCCTGATCGGAGAGGTGGAGCGGCGCGGTGCCCGGTTGGGGGACACGGCTTTCGGAGGCCAAACTCGGAATCTCGGTAGTTCCACTGGCACGGCTCCAAACGGTCCAAACCGTGTGGCGTTCCGGTCAAGCTAACTTCACCGAGCTGGGCGGATACGGGGGCCGCGTGCGCTGCTGCCGCCGCCAGACGGCCGCCCCGCGTTGCGACCGTTCGTGCTGGTGGACGCTGCCGGGAGCATGGCTTCCGCAGACCAGACGTCCAGCGACGTCAAGCGTCCAACGGGGGCTCGACCTCGGCTCGCCGTCTCGCGGGCCACCCTCCGCCGGCGCCTGCGCTCGAGCAGGCGACGCGCGTGACGGCCCGGGACCCGGCCACGCGGCATCGTCCATGGCGGTCTGCCGACCAGAATTGGAGCTTCGACCGAATTGGGGCCTGCCCCCAACACGACTGAGAACCGTTCTCGACCGAATTGGGGCCTGCCCCAATACTGGTGAGAATGGTTATCGCCCACGTCCGGGGGCCTGACGCTCGACGCCAGAGCCGACCACACGGCATCGGGCATATTGTCCTAATGTCTTGGCGTAACCAGAATTGGGGACCGTCCCCAAATATGGTTCGGGTGGCGGTGTCTCGCAGACGGCCCTTCTGGACCTGCGGGCCGCGCGCTCGCGCGTTCAGGTCGTAGCATTGATGGGTTAGGTGTGCTCTGTACTCCGGCCCGATTGGAAGAGAAATGTCCAAGTCCGTACGCCCTATTGCCCTCGTCCTCGGCGGCGCCCTCGTCATGACGCTAGTGGTGACCAACTCCCGGCAGGTCGCGGAGGCTGCGGCCACGGCGCCGTTCAACGCGCGTTACACCACCAACGCCAACGGGGCCATCCTGTCGATCGGCAACACCCTGATGAGCTGTCAGGGCAGCGGCGACGACATCTGCGTCCGGACCAGGAACGGCCTGGCTTACGACAACAACAACTTCGTCATGATCTCCGTCGACATGGACGACGACCCGGACACCTACAGTTCCTCCTCCTCCACGCTGAACCTGCCCGACGGCGCCGAGGTCCTGTTCGCGGGACTGTACTGGGGCGCCCGCCTCACGGCCGGGTCCTCCGGCAACCCCGGCGACGTGGACTTGGCGGACAAGATGCTCTTCAAGGTTCCCGGCGCCAGTGATTATGAACCCATCACCGGGACGATGATCGCGTACAACACTGCCCAGCAGGGGGCCTACCAGGCCTTCGAGGACGTCACGGAGATGGTCCAGGACGCGGGCAACGGCGACTACTGGGGCGCCGATGTGGAGCACGCGACGGGCTTCGACCGCTATGCCGGCTGGGCTCTGACCATCGCCTACACGGCGCCGGGATACCCGCTGCGCAACCTGACCGTCTTCGACGGCTTCAACACCGTCGGCTCGGGCTACCCGCAGACTATCCAGGTCTCCGGCTTCACCGCCCCGCTGGACGGCCCGGTGGACGCGCAACTCTCGATGGTGGTCTACGAGGGCGACCTGGCTCAGACCGGCGACTACACCCTGCTCAACGACACGCAGTTGGCCACGGCCGTCTCGCCCGGCTCCAACTTCTTCGACTCGATCAACTCGCTGGCCGGCGCCTCGGTGACCACCCGCAACCCGGCCTACCAGAACATGCTCGGCTTCGACATCAAGAACCTGGGCGCCTCCGGGGTCATCCCGAACGGCGCCACCCAGGCGACCTTCTCCTTCAGATCGGCCGGCGACGTCTACTACCCGGGGGTCCTGGCGCTGGCGATCAACCTCTACGCCCCGGACTTCACCTCCTCGACCAAGACCGCCGTCAACCTGTCCTCCTCGGACGGCGCCAAGCCCGGCGACACGCTCCAATACCTGTTGACTTACACCAACACCGGCCAGGATCCCGCGGCTGGCTCCCGATCCTGCGACCCGCTGCCCTCGGGGGTGACGTATGTTCCGGGTTCCATGGTCCTATTGTCCGGGCCGGGGCTGAGCGCGCCCGTGCCGATGCCTGACGACGGCTCCAGTTTCGGGAGTTACGATGCCGCGAAACGTCAGGTATGCGTTAACTTGGGACGCGGCGCCACCTCGGCAGCCGGCGGCACGATCAACGTTGGCGACCAGACCTCCTTCCAGTTCCAGGTCACCGTGGCGGATGACGCTGGTGGGACCACCGTGCGGAACATCGCCCACCTCGCCTACGCGACCGGCACCACCCATGTGCCCGCCGTGTTCGACACCCCGCCCGTCCTCACCCCGGTCTCGTTGAAGGCCGATGTCGCCATCACCAAGGTGATGGCCCCGGACGAGGCCATCGCCGGCCAGGGTTCCACCACCACCTTGACTGTCCAGAACAAAGGCCCGAACCGGGCCACTGGTGTGGTGGTGACCGATCCACTGCCAGCCGACTACACGGCCACCGCAATCAACTGGGCGGTCTTGCCAAGCGGCCAGACCGGCACCTGCCCGGCGCCCGCCACCGGCGGGCAGATCGTCTGCGGCAACCTGCCCGACCTCACGAACGGCCAGAGCGTCCGCATAACCGTCACCGGATCGACGGCGTCGAGTTCCCTGGCGACCACTCTGTCCAACGTCGCCTCCGTGACCAGCTCCTCGTTCGATCCTGACCTGACCAACAACGTCGCCTCGGCCTCGGTGCCCATGACCCACCGGGCGGACCTCAAGATCATCAAGACGCCATCCGAAGCCACAGTCACGCCTGGCGGCAAGTTCACCTGGACCATCAAGGTCACCAACGAGTGCTCCTCGGTCAGCCCCACCAACCCGACCGGCTGCCTGTCCGATTCGACCAACGTCTCCATCTCCGATGTGGTCCCCGACACCACCAAGCTGGTGCTGCTCCAAGTCACCGGCGGCACGGGAGGCGGCGGCGACCAGGGCGACGTGCCCGTCACCTGCCCGCAGATCCTGCAATCCGCGACCGCGTTCACTTGCTCGGTCAACGGCGACGGCCGGTTGCGTCCCGGCCAGAGCGCCACGGTCACCGCCGAGGCCTACATCATGGGCAACCTGACCCCCGCTTCCGGCCCTGTCTACAACGAGGCCACGACCCTGTCCGCGACCTACGACCCGATCCCGGGCAACGACATAGTCACCGCCTCGGTCATGCCGGGTCCAGCCGTCAACGACGTCCAACTGATCAAGACAGGTCCGGCCACTGCGACAGCGGGACGCCGGGTCTCCTACACCGTGACGGCCCAGAACTTCGGCCCCTCCGACGCCTCGGCGGTCCAGGTGGTCGATGACTTGGCGGCGGCGGGGTTGACCGCGGACTCGTCCACCCATGTGACCTCCGACCGTGGCACTTGCACGATCGCCTCCTCGAAGGTGACCTGCGACATCGCCACGCTGCCCGGACCCAGCGCGCCCGGCGGGGCGGGCGGCATCGCCACGATCACGGTCACCGGTGCGCTGGTGCCGGCGGACACGGCTCCCGGCGCCGTCATCACCAACGAGGCGTCCATGACATGCGGCGGCTCGCCGTGCCCGCAGCCGCCTGGACCCGATCCTCACCCTGACAGCCCGTCCGTGCCCAGCACCGTCGGAACGCTGGCCGACCTGTCGGTGGTCAAGACCTCGGACAAGGCCGGTCTCAGTCCTTCCGACCCGGTCACGTACACGATCACTGTCACCAACAATGGCCCGTCGAAGGCCACTGGGGTCGGTCTCAGGGACGAGTTGCCGGGGGGCGTGGCCTTGGACACGATCAGTGTGACCGGGGGCGTCGGAGGGACTTGCGCGCCGGCCAGCGCGCCGGTCAGCGCCACCTGTTCGATCAACGACCTCGCGCCCGGCCTGACCTCGGTGATCACCGTCACCGGCCAGGTGGCCTCAACGGGCACCACCAGCGACGTCGAGACGGCCACCGTGTACGCGACGACGAGCGACCCGGACGAGGACAACAATGTGGCCACATGGACCCATGGTCCTGGACAGGCCGATTTGAGCATCGCCAAGGCTTCCACTTGGACGGCGGCCGGGACCACGCCGGGGCCGGTCGCGGGCGGCTCCGGCTCCTACACCCTGACCGTGACCAACAATGGCCCCAACAACTCCGAGAGGCCCGTCGTCACCGACACGCTCCCAGCGGGGCTGACTCCGGTGCTTCCGGTCGGCTCGGGCTGCGTGGCCAACGGGCAGACCGTCACTTGCGATCCCGGTCCGGGCCAGGGACTCCCGTTCCCCGGCACGCCCCTGACCTACACGATCCCCGTGACCATCTCGCCGGACCTGGAGGCCCACACCCCGCTGGTCAACACCGCCACCGTCACGGCGACGACCGATGATCCGACCGACGCCAACAACACCGCCACCGTCACCGACGTGGCGAACGCTCAAACCGACCTCGCAGTGGATTATCAGATCGGCTACGACGTCACGGGGACCTTCCCGAACTACACGCTGGTCACCACCCCGCCGCCGGGCGAATACGTGGGGCCGGGCTCGATTCGTTGGGCGGAGATCAGGCTGACCAACAATGGCATCTCGACGGCACGTGACATCCAGATCCTGTCCAACGTCGCGATCACAGCCATCCCCGACCAGACGTCGTTCCCGTCCTGGTGCAAGGCGGTCAACCAGGAGTTGGTCTGCTCGTTGAACGATTTCCCCGATATGACGACTCTCGCCCCCGGCGTCAGCATCCCGTTCTTCATCCCCTTCGCCATCACCTCCGACACGCCTGCGGGAGACTTCCCGGACTGCGGGAATCAGATGCAGTGCCCTGACACCGCTGGCGGCTGGGCCACCGTCACGACCTCGACTCCGGACAGCAATCCCAACAACAACCTCGACACGGCCGGGCTCGACATAGCCGCGGCCCAGACCGACTTGCTCATGACCAAGACGGCGCTGACCACCATCCCCAACCCCGATGAGACGACCGATCCGCACGACTCCTATGTCGCTGGGGAGAAGTTCGGCTACCGGATCGACCTCTGGGTGCCGGCCACGCCTGGCCAGGACGGCGATCCCGACCAAATGGTGGCGGACGCCGCCGGGGTCGTCCTCACGGACACCGTGCCCAAGGACTTCCTGATCACCCAGGTCAACCCGGGGCAGGGGAGTTGCGACGCGATCACCACACCGGTCGCTTCGGTCAAATGCGACCTGGGCACGGTCAGGGCCTCGACCAGCGCCGCCAACCCGCAATTGGTCAGCGTCTACGTCTACGGCGCCATTTCGCCGGACGCGAGCGCGGAGATCAGCGACGACGGCGGGGCTATCAACACCGCTGTGGCCACCTCGACCACAATCAACCTGACCGGAGGCACCACCTCGGTCACAGCCACGGCCGCCACCGACGTGATCCAGCAAGGCGACCTGCAGCTCACGAAGCTGGCGGACGCCCCCGTCTCCTACGCCGGGGCCAACGTCGGCTACACCTTGACGACGCTCAACAACGGTCCGTCGGACGTGGACGATGCCGTCATCCAAGACACGCTGCCCCTCGGGCTCGCGCTTGACCCGGCTCTGTCGCCAGGCTGCACCGTGGACCATACCGACACCGGCACCGGCCGCCAGGTCGTCACCTGCGTCCCGCAGCTGCCAGACGAACCGGCCGGGGCCATCGCGGCGAACACCTCGGTCAACACCCGGATCGTCGCCACCACCGACCCTCGCGACCTGAGGCCCTACTGGTGCCCCGGCCAGGACCAGGTGAACGGCGTGCAGTGCCCCGAAGTCGAGCCGCCTGACGACGAGACGACCGAGCACCCGCGCGACCTGGTGAACGAGGCCGAGGTGACGGCATCGGCGACCGACACGAAACCGACCAACAACACCGCGTCGGTGACCACCGTCATGGAGACTCTGGCGGACATCGCGGTGACGGCCTCGGTCGGCACCGACACGCCCTCCGCCGGGTCGCTCCTGACCTACACGCTGAACGGCGTCAACATGGGGCCATCGACGCTGGACTACCCGGTGGTCGAATCGACCTTCCCGCCCGGCTTCGAGGTGGTCGAGGTGGCCGAGCCGTACATGAACTGCTCCACCTCCCACACCGGCTCGGGGGCGACGGCCGTCTACACCGTGCGGTGCGTGGGGTGGAAGGTGACGCCGATCCGGGACTCGTTCCAGCCCGGCATCACCGTGCCCGGCACCGTCACCGTGCGGATACCGGCCGACACTCCGGCCGGGGCCTACACCGCCACGGCGCAAGCGTTCTCGCGCGTGCCCGCCCAGTGCCCCGACCCGGCCGCCACCGGCACCTGCGAATCCAACTACGCGAACAACGCGGTGTCGGTGACCGTCAACGTGGTGCAGGTGGCGGACACGTCCATCGTCAAACGTCTGATCGAGCCAACGCCGGTCGAAGTGGGACGGGAGGTGGTCTACGAGTTGAAGGCCGCCAACGCCGGCCCCTCGACCGCCCAAGAGGTCACCATCTCCGACACGGTGCCCGCTGGGCTGACCTATGTCTCCGGCACTGTGGTTGGTGGCGCGGCCTGCGCGTCGCCGGAGGAGATCGACGAGCACAACGTGGTCCGTTGCCGGGCCGGGTCGCTGGAGGTGGGCGAATCGGCCACGGCGCGGCTGGTATTCCAGGTCGATTCCGACTTCACCGGGGAGCTGTGCAACGCCGCGCTGGTGGGCTCGGGGGCTCTGGACCACGACGCCACCAACAACACCTCCACGGCGTGCTCCACGACGGTTCTGCCGACTGCCGATGTGGGGGTCGAAGTGACCACCTCGGATTCTTCGGTGGATTCCGGCGATCCGGTCAGTTTCACAGCCGTCGTCACCAACCACGGGGACTGGGACACCACCGGGGCGGTGGTCCGCTTCACGGTGCCGTCCCAGTTGTCCGGCGTGGCTGTGGCGCCGGTTGGGCTCTCGGATGGGGGCTCGTTGGCGGCGTGCACCGTCGAGGGCGCGGTCTTCACCTGCCCGATCGGGGATCTGGCCGACGGCGAGACCGCCGAGTACCGGATCACCGGTGTGGCCGGAGGTTCGGCTGGGACCGCGTTGGTTGTGCGGGCCGCTGTCACCCACGACCTGCCCGACCCGGACGATTCCAACGACACTTCTGAGGCGACGGTCGCGATTGCCGGTCAGGAGAGCCCGACCGGCAGCCCCAGCGCGAGCGCGTCGCAGCCTGGGCCGGGACCGTCCGCCAGCGGGTCGGCTCCGACCGGCGGCTCTGGCGGCGGAGACCTGGTGTACACGGGAGCGAACCTGGCCCTGCCGGGCGGCATCGCCGGTCTGATGCTCCTGGCGGGAGTGGCGTTGGTGGCCTGGCGCGTTCGGAGCCGCGGCGGCGCGGGGAGCCGGGAACCACGGCATCGGGCGTGATCCAGAGCCGTCGCCGCCCGAAGCATGGACAGCGCCCGTGCCGAGCGGGCCGAAACATGGGACGGTCGGTGGAGCTTCGGCGAGGGCCGGCGGCGCGAAATTAGCCTGACCCCGTGATGCGGATACAGGTGTGGCGGGGAGACATAACGCAAGCGAAAGCGGACGCCGTCGTGGACCCGGCGAACTGCTCGCTGTATGGCGGGCGGGGCGTGGACGGCGCGATCCGCAGGGTCGGCGGCCCGGCCATCGCGGAGGCCTGCCGCGAGCTGCGCGAGACCACCCTGCGGGACGGGCTCGCGACCGGGCAGGCCGTCGCGACCAAAGCGGGCGACCTGCCGGTCGACTGGGTGATCCACACCGCCGGGCCGATCTATTCGCGGGCGTTGGACCGCTCCGGGACGTTGGCTTCGTGCTACCGGGAGTGCCTGCGGGTCGCGGATCGGCTGCGGGTCGGGTCCATCGCCTTCCCGACTATCTCGGCGGGCGCGTTCGGCTGGCCGGTGGCAGACGCCACCTGGATCGCCGTCCACGCCGTCCACGCCGTGCTGGCTTCCGCGTCCAAGGTCGAGCGGGCGGTGATGGTGGCGTTCAGCGATGCCGCCGAGGCCGGTTACCGGTCCGCGCTGGACCATGTGCGCCAGGTCCACACGGCGAAGCTTGGCTCGCGCCCGCGCCCGCGCCCGCGTAATGCGGGAACCCGCGCCGGTTCGCGTGGGGCGGCGGATTTCGCGGGCCTGCTATCCGAACATGTGTCTTACGATTCTGGCTTGGATCAGGAACGTCCGTGCGAATGGGTCGGCGCTGGCTAGCGCGCTGCCTGGCGGCCGGTCACCGGAACTGGCGGCCGATCCCGCCCGCGACGTTCCACAGGTGCACCCACATGATCAGGCGGCGCAACGGCCTCAGGGGCCAGGTCGCCGCGCGCCGCCAGCCTCCCCGCGGCCAGAACCGTATGGTGGCGGTCAGCAGGGTTCCGCCCGGCGCTGGGGCCAGGTCGATCTCCAGGCGCTGCGCATTGGGATGCTTCGCGTCGGGATGACGCATGGACCAGGCGATGCGCCTGGGCTCCTCGGCGACGGCCAGCCGGACCTCGCGGCGCCGGTACGGCTCCCTCATGCGCAACGGCTTGCCGTCGGGATGGCTGTGCGGGGGGCGGGTGCTCCAGGTCGCGCCGGGCCTGGCCGGGCTCGGCTCGGCGGGGAGGTCGACCGAGCCCGCGACGGGGTCCCAATCCGGCATCCGGGCCGGGTCGGCGAGGAGCGCCCAGACCTCGGCCGGGTCGGTCGGCACGAAAGCGTGGCGCCGCGCCCAGGTCTGGCCCGGCGAGATCAGCGATTCGGGCACCCGCGGAACGGGCGGTTGTTGGACGATGCCCCTCCCCGGATCGGCGGCGTCCGCCTGGTCCAGGTGCGCCAAGATGGCGTCTGGCGAAGCTCCCAGCCTGGTCATGAGCCCGGTGATCATGCCGCTCGGCTCCGCGACCAACTCGCGCAGGACCGCCGCGCTGGTGTCTCGCAGCGCTCTGGGCTTGTCGTTCTTCTCGACGCGTGAGAAGACGGCCTGGGCGCGGGGCGTCCACTTGTAGCCATGGGTCTGATCGAAGGTGATCGCGCCGGGCTCGGGCATGGGCACGGTGACTCCGATGGCGCGCATCTGGTCGGCGTGCTGGTCCTGGGCGGCGGCGCGCACGGCCTGGAGCGTCACGCCCTGCGCCCGCAGCGCCTCTCCGGCCGCTCCCGCGTCAATCGCCAGCGCCTCCAGCAGATGCTCGAGGTCAGTGTCCGTCTGTCCGCAGCGCGACGCCTCCTCCATCGCCGTTCGTGACAGTGTCTGCATGGTCGCGGCGGCCCGCATGTACTTGCTCATTTCCCCCTCCTTGGCGCCGGGATGGCCGGGTCGACCCGCCGGGCGTATTTCTTGTGAACCGCTTGGCGGGTGACGCCCAGCGCGTCGGCGATCTGCTGCCAACTCATGCCTTCGCGCAGCGCCGCCTCGACTTGGCGCAATTCGAGCACGTCGGCCAAGGCCCGCAAGGAGACGATGGCCCGCAATCCCGTTCGTGGATCGGACGTGTCGCTGGCTGTCGCGGCGGTGTCTGAAGGCTCCATGCTTGTCAATCTAGGTTGCTAATTCCGCTTTGTCAACTTGCGTTGCTAAGGCTTCCGCTGGACCATAGGTTCCCTTGCGGCGCGGATCAGGCCTGTCGGCTCCAAGCCCGTGACCATGCGAGCCGGGTCCTGGATCGCGCGGGCCGGGTCCGGGACCGTCCTTGCCGAGTCCGGGATCGCGCAGGCCGGGTCCGGGACCGTCCGCGACGGGTCCGGGATCGCGCGGGCCGCTTGCCACCGAGCCCGTCCCGCTGCGGACGACCGTCCGTCTGCATGCGAATCGCCCACATGTGAATCGGCGCGCCGAAAAGACAAATGCCCTGGATATCGCGCGCGAGTGCCAGGGAATTTGTCTTTGTCGCTGGGCAGGTTTTCGCGAGTGCCAGGGGATTTGTCTTTCTTGGATCGTGCCTATTTTGGGGCGACCCGCTTGACCTGCGGTTTCGCAACCCGACGCGCCGGGTGCCGCTGACAGAAAGACAAATTCCCTGGCTCTCGATAATCAGGAGCTCCCGGAAAAGACGAATATCCTGGATGTCGGCGCCGAGTGCCAGGGGATTTGTCTTTTCGCGCAGTCGCTCCCGGCTGGCTGGCCGAGGAACCGTCCCCGGACTGGGCGGGGGACGGTTCCCTGACTAGGCGGGGAACCGTCCCCCGGGTTAGAGGCGAACGCCGGGCGGGACGGCCGGGGGAGCGGCGCCCAGGGCGGACACGTCCGCGACGATCACCGAGAAGTTGTCACTGGCCTGGGCGGCCAAGGCGGCGGCGGACAGGGCGTCGCACGCCTTGGAGGCGGTGCGGGCCTGGACCAGGGGCCCTCGCAGGGCGGCATGGTCCAGTGCCCCAAACAGACCGTCGCTGCACAACATGAACCGTGTCCGTTCGGAGCCCAGGGATTCCTCCAGCCGGTGCGGATCGAGCGCGCGCGTCCCGCCGCCCAACCACTGCGTCACGCCGCTGCCCATGCCGCCGGGCAGGCGGTCGTCGACCGAGAGCTGTCCCACATAACCGTCCCCGGCGCGGTAGACGCGGCAATCGCCCACATTCACCACCTCGACCCCGTCGCCGGTCAACCGCAACGCCGCCATCGTGGCCCCCATCTGGGCGGTTCCCCAGGCCTCCCCGGCTGAGGCAATTCGATCAGACCAATGTTCGAGCCAGGCCGACCAGGCGGCACCGTCCACGCGGGCGCCCTCCGCAGCCAGCGTCGCCGCGACCAGCCCCGCGGCCTGAGCGCCGCCCGCATAGCCACCCATGCCGTCGACCGCCGCCAACACCACCGGCTGGTCGGAAAGCGGCAGCCAGCCAGTGACCCGCGTCCCCGCCGCCAGCGCCGCGACGCCGCCCACCACCAGGGCGTCCTCGTGCGAGGGCCGCGTCGGTCCGGTCTCGGTGACGGCGCAGAACTCGACCCAGCGCAGGGGCGAGGGCGGCGGAGGCGAGGGGGGTCGCGTCGGCACGGGCCGCACCGCCCGCACGTCCCCGCGATCCGGCGGCGGCAGCCGTCCGCCCATCCACAAACGGCGGCGTTCTTTCACGGCCGATGCCGTCGCCCCGAGTTCGTCCCTCATCTCATTTCCCTTCTCTCCCGGCTCGGAGCCGTGTTGGTGCGGTCTTGCCGAAGCCTAGCCGCAGTCTGGGGCGTGCCCTTCTCGCGGGCGCTCGCATGGTCATGGGTGGTTCTGCAAAGTCTGGAACATGGTGACTATGTGCCTGACCAGCCAGAACGCCCCCAAGATGAGGACGATCCACCAGGCGGGGTCGAAATAGTCGACCGGCATGGCGTCAGCGGAAGGCCAGTAGGGGTTCAAGTCGCTGGTGTCGATGGAGGCGCGAACGCACAGCCAGATCAGAGCCCACGAGCCGCCGAAGGCCAGGACGCGGAGCAGGACTGAGATGCCTTCGAATTTGTCCTTGATGTCCAGCGCTGCGCCGTAGGTTGCTAACACCAGGAAGGCGAGTAAGGCGATGGGCGACCACCAGAGGTCGCCGGGCAGCGGGGCCCTCATGAGGAATTCCTGCAAGCCGCTCACTTGGTATGGCCGGTCAGGCCCGGGCGGCCCCAGCACGCGGGCGTCCATCGGCGTCCGCAGGGCCAAGAGCGGGCCAAAGATCAGGAAAAACCAGCTGACCGTCCACGCATAGTTGTCGCGGGGATCGAATTGCAGCCAGCGGCCCCGGTAGAAGCGTTTGACCATCCATCGCGTCACCACCGTCCCGCCGAGGCCTGCGCCAGCCACCCAGAGGGGCCAGGCTCCGAAACCGACCGGCGCATCTGCCAACGGTGCCACGGCGCGGACCCACTCAGGATCCCAGGGAATCGACATGAGCGCGGGTAGGGCGCCACAGATGGTGCC
>JAISCU010000349.1 GCA_031265345.1 Bifidobacteriaceae bacterium
GCCAGGCACCAACCCGTGTTTTGGGACCTTCGGCCCCCTCCGCTGCCGCTGCCGCTGATCCGAACGGCCAGTCGAGCGCCGGTTTGCGTCAGACGCAAACCCGTGCTCCGGAAGCGTGGGCCGCTGCTCCCGCGCCGGACGCCTCGAACCCGGATTCGAGCCAGGCGCGAGCCCCGGTCCGGGGTGCCCCTTCCGCGGCCGCGTCGGTCGATTTGTCGGAGGTCGAGTGCCGGTCCTGCGGGGCGCGGATAGTCGTCACGACAGCCACCCAGGCCTCGACTACCTGCGCCTATTGCCACAGCCCGGCGGTGCTGATCGGGCAATTGTCGCAGGAGTTGCGACCCGACACCATCGTCCCGTTCACCATCACGGCAGACGAGGCGCGCGGCATCTTCCAAGCCTGGATCGCCAAGAAACGGTACCTGAAGGCCGGTTTCTATTCGGATCAGCGGGTTGACGAGCTGGTCGGAGTCTATTTCCCGTATTTCGCGGTCGATGCCCAGGCTGACATACAGGTCGAAGGCACCGGCAGTACCTCCGAGACTCGGACCCACGTTGTTCGTGAAGGGGAGATCCAGATCGAGAATCTTCCCCAGGAAGCCTTGCGCTCGAACCGCGCCAACAAGCTGGTCAATCGTCTTCTGCCGTGGGACATGACGAAGCAAGTCCCGTTCACGCCCGCCTACCTGTCCGGTTTCCAGACGGAACGTCGCGACGTCAGTTTCGAGGACGCGGCCGCCGAGGCCGCCCACAACATCGACTTGGCCGGTCGTCGGGTGATGGCGACGGACATCTTCAACGCCAACCCCGACCTGAATTTCGTGCAATTGTGGGGCCTCAGCCGCATCAAGCAGTGGCGACACCGCTACACGCTGCTGCCGGCTTGGGTCCTGTTCTACACTGCTCCGACAGGCGAAAGGTACTATTTCGGCATCAACGGCCAAACGGGCGAGGCGATCGGCTGGCTACCGGTCGACCGGAAGAAATTGCTACGGGACGCCATCCTTATCACGGTTGGCGGCGCCATCGCCATCTGCGCCGGTCCCATCATCGATTTCCTCGGCGCAGTGACGGTTTGGTGGCATTGAGCAATGGCCATGTTCTTCCTGGGAGTGGTCGGCTTGATCGCCGTGTTCGTCGGTCCGCTGCTGTACTACACGGTCATGAAGACGTATCGGCTCGACGGCCGGGATGACGCCAAGGACCAGGTGGTCGGATCGTGGTACCACGTTCGCCGGGCGAACGAAGAGCCCGGCGACCACACTGCGGAGATAGCGCAGCGCTACCTGGCCTGGGGTTCGCCGGTCTTCGTGAAATACCTCAGCCGGTTCGAGGGAGTCGATGTCCGATCGGAGTTCAGCGACCGACCGCCAAAGCCGCGTTGGGCAGACATCGTGCAGATGGGGCGCAGCGACCAGCCGACGCCCGTCGCGATGTGGGCGGAGGACCGCCCGAAGCCACAGGGTTAGCTCGCGCCACTCGACACCCCCTGGATTAGCTGCGAACCCTGCTGGCGGGCTGCCGGAACTGGGGCCGGTCGGCCCATGAGGACGAGGGCGCCAGGCTGGCCGCCCCTGACTACGCGACGGACCCCGACGCGGGGCGGGCCCCTCGGCCATGCCCGCTTGGCCGGAGGCCATGTGCGGCGCGCGAAATTCGATCATCTGGTCGATCCCGCAGCCCTGCGCGAAAGCGCCGTTCGCGTAGAAGTACTCGAAGAAGTCGGCGTTGACGGAGCCGTCCGCGTGGGTGCCGCGTAATTTGGGGATCGGGCCGAGCGGCACCGCGCAACTCTGGCGTGGGGTGTCCGCGACCGGTGTGGTCATTGTTGGATCGCCCTGGGAAGCGCCTGGTTGAGAACAACACTGGCCAAAGCTTGTTCATGGCGCGGCGGAACAAGAGCGGGCATCGGGCGGAAATGTCCGTAAGTCCCTGCAATTCGGGCCGGGACCGAGTCGCGGCCAATTGTGGACACGGCCGGGGGCAGGCGCTGGAGCGGCGGACGCGCTGACCTGCGGGGACGCTGGTTGCCGACCAGGCGGCATCGGGCGGACACGTCCGTAAGTCCCTGCAACTCAGGCCGGGGCGCAGTCGCGGCCAATTGTGGACACGGGTGAGGGGGTGCCGGAGCGGTCGACGCGCTCTCGGAGGATCCAGCCTCGGACCATTTGGAAATCGAACGGCTCGGGAAGAACCTGCGGCTCCAGTTCGGTTGGTTCGCGAAGCAATGACCCGAAATTGCGCCGGGCGACGAATATGGGATCACCCTGGCTGCGATCAGGCATGTTGCTCTATCTCTTGACTGTGACGATTGAGTTCCCCAGGCTCTTCGGCAGTTCCCCTGACAAATGGATCCCGGCACGGCGTGCCCCAATGATGGCGGCCGCTGTGGTTGCGGACGCGCGCCTTGGACCACCAGGTCCGCGTGGCCGCTCCGCGCCGCCCGGCGAGCCAGCGTCTGGACTTCGGAGACGGCGAAGACGTGATGACGGCCAGAGCATCGTCGAGACGATCGTTTCGATAGCGCTCTTGAGCATCTTTACTGTGGCTACGGCCGCGGTGGTTGCTCAAGGCACTGAAACCAGTAGCGATAATCGTTCGCGGATAGCGGCGGCCGGCTTGGCTCAACGGGAGTTGGGGCTGGCGGAGAACACCATCGCGATGTCGATTGACGGCGCTGAGTCGCTACTCCAGCCGGACACTCAGGTGAATCCGAATGTGACTGCTGATCTGGCGTCGGGTGATCCGGTGTTCGCGTACAAGGTTGATGGTGAGCGCTTCCGGGTTGAGCGCCGGGCGGCCCGCCAGGCGATTGGCGCCGGTTCGCCGTGCGAGGCGCCGGCCGGGAGCGCGGTCAAGCAGTTCGCGACGCTGGTGGAGGTCACAGTCACCTGGCAGGGAATGAGCCCCGGAACCAGCGCACATGTTGCTTCGGCCCTGTTCGCGCCGCATCGCGACGCCGCGTCCTCCGCCCAGGGTGGCCGAGCGGTTCTTGGAGTCAAGGTCACGGGAGCGAAAGGACCTACGCAGGCTCGCGCGGACATGAAGGTCCGGGTCACTGGTCCAGGCGTGGCGGCCGAGGCGGTGCCCGACGCCAAGGGTTGCGCGGTCTTCGAGGTCGAACCGGCCGCTGCAGGCTTCGATTATGAAGTGACATTGCTTGGGCCCACCGGCTCAGTTGTTTACCTGAATCCGAACCGTGATCTGCAGCCTTCCCAGATCGAATACTCTGTCAAGCCCGGTGGCACGCGTCCCGTGTCGTTCGAAGGCTATGACGCGGCGGCGTCCTTGACCGTGACAGTGGATACCACGCTTGACCCAAGTGTGACATCGGTGAGCATTTCCCCGAAGAGCGGCGGCATGGGGGGCGAGGTCACAGCCGCGTTGGTTGACGGAGAGGCAGAGTTCGAGCTTCTGTATCCCGGTGAATACGACGTGTCGGCGGGTGCCTTCACGCCCGCGCCGGTCACGTTGGAGGCGGGGGAGCACAGTGAGGTGAGCATTCCGTGGACACCATGAGCTCGATTAACTCCAAACGTGACGGCTGGGCTTCGCGGGTCGATCAGCCGGACCGGGGTATGTGCCTAACGGAGTTGATTTCGTTTGTTGCGATCAGTTCGATCGTCCTGTGTATGGCGCTTGTGGTGACGTTTTCGATGGCGAAGCACAACGGCAAGAATCTGGCTCGTCAGGAACGGACGGATGGGACCCGGCAGGTCAGCCTCTGGCTGAGCGACGCGCTGGCGCATACGGTGCCTGATCCGTCTGGTAGCAATGGGTCCGTTTTCCAGACTGCGACTGAACGGAAGATGGCGTTCACCTCGGCTTTGCCTGCCGTCGGCACGGACCAGGGGACGGTCGCGCGGGTCACGTTGGTGGTTGACGAGGAATGCTGGTCCGGTGATGCGGATCCTGGTGTTCTTCATCGGTGTGTTCAACGTTCTTCGACGGCCGCCGGCGGCCCAGCGGGTTTCTGCCTGAAAGGTAGTTCTGGTTGTTCGGATGATTTGTTCGAGGATTTCATGGTTGCCAAGAATGTCAAAGCTGGCGCGGTGTTCCGATATTCGGTTCAGTCCGCCTCCGGGGTTTCCATCACTTCCGAAGTGACCAACGCCGTGCAATTGACGCAGATCGTGGCGGTCGAGCTCAACGTGACAGTGGGTGGCGTGCCCGGTAGCGGTGAGGAAGACGTCGAGGCCACAGTCGTGAAACACCATATTGTGAACGGATGGAGCAGACTCTGATGAGACGGATGATGGCCCGGCTGGCCGGTCGCCGGGGTAAGGACGCCGGGATCGCGATAGTCGCTACTATAGGGTCATTCACGATTGTGATGATCGTGGCGCTTGGTTCCTTGGCTTTCGTTTCCAATTCGACCAAGTATTCACGTTTCGAGCAGGATGTTGATCTTGCGCTGGCGGCGGCCGAGGCGGGTATCGCGGACCTATTGAGGTTTTCTCACCAAGGGTAGTTTGATGGGTATTTCAGATGGGTGAGGACGAGTGCCGCGGCGACGATCAGCCCGATCTTTTGGGGGCACATGGTGACGTGGCGGAGCGCTTTCC
>JAISCU010000351.1 GCA_031265345.1 Bifidobacteriaceae bacterium
AACAGCAGGCGGCAACTCCCCGGCCTCGAAAGTCACCGTCCCGTCGGTCCCAGCAGTCACCGTCGCGCCCTCCGGCACGTCCGAATACGCCGCCGACGCGATAGTCACATCCGAGGCGACCGTCAACTCGAAGGCCGCAGTCCCGCCCACCGCGACCCGCTTCGAGGTCTCCCCGCTCACCAACGGCTTCGCCACCACCGTCACAACGAACTCCGCGTCAGCGAACAAACCGTTGCTGTCCGTGTAACGAACAATGAACTCGTACACGTCCGGGCCCAGGCTCCCGGCTACGAACGCCACAGACCCGTCCTTCTCCGGAGTGATCGTCGCTTTCGCCATCCAGTCCACGAACGGCGTGACGAACGCCGACTCGATGGTCGGGTTGTGCACCGGATCGACCGTCACAGTGCCTGTCAGGTCCGCGACCTGACCCACACCGATCACAGCCGTGTCGCCCGAGACCACCGGCGCCACCGGGGCGACGTACACCGACAACACCGTGAACGAGTAATCCAGCACCACGCACTGGTCGAGGTCGTCGCACACCGTCACCTCGAACGGGGCCACACCCTGCCAACCCTCCTCCGGGGTGTAAACCAAAGACCCATCCTTCAACGCCAGCACCCCATGCTCGGGCTGCGTGAACGACGCCCCCGTCAACGCCTGAAGGTTCGTGCCCGCAACATCGGACAACGGCGTGACCGAACCCTCGGCACGGTCGTCCGCCAGGTCCACGTTCCGGCCCGCGCCAGACGGTTTCACCTGCACGGTCACCGTGAACCCGGTCGCCGACGACGACTGCCCCAGGTCGTCCTTCCACGCCACCCAGAAGTGATACACCCCGGCCGACAGGCCCTCCGCGTCGAACGACACGGCGCCGCCCGCCGAAGCGGTCACACGCTCGGTCACCGACTGCTCACCGGTCACAGCCGTGCTCTTGATCGTCGCGCCAGAGACCACAGCCATCGTGAAGTCCGCCGTGCCGTCCACCGGGATGGTCCGGGTCGTCTCCCCCGACACCACCGGCGGGGCGACCACCGTGGCGGTGAAGTCAGCGGTGGCGGTCAGGCCGTTCGAGTCCGTGTACTCGACCGTGAACTTGTACTCCCCGGCCCGAAGCGTCCCAGCCTCGAACCGGACCTTCCCGTCCAGTCCAGGCTCGATCGAAGCGTCGTCGACCCAGGGTGCGTCCGTGACCACGGCCGCCTTCGTGATCGACGCGCCGTTCGCACCATCAGCGGTGACCGTCCCGGCCAGTTCCGCCTCGCCCGCCAGCCCGACCTTCCCGGTCGTCCCGGAGGCCGAAGGCCCAGCCGCCCAGTGGGCGGTCAGCGTCAACGACCCCGCCACACCGTCGATCCCCGTCACGCCGTTCTCCTCGGTCAACGCCGTCGAGGAGAAGTCCCACTTAGTCCCGCCTGGGCCGAACCAGCCCAAGAACGCATGACCGGCCCACTCGACCGTCTCCGGGACCGGCACCAACTCGTCGTAGTACCCGCCGAACGTCGCCGGTTGCGGCGCGCCCCCGGCCGGGGCGAACACTACCGCCACCGACTTCGCCTTGTAGTACAAGTCCAACGCCAACACCGCGTCCGGCGCCCCGGTCACAACCCCCTTCACGGTCGAACTCGCCGAGTCGTACACATAACCCGTCAACCCGACCGGGCTCGCGGTCACCGTCCTCCCGATCTGCGCCTGACCCGGCACCATCGAGTCAAGGGTCTCCACACCGGTCGAGGACACCTTCCAGTGGTAGACGTAGTAGTCGCCCTGGCCGTTCTCCAGCCACTTCGCGCGCACCGTCGCAGACAGCCCGTCCAACACCGTGTCCGGGGTCACCGGCTGAAGGAACCCGGCGTCCAGGAACCACCCGTCGAAACTGTAACCAGCCCGCTTCAGCTCAGTGGCGAACCCAGGGGCGTCCGCCAGCCTCGACCCGATCAGCACCCGGTCCGGGGCAACATCGGCAGGCAGGACCGGCTCCTCGACAGTGCCGCCCAGCACGTAATGGACCTCCCCGTACTTCGACGCCCACGCCCCATAGAGCGTCACCGTCACGCCGTCGTCCGCGATCATGTCCGCGGTCACCACATCTGAACCGAAGTCCCAAGCCCCAGCAGGGTCGGCCCCGTCCAGCGCCTGCGGCTCGGTGTACCAGCCGACGAACCGGTAATCGTCCAACGAAGGCACGCCCAGCGGCGTCCCGACCCGCCCCCCGATCACGGTCATATCCGAAGCCGACCAGGCCGGCGGGTCCGCCACCGCCGGGGGCACCGACAGGTCGAACCCGACCAACAGCGTCCGCTTCTCGAACACCGCCCGCACCGTCGCCGCGTTGCCCGGCATCGTGAACGTTGTCGCAGCATCATCCGGGTCCGCGAACATGTCAACAGTCGCCCCGGACACAGGCTCCCATCGGGAGAACGCCCAACCCTTCGCAGGCGAAGCCGTCAACTCCACCTGCCAACCCTCCGCGTAAGACCCAGCGCCAGCCGAGGCAGAACCAGAACCAGCAGGCTCCACCGACACCGTCAACACCGAGAACGCCCCCAACGGCAACGCCACCACCGCGGAACGGTTCCCCTCCGCGTCCACACCGACCACATAAACCACCCGGCCAGCCCCGGAAGTCAAGTCCACACCATCCAAAACCACAGTGTTCAGCCCGGAACCCATCGCCCCAGACCGCGCCCCATCAACCACAGCATCAACAGACGGAACCACGGACCCCACAGAATCAACCAGGAAGTAATACGACCCGGACTCGGAAGCATCAAATGACACAGACCCAGCATTCACAGAAGGACGCGACCACCCAGCCTCCGCCAACACCGGCGCAGTCGAGTCGTAATGCAGGTCGGCATCACGGACGGCGGGCACCAACGCCACACCGGGGCTGGCGACCTCGAACGGGACGGAGCCCTCGGCCGAGACGCCGCTCACACTCACCACGTACACGCCCAGTCCAGTGCGCTGCACAGCCGTCGCGCTCAGGCCGGAGGGCAGCAGCACATGCGCGGGATAGAGGCCGCCAGGGATGTCAGACGCGAACGTCAGTTGCACCTGTGTGGTAGTCGCCGTCCCCACAGCGCCGTCCAGCGCCACAGCCGAGAGGTACTCGACCCGATATTCGAAATGGGCTTGGAGGTGGGCCTCGTGGGACGGCATCGTATAACTGGTCTCCGTGTCATGGACGCCGCCGAACTCGCCGCCTGCGCCGCCGTCGTCCCAGCGCTCCAGGGCGAACCCGCCCACTCCCTCGGCCTTCAGCTCGATCACCGCGCCGGCCGGGTACTCCGAGGCCAGGCTCGAGGCGTTGACTATGCTCCCGTGCCCCTCCGAGCCGGGCGCCAGGCCCACCGAGAACGGGTACACGGCCCCCAGGTCGATCTCCGTGACGGCGGCGGACCACAAGCCCTCCAGGTCCTGCGCCAGCACGTACACCTTGTACTCCGGATCGGAGGTCAGCCCCGTGATCGCGATGGTGTTGACCCCGGCGGTCATCTCCAAGCGCGTGCCGTCCTTGACCTCATCGGGCGAAGGAGCCGGGTCTTCAGCGGGCGCCACCACGTAGAACAGTTGGCCCGCCTCGCTCGCTGTCACCGTGGCCGATGCCGTCGCCTTGGTCTCCCGCTCACCGACGGGGTCGATCAACACGGGTGGGGCGGCGTCGCGGTGCAGCGTCACGTCGTGGACCAGCGGGTAGACGTGTGGGTTGTCGCCGTCCGTGGGGGCCTGGAAGGTCACCCGCAGCACGTCGCCCTCGGCCCAATCGCCGGTGATCCTCAACTGGTATTGCTTGTTGCCGCTGCCTTCGACATCGGTCAGCACCCCGACCTTGGAGGCCGCGAACGAGCCCTGCGGCTCGAGGGCCACCATGCCGTCGGTGAAATCGGCCGGCTCGGCCAGCGTGAACGTCAGCACCCTGGTGGTGGCGGTGCCCGCGACCCCGTCCTGGGTCACAGTGAGCTCGTTCAGGCCGGTCGTCAAGATGTTGAGCAGGGTCGAGGTGGCCGAGGCGAGGGTCCGGAACTGCGGCGACACGAGGGCCAACGCTGCGCCGGAAGCGTCCTCGATCACGGTGCCGTCGGCCTGGAAGCCGGAGTAGAGCGTGTTCTCGGTCTGGTCGCCAGGGACCCATGCCACTCCGGCCAGATCGGCCGGCCAGTACGACTCGATCTCCCAGGCGGCCAACTGGTCGAGGGCCGCGGGGCTGATGGTCTTGAGACTGCCGTCAGGCCAATCGGCGCTGGTGATCGTTTTGTCCCTGAGGTTCATGGCGCCAATAGTGGTCGGCACGTAGAGCGGGTGGACCGACTTGTCATCGGCCCCGACCGGGCCGCCCGCGCCAATGTCGGTCTGCGCCGCGTACACGTTCCCGCCAGTGATCTTGACGGCTCCGGCGGCCACGCCACCGATGGCTGCCATGTCCGAGCGACCGGGCGACGCCAGCACGGTCCCGCCGGTGATGGTCACGCTCCCGGACGCGGCGGCGCTGTTCCCGCCACCGATCCCGACCGCGGAGTCGAGACTCTCGGCCACGACCAGGGCGTCGCCCTCGATGGTGACCGAATCGGCGGCGCTGGCCCCCACCGTCCCGGCGCCATCGCTGCCGATCCCAGCTCCGGTGCCACCGCCGGTGGCGTAGACCCGGGCTTGCCCGCCGATCACGATCCGGCCCATCGCGCTCCCGATGCCCCCGCCGATGCCAGCGGCGTGACGGCCGCCCGTCGCTGTGACTCGAGCATTCCCGCCAATGGTGGTTTCGCCCCCGGGGCCTCCGGCTGCGCCACCGCCGATCCCAGCGCCGTTCGACGCTCCCTCGGCGCTGACCACGGCGCCGACATCGATGGCCACCGTGCCTCCGGCGCCACCGTAGCCGCCGCCGATCCCAGCCCCGTATCGGCTGGAGGAGGCGACCACTTGGGCGCCGCCCGCGATCCGAGTGGCGCCGCCAGCGCCCATGTTCCCGCCGCCGATCCCGGCTCCGTTGAACCCGCCCTTGGCCGTCACCCGCGCTTTGCCCGCGATTTCAACGGTGCCGCTGGCACTGCCGCTGGCGCCGCCGATCCCTGCGGCGTTCGAGCCGCCGTTGACCACGAGTTGGCCGGATGAGCCGATGGTCAGTTTGGAGCCCGGAGGCACCGCCAGCCCGGCCAGGTCCAGCGGTCCGGTCAGAGTGTTGGTCGAGTCGAGCGTCAGATTGACCGTCGCGTCCCCGGTCAGCCCCAGCGGTGAGGCCGCGGCTGTGCCGGTGGACGTCCAGCCGTTCAGTCGCAACGGCACGGTCACGTCCGCCACGGAGGCGCCGTCCACCGTGTGGCTGCGCGCGCCGTCGAGCGCCGAGCCGAGTTCGACCGGCACCTTGGCCACCGACAGGTCGCGGCCGTTCAGCCAGCCCAGCTCCCCGGTCAAGCCGCTGAACTGGTAGTTCGTCGCGTCGGCCTGCACAGTTTGGGTCACAGTGTCCGATGCCGTCCCAGCGGGCAGGGCGAACCAGTTTGGGTCGCCCGTGTAGGCGGGTATGGCGGATTGCACTATCTGGCTCCAGTTGCCGTTGTCGGCCTGGAACGCCCAATAGGCCGGGATCTCCTGTTGGGCGGTGTAGCCGTAGGCGACCGCGCCGTCGTTGATCGTGTTGTCGCCGTAGGCCAGGTCGCCGCTCAACTGCGCGGCGTCCTTGAGCTCATCGACGGTTGCCGGGAGGGTCCCCCCGACTTGGGCGTAGTACTTCCCCGACCAGTTGGTGGTGACCGCGAAGTTCCCGCCGATGGACGTGAAGTACCGCGTGCCTGGATCGGTCACCGTCAGTTCCGGGTTCTGGTCGCGGTACACCTCGCCCTGGACCGCCACGGCCACGTAGGAATGGCTGGCCATTCCGATCCAGATGCCTCCCTCACCGGGCTGGGCGGCCAGGTTGATGCGGTAGGTCAGCCCGCCGTCACTGGTGGTGAAGCCGCTGATGGTGAAGTAGCCGCTGCCGGGCACCACGACCACGCTGCCCACGGCGAGGTCCGGCACCGCCCGGTCCAGCCTCAACGTGACGGCGGTCGTGGTCTGCTCCCCCAATTTGCCGTCGGCGCTCACATCATCGATCCCGGCCAGCAGCGCGACCACGTTGGTCGACGTGTTCACGGACCAGCTCACGGGCTGGCCCAGGATTCGGGCGCCCGCCTGCAGAGCACCGCCGAAGCCAGGCGCCTGGCCGAGCTTGATGTCCCCGACTATCGCGCCAGGCGCCGCGGCGGCATCGGGCACCGGGACCCAGAGCACCGCCGCCAGCTGGGCCGAATCGGCGGGCGTGGCCGGGAATGTGCCCGGCGACGGGAAGGGTGTGAATCCCACGCCGCCCACGAACCCTGCCAGCCAGTCTTGCTGATCCTCGGTGATGGTGTGCTGGACGTAGGGCAAGGAGTCCCCGCCCACGTCCAGGTCCGTCAAAGAAGTGCCGTCCGCCAGGACGGCGGGCACGTAGAGCGGGTACACACCCTTGCCGTTCCCGTCCACGGGCAAGTCGATCGCGCCGACCGCCGCGGCAGGGTAGACGCTCCCGCCGAGGATCTGGACTTCCGAGCCCGTCATCCTGCTGACCACGACGAATCCGCCCTCGACCAGGACCGAGGCGCCGCCGTATCCGCCGCCGATGGTGCCGTCGGTGACCACGGTCGCGTCGCCCCTGATGGTGACGGTCGAATCTCCGCCGACAGTCCCGCGCGTTGCCGAGCCTATGGCTGGGCTGGAGGCGTTGAAAGCTTTCACTCGCACCCGAGCATGGTCCTCGATGACTATCGCGCCAGCCTTGCCCGCGGTCGGGCCGCCGCCGATGAGCCCCGCGTTGCCGGGGGACGCGACTTTGGTTCCGACCGTCAGACGCACGTCTCCGCCGATGGTGATGGCGCCGGCGCCCTCGGACGCATTCCCGCCGATCACGCTGCTCCCTGAGCCAGCGGTCTTGGTCGCTTCCAGCGCGCCGCCCGTCGATGAAGCGATGGTCAACTGGCTGGCCAGCCCGCCGCTTTCGGACGATTCGTAGGGCACCCGGATCACGGCGGCGGCGCTCCCGGACCCGGTGATCGAGTTGGTGCCCGCCACGTCCAACGCCACGTTGGCCCCGTTGCTCAGCGCCACCGCCTCAGCGCTGTCCGGGCCGGCGATGGTGGTGTCGTTCAGCCTCACCCGGATCGGGTCGCCCGTGAACCCGCCGCCGTTGGCGGTCACGCGCCGCGTCCCGGCCAGACCCTGCAATTCCAAGGAGTCGTCAGCGATTGAGAGCACCAGCCCGTTGATCGCCTCGAATTCGCCGCTAGCCCCGTCAATCGCCCAAGTGCTCGCGCTCATCGTGTCCAATGACAGCGCCGCGCTCACGTCCACGTCGGTGGCGACCAGGTTGACCGGCGCGCTGTAGGCGTCCACCGGGATCGCTATCGGTTTGCTGAAATGCGTCACGGTCGGCACCTCGGGGTCCGCGTATTCGGCGGCCACGTAGACCACCTGGGCGGAGGCGTCCGCCAGGGAGGACACCCGGATCGAGTTGGCCGTCGCGGTGCCGACGGCCCCGACCCGGATGGCGCCAGAACCGCCCAGGCCCGCGCCGGCCGCCTGGGCGGCCGCCTTCACAGCCGCGCCGTCCGCAGGCGCCGGAGCACTCACGTCTTGGGAGATGTACCAATACTGCGGGGCCGGGTTGTCGGCATCGACCACCGCCACGTCGGAACCGAACCCGACCACCGCCGCCGAATCCAAGGCCCGCCAATTGCGGCCCGGCGTCAACGTCACCTCGGCCTCGCGCTTCACCGTCACCGTCGCCGGGACGCCCAACAGCGCGTAGTCCGTCATGCCCGCGGGCAGCGACCCCACGTCCACTTGGACCGTCCCCTGCCCGGAGACGCCGGTCACCGGCAGCACCCAGGTCACGCCGCCGTCCGCGGTGGCCCAGCCGTCAAGGTCGACGGTCGCCGAGACGGTGCCATCCGTGACTGTCACCTGATCAGCAGCCAGGCCGGGCACCGGCTTGTCGAAGGTCAACGTCAACTCGGTCGTCGTCGCCTCGTGGGCGGTGCCGTTGGCCGTCACAGCCACGGTCACGGATTGGGCGCGGAGCACGTTCTGGTCCAACGCGGCGCTGTAGGGCGGGACCACGCCAGATTTCACTTGGGCCGCGAAGCCGCTCACCCCGCGCAGGGTGATGCCGCTCAACTCGCTGACCGGCGCCCACAACGTCGCCGCCAGCTTGTCTTGGTCGGCGCCGGTCGCGGGGACGGCCGCCGGCGCCGGAAACGCCGCCGGGTCGCTCGCGGCTACGAATTCCAGCTGCTCGGCGGTGATGGTGTGCTCGGCGTATCCGAACGGCGGGGACTCCAAGTCCAGGTCGGTCAGGTCGGCGCCGCTGTAGGCGGGAATGTAAAGCGGATAGACGGGCTCCCCGCCAGCGCCGACCGGGCTCTGGACGCCAGAGACGCCCTTCGCGCCGGTGGCCGGGTGGACCGATCCACCAGTGATCGTCACGGCGCCAAGCACGTTGCCGATGGCGTAGTCCGCGGCCTGCGCGGTGCGCGCCGCCACGAAACCTCCCTCGACGGTGATCGAGCCCTGGATCGCCGAGGCGCTGTTGCTCCCCCCGATCCCGCCATACTGGCCGTAGGCCAGGACGGCGGGCCAGCCGTCTTGGTCCGAACCCGTGATCCGGATGAAGTCCCCTGTCGCGGCACCGTTGGTCCCGTTCCCACCGATCCCGACGCCTTCGTATTGGGTGTAGGCGGAAACCACGGCGGCGCCGCTGATGGTGACCTGGCCCATGCCGCCCATGCAGCCGCCACCAATACCGGCGCCATGGCACGAATCGGGGCTTCCGCCGCCCGTTGCGGTCACCCGCGTGGTACCAGAGATGGTGATGGTTCCACCGGCGCCAGCGTAACCGCCGCCTATACCAGCCCCGCCATAGACCCCTCCGCCGCTGGCCCAGGCGTTGGCCGTAACCTGCGCGGAGCCCGCGATCTCGATAGTGCCGCCGTTGCCCCGGTTGCCGCCGCCGATCGCCGCCCCGTTCACGCTGCCTTGGGCGTTGACATGCGCCGCGTCCATGATTCTGATGGTCTGGTCCGCGCCTTGGCGGCCTCCGCCGATCGCCGCACCCTGGTTGCCGGCGGTCGCCTGCACCGAGGCCGAATCGCTGATCGTGACCGTGCCGCCCGACGTGCTCGTGCCGCCGCCCGAGCCGATCCCCGAGCCGCCCGCCGCAGAAGCTGATGACCCGCCCACAGCGATGACCTGGGCCGAATCGCTGATCGTGACCGTGCCGCCGTGGCCCGCGCCGCCGCCGCCCCCGCCGATCCCGGCACCGGTCGTGTAGATCGTGTCAGGGCATCCGATCCCGCTCCCGCCGGTGGCCGTCACCTCCGCCTCGCCGGAGATGGAGATGTCTCCAGGCGTGCTCGCGGTCGTCTTGACGGTGCCGCCGCCGATCCCCGCGGCACACAGTCCGCCCGCGGCGGTCACCTGGGCCGAACCTGAGATCGAGATGGCGCCTGTGCCGACAACCTGGCTGTTGCCGCCGATCCCAGCGGCCAAGGAGCCCCCGGTGGCTTCGAGCGTCCCCTTGGTGGCCGAGGCGATGGCGAGGTCCGATCCGACCGGGACGTTCACTCCGGCCATGCTCGCCGGACCAGCCAGCACGTTGTCGCCATCGACGCTCAGGGCCACCTGCGCGTTGCCGGTGAGCGCCAGCGGCGCCGCGCCCGAGCCGGTGACGGTCAAGCCGTTCAGCCGCAACGGCACGGTGGCGCCTGCCACGGAGGCGCCGTCCACGGTGTAGCTGCGCGCGGTCGAGCCAAGTGCCTGCCCCAGTTCGACGGGCACCGTCTTCAGCTCCAGGTCTTGGCCGTTCAACCAGGACAGGTCGTCAATGAGCCCGGTCAGCCGGTAGTCCCGCCCGCCGCTTTGGACGGTTTGGGTCACATTGGGCGATGCCGTGTCGCCGGGCAGGGCGAACCAGTCCAGGTCGCCCGTGTAGGCCGGGAACGCAAATTCGATCAGTTCGCTCAGGTGGTTGTTGGTGCCCTTGACCACCACATACAGTTTCGGCTCGTCGGCCACCGCCAGGCTGTAGTCGACCAGGCCGGGCACCGTGTTGTCGCCCACAATGGTCGCGGCGGTGTCCGGGCCGGAATCGACCAAGGCCTGGGCGCTGGCCGGAGGGGTCCCGCCGTACTGGTAGTACATGGTGCCCGGCCAAGTCGAACTGAAGCGCGCGCCGCCCAGGATCGAGGTGAAGAAGCGACGTCCCTGGCCGTCGTTCAGCGGTGCCACGTCGACCGCCTGGTTCCAGTAGACGCTGAAGGCGGCATCGTCCAAAGTCAGATAGCCGTGCGCGCGGACCTTGGCCGAAGCGCTGCCAGGAGTGACGTCCCAGTCCAGGGGCACGGTGTAAGTGGCGCCTTGATCGGTGCTGGTCAACTCGCCAGCGGTGGTGAATGCAGCGTTCACGTAGCTGAACTGGACGTCCGCCAGGGCCAGGCCTGGCGCGGCAGGGCTGAGGGCAAACGTCAACTCGGTCGAGTTGGCTCCGCCCTGCTTCCCGTCGGTCGTCACGCCCAAGTCGACCGGAACGGCCACCACGTTGGTGCGCGCCGAGGCGTTGAAGGCCGGAGAACCATCAGTCGAGGCCTGGACGTCTGCTGCCATCGCCTTGGCCGGGGCGCCAGCGGGAGTCTGAGCCACGCTGATCGACTTGTAGAGCCCGGCCGGGAGCCAAGCCTGGGCGGACAGGTAGGTGACGTTGTTGGCGGAAGCGGTCGGATCGGCCAACGGGACCGCTCCCGGCGAGGGGAAATAGTTCCCGCTGGCCACCAGCCAGGCCCGCTGATCAGCGGTCAGGGTGTGCAGCGGATAAGTGACGCCCAGGTCGATGTCCCGGTCGGTCAAGTCCACGCCGTCGGCGCTGGCAGCGGGAACGTAGACCGGATACAGTGCCTGTCCCGAGGCGTCCACGGGGTTCTTGATGCCCCTGACGCCGGTCGCGCTGGGATTGTTCGCCCGAACCGAGCCGCCTGTGATGGTGACCTTGCCATTGCTTCCCGCCGCGATGGCGGGGGAAGTCTTGACGTTGGTATTGGTTCGCGCCACCACGAAACCGCCGCTAATGGTCACTGAGCCGGGGCCGTCCGAATCGCTCCGTAAGCCGATCGCCGGGACCGCATACACCCCTGGCACGGCCGCCAGAACTGTCGCCTGGTCCTCGATGTGGACCCAGTTCGCGTCGCCAAGGTAGCTGTTTTCCGAGCCGTTTCCGATGCGGCCGTATCCGGCTGCGCCGATAGCGGCGGTTTGGTTACTGGTAGAAGCGGTCGTAGCGTAGACGAAAGCGTCGCCGCGGATGGTGATCTGCCCCATCGCGCCGCCATTGCCACCATAGGCACCACTGCCGCCGATCCCCGCCCCACCGTAATAGGAGGCGCTCGTGCCGCCTGGGCCGCCGACCGCGGTCAACCGCACGTCGCCCTCGATCGTGATGTATCCCGCGCCCTGGGCGGGGTTGCCCCCGATCCCGGCCGCATAGGACGAGCTTTGGGCCGAGGTTTTCGCCGCCAATTGCCCCTGGGTCGAGGACGTGATGGTGATGCGCCCGGAGTTGCCGTCAGCGGCCTGCGGCACGTTGATCGCGGCGCGACCGCCGGCGCCACCCACCGTCATCGTGTTGGTGCCCTCGACGTTCAACGTGACATCGCCGCGTTCGGTCACCGCCAGCGGCGAGACGACCACCGGAGCCATCGCCGAGTCCCGCACCGTCAACTGCAAAGGCTGGGATGCGGTCGTGTTCGCGCCTGAGACCGCGAGGGCCCGATTGCCGGTCAAACCCGCCAGCATCAGCGTGTCGGTGTCGAACCGCAAGCCGTCCAGGTCGTTCAACTCGGCCCACCAGCCGTCCGGCGAACCGTAATTGGCCCCGGCCGTGTTCTTCAGCCCGGAACTGATCTTGTAGGTGTCCGCTCCGGTCGTCTGGATCATCACCACGTTCTCAATAGTGTCGTCCTTGTTCTTGACGACCTCTGCGGTGTTGTCGTTCGTCACCCGGATCGGCCCGTCCAGGGCGGGCACGTCGATCTTGTAGATATCGCTCCAGCCCCCCGAGTCGGGATCGGTGCCGACCAGATACACGGTCTTGGCGGTCGGCGTGTCCATGTGCTGAGCCACGCCCTTCAGCACGAGCCTGTTGGCGCCCTGCAGCAGAGTCTCCTGCCCCGTCGCCTTCATGAGCAGATCCTCGGGCGACGTGGGGGCGGAACCTGTGTCGGCGGCATCGTCCACCTGGTAGTAGTAGGTGCCAGACCCGGTGCTGGTGAAGGTGACCACGGCCAGCGGCGCGGCGTACCGGGCGGCGTTCCCGTTGTCGAACGGACTCGCGTCCTGGGCGCTGGCGAGGCTGGGCGGCTCGGGGTCCTCGTCGCCGGTCGGGGCCTGCGGGTCCTCCTCGCTCCCCTCGGTGCCGTCCACGCTGGGCGCCGCGTCCAGGGGCTGGGGCTCAGCGTCGGTCGCGGCGTCCGTCGGCGTGGCGTCCGGGCCGGGCTCCGAGTCCTGGGCTGTCGCCGTCGCTTCGTTCGGCGGAGGGGTCGGCTCGGCGGCTCCCGACACCGGCGCGGCCACCGGGATCATCAGCGCTGCCGCGATCAGCGCGGCCATCACTCGGCGAACCGCGCGCGCTCCGCCGCGGCCATCTGCCTCATGCGGGTTCCGAGCGACGTGCCGCCCGCCGGATGGCCGCGACCCGAATTGCCCTGTGCCTACCGAGAACATTTCCCAACTCCTAGCGCCAGGCGGCGGCCGCGTCCCGCGCGACCCCCGATCCAGCAGAAAAATCAGCCGAACCTACTCAAATGTCGATGCGGTCCCCTGTGGGGCCGCTCCTGCCCTGCATCCTTGGTCCCAGCCCTGGTCCCACGCCCGGCCCCCGAACGGGCCGCGGCTCTGGCCTGGCAGCGGACCCGCTTGCGCTAGTGCCCCGTCCGGGTACCGTGCGTCTCCAACTTCCGTTGCCCGATGCCGTCCCCGCAGCCACCAGCGTCACCACAGGTCATCCCGTTGGCGGCGAGCGTCTTGGCGGCTCGCGTCGCCCATACCCTGCGTGACGAGAGCGCCCATCCCCTGGTGCGCGCCGGGATCCGAGCTCGTCGCCAGGGCGGATGCGCCCCGCGCCGCGAGCGTCCCGAGGCGCGCCAAGACGGGTCTTGGACAACCTCTTGATCAACACCACTCAGCACTGCAATTCTCCGTACACCATTCGCTACAACTTGCCGAAAAGGTCCAGAGGGCTCTCGCGCCATGCTATCCAGAACGTCCGCGCGCTGTGCTCTATTCAAGCGCTCATCTCATTTCGCTCAGAGCTTCCCAACCACCTGGGCGCATAACCGCAGGTCCGCGTGATTTCCGCGCTTGACCGCCGAATGGCCTACGCCCTTGGGGCAACCGACGGCCGCTATGGACGTACGCCGACCCCAATTGCGACCAAAACCCGTTCCGGGGACAAAACCCGGCCCCCGACCGTCCCCCGAACCCCCCGAAGTCCCATTCCACGCCGCTCCAGCCCCCAAACGCGACCAAAACCCGTTCGTTCCGCGTCAGAGATCGTTGACCAGTTCCCGGTTTTTATTCTCCTCATCGGTTGTGGCTCAATAGAACACGACGAGGAGTGAGGATCAGATGACCAAACCAGCCAAGGCTACCGGCC
>JAISCU010000363.1 GCA_031265345.1 Bifidobacteriaceae bacterium
ACGGCGGTGGGGGGCTTGGTGTCCACCCCACCGCCGCCCGTCACACCGCCCGCAGCTCCGGGGCCGGACACGACCGCGTTGGCGGCAACAGTCGCCGCTGTGCGGGCGCTCGCCGACGATGCCGGACTGTTCACGCCAGCCTCCTGGCTCGCCCTGGAGATCGCTCTGGCCGCGGCCGATGCCGTGCTCTGCGCGACGGGAACGTCTCAGGCGCAGGTGAACGCGGCCCTCGACACGATCATGGCTGCGGTGAGCGCGTTGGTGGAGGTCCCACCGGCGGGCACCCCGGATCCCGATCCGGATCCCGATCCCGTGGTGGACACCTCGGTGCTCACTGCCGTGGTGGCCGCCGCCAACGAGTTGTCGAACGCCGAGGGCGCGTATGCCGAATCGTCGTGGTTGGCGTTGCAGATGGCACTGAGGACGGCACAGGCCATCGCGGGAGCCCCAGGGGTCACCCAGGTCCAGGTCGACGCGGCGGCCGAGTTCGTCGTCGCGGCGATCAACTCCTTGGTGCCCACCCCGCCGGCCCCCGATCCGCTCCCGACGCCGACAGTCACGGTGACCACGACGACTCCGGGTCCCACGCAGACGGTGACGGAGCCGGCCCCGACGGTCACGGTGACCACGTCGATGCCGGCGCCGACGGTCACGGTTAGGGCAACCGAGCCGGCATCCACGGTGACGGTCACCGCTCCGGCTCCGACCCCGTCGGCGCAGGCCAGTGCGACTCCGAGCCCCACCATCCTGGGAGAGGCGCCACCTGCGGCCGTGGTGGTGACGCCGGTGCGGGTCAAGCTGGCACAGACGGCCGTGACCCTGGTGCGCGGGAAGTCCGTCACCGTGCCTGCGGCCGTCTACCTGTCCAGTGGCGACGCGGCCTCCGCCGGGGCCGTGACCTGGAAGTCCTCCAACGCAAAGATCGCGAAGGTCTCACGCGCCGGCAAGATCACCGCGGTGAAGGCCGGAACGGCGACCATCACCGCCATCGCGAAAGCCAAGGCCGCTGGCGGCAAGGCCATCTCAACCGCGATCAAGATCACCGTCGTGCGAACCAAGCCGGCGGCCAAGGCGGTGACGGTGACGGCGAATGTGCCCAGGGCGCTGCCGATCGGCCAGACCGCGTACGTGACCGGCAAGTACACCCCGGCCAGCGCGACGGGCCTGAAGGTGACCTATGCGTCATCGTCCCCGTCGGTGCTGGCCGTGGACAAGGCTGGCCGGCTGGTCGCCAAGGCCGCTGGCAAGGCCACGGTGAGCGTCAAGGCTGGCAAGGCCACCACCAAGTACACGGTGACCGTTAAGTAGGAGCGTCGCGACCCCCGCGGTCGCGATACGCCTGGCCCGGGTTCACGTCCCAGCAACGAGAGCCCGGGCCAGGTTCGTGTGCATATCAAGGACAACATGTGGCGATTATGTGAAGACCAGCTACTGCGTCGACCCCGCCATGCTCAATACCGTTTACTTACGGCGCAGGAGTACGGTTGTGGGATGCCTCGTCTCGGTTGGGTAAAGCCACAGGAGGCCGAGGGATTGGCCGACCTCATGTCGGTTGGCGTGTTGACCAAAGTCTTTCCAGGCGAACTGGTGGACGACGTGGTGGAGTTCTGCGGGCGGACAGAGCGGCGGTCGAGGCTGATGCCGGCTCGACTGACGGTCTACTTCGTGTTGGCCTTGGCGTTGTTCTCTTCCGAGTCGTATGACGGCGTGATCCGCCGGCTGGTCGCTGGGTTCGAGTGGACCGACCAGTGGGATGAAGTCTGGCGTCCGCCCACAAAGGCGGCATTGTTCAAGGCGCGAGTCCGGCTGGGACCTAAGGTGATGCAGGAGCTGTTCGCACGTGTGGCCAGACAGCCCCTGGGAGAAGCGGCTGGGCCGCGTGGGCTGCGAGTCGTCGCAACAGGCGGGATGACACTGAACGTGCCCGACACACCGGACAACGCTGCTGCGTTCGGGTCGCCACCCGCCGGCAAGGGGAGTACCCCGGCGTGGCCAAGGGCGCGCGTAGTGGTCCTAGCGGATTGTGGAACGTATGCGATTCTTGCAGCCCGCTTGGAGGAGTCCCCCGATCGGGATCAATCGTTCGAGGCAGACCTGTTCCAGGCGCTGGACCCGTCGATGCTGCTGGTAGCGGACCGAGGATGTTTCTCATATCGACGCTGGCAACAGGCGCTCGCCACGGGGGCGCAGGTGTGCTGGCGGATCAAGAGACAGACCACCCTGCCCAACCTGAACACGTTCTTCGACCACTCCTATCGCTCACGGGTCTACCCTGGTCCTGACGCTCGCAACCACGACGCGGGCGGACTGGACGTGCGGGTCGTCGCAGATCCCGCCAGTGCCACCGTGGAGCCTCGGCGACTGATCACCACCCTTCTTGACCCCAAGACTGCCAGCGTCGAGGACCTGACCCACGCACTCGACCAGCAGTGCCGCATCAAGTCCGCACTTGACGAGCCCAATACCAATCGCACTCGTCGCGCTCTGGTCCTCCGCTCCAAGTCACCGAGCTCGTCCGCCAAGAAGTGTGGGCCCACCTGTGTGTCCACCACGCCATACGCTGGCTCATTCCTCACACCCCCGCCGAGCCTCGCAGGCCAACTAAGTAAACGCTCTCACGACTGCCAACGCGCGCTAGCTTCATTCCCGGTGTTCCGCACAACGGAATACGGTGCGCAGCACCAGTCCGAAACAACACCAACGAAAAGGGGCGCTTCATGAAGAAATCAATCCGGCATGCCGCGACTGCGTTCGCTGTGTGCCTGGCGGCCGCTGGCGGTATCGCCGCGACAGCCACACCCGCTGCGGCGTATAACGTCGTTCCCAACAACTGCAACATCAGTGTCACCACTGTCTCGTCGCCTCCCAAGGTGACTGCAGAGCAGACCTCCTGCTCGTCGATCGCAGGCCAGCAGTTCAAGGCCGTCTTGAAGTACTACAACTCGTCGAGCGGTGGGACCCTCTATACTGCTAGGGGCAACCTCGGGTATTGGGGCACGAAGTCTGTCGCCCAGCACGCTGGCTACTTCGGCGGCTCCGGAGTCGAGAACGCGTAGGACCGTGGACGATCGACTGGTTGGTGCCCCGGGTGGCCGTCATGGCGCCCGGGACACCTCGCGGACCCTAGGCCTCGTCTTGAATACTGGAGCCCTTTGGTTTATGGTGCTGCTCCCGATTGGTTGCTCGTCGGTTCCCGACAGTATCGAACCTTGGGCCGCTGATTTTGAGGCAGCGCTTGCACACACAGACTCCGCCTACGTCAGACAGGTGCTTGATGACCATCTGGTCACGGCTGATGAGTTGCGCGAGTCCAATCTCAAAGTGATCGAGTGCCTCGGCGACCGTGGAATAAGGGCGACGCTGACTCCCTTGACCGATGGTGAGACTGAGGTTCTAGAGGAGGCCTTCCAGGTTCCAGACCAAGACAAGACCGGCGGGGAGTGTTTCAGTCGCTGGAGCGGCGACATCCCCCATCTCTTTCGTCAGATGAAGCTCAATCCGGGCAACGAAGACTGGAGTGACCTGGTCGCCGCCTGCTTTGTGAGGACCGGCGTCGTACCTGAAGGCTTTACTGGCGCTGATTTCGATCGAATCGAACAGGAGTGGGCGGACTTGAGTTCAGTTGAAGTCTCGCTGGAAGACTATGAGGATGGCATCGTTCCGTTCATCGAGCCGACTGCGACACCGACTTTCCCGGGCGGAGCCCTGTACAACACCGAAGAAGTTGTTCCGTGCCAACTTGACCCCATCAATCCGGTTGGAGCACCGAGTGCGAGCCCGACAGTCGAGTAGGGTTCCAGGCGCCGTCGGCCTTGGAGTGGCGCCGTGCCTGCCCCACCCACGAACGAGAGAGCGAGGAGGCGTGACATGCGTAGGCGCATGGGTTGGATAGCCGGGCTTGCGGCGTCGCTCGCAGTCGCCATCGGCTTGGGCCTGGGAGTTGCGCTTGCACGCGGGCCGATGCCGCTAGTTCTCCGTACTGTTCCTGCTGGCGGATTAGTCTCCGTCGTGGCGCGCGAGTTTGAGGATCTTAGGAACCTGGCAGTGGTACCAGAAATAGTCGACCAAACCGACTATCCGATCAGGGCACCAGGAGTAATACGGGGCGTTGATTGTGTCGTCGGTGATCCCGTTATTTCGGGTACTCGTATCGCCACCGTCGATGCCAATCCAATTCTTGCCCTGCGATTGTCCAGGCCATTGTGGCGCGACCTGTGGCCGGGATCCTCGGGTGACGACGTCAGGGACCTTCAGCGCGAATTGCGCCGTCTTGGATTTGACGTGAAGAAGGATGGCCGATACGACGCCGCGGTGTCTACAGCCATAGCCACTTTGTGGGAACGCGCGGGTGTTTCCCAGCGCAAGACGTTTGTCGCGCGAAGCGATATCCTGTGGCTGCAATACAAGTCTGTGGTGCCCAGCGAGTGCCTGCTCCGACTTGGGGACGAGGTGTCGTCCGGAGATGTCGCCATGAGGTCAGGTGGCGGACTTGTGCGGCTCAGCATCACCGTTCCCGATGCGGTGACAGGAGGTACACGCGATGCTTTGCTTGGGGATCGCGTGGCTCCGATTTCTGACGATTCAACAATCGAAGATCCCGATTTTCTCGCTGCTTTCAGCGAATCCAAGGCCTTCTTGACTTACAAAGTCGATGATCCCAATCAGCAACTCACTGTAGAAACGCGCTTGGCCATGCCAATTCAAGTGATACCGGTCCCAGCGACCTCACTTTACGCGATCAAGGGCATTGACGCGTGCGTCACGAGCGACTCTGGACCACTTGCCGTCATGATCGTGGCCTCTGAACTTGGGGAAACCTTAGTGAGCGCGCAAGTCTTACCAAATGAAGTAGCCATGTATCCAGATGAAGATGCTGCGCCATGCAGGTGAACGCCAAAGGCCTAACCCATAGGTTTCCAGGAACGGCAACATTGTTTCGGGGACTCGACCTTGTGTTGAACGCAGGAGATCTGGTAGCTGTCACAGGACCATCCGGCTCGGGAAAGTCGACACTCTTGTCGATCATGGCCCGCTGGGAAATGCCTGTGGAAGGAACAGTCGACTGGATTGGCATTGAGTCGGTTGGATGGGTATTTCAAAACCCGCACGGAGACGCCATGCGAACAACTTTGGACCACGTAGCGCTGCCATTTCTTGCCAAAGGAATGCGCCGGCATCAAGCCGACGCGGCAGCGCTGCGAATCATGGAGCGATTCGGTTTGCGCGATCTGGCGATGCGACCCTATGGAGCAGTCTCCGGCGGAGAGGCCCAGCGGCTCATGCTCGCTCGTGCTGTCGCCAAGGCTCCCTCGCTGCTTCTCGTGGACGAGCCGACAGCGTCCCTCGACCCTGTGGCCGCCGCGACGGTGAACACGGTCCTCGGTCAACTGGCAATGGCCGAGGCCATCGTTGTGGTAGCCACACATGACCCAGCGACACGAGCCGCATGTCCAACTCACCTTGACCTCGGGCGGTTCGCGGATGCGTAGGCGCGGGACAGGCACTGGGGCAGGGGGGCACGGGGCACGTCGGGGAGCAGCTGCCCGCATCTGGGAGATGGCGAGCGAAGCCTGGCGCAATGTGGCGACCGGTACTACCAGGCCGTGGATCGGCGCCGGCGCGTTCGTTGCGACCGTGGGCGTCATCGCCGCTCTCCAGGCACACCTGGTGGTCCGGGCAGTCGATGAGGCATGGGAATACCGAGATGCCGGGGCCGCGGTCACCATTCTCGACGCACCCACGGCCATCTCTGCCGCTCAATGCGACGCCCTCGCCGAGACGCCGGGGATCGTGGCATCGGGTGCCGTCCGCGAAGGCCCCCATGTGCGGGTGGCTGCCGATCTGTCGGTTGAGCAGATCACGCTCGAGGCAAGCCCAGGTTTCGCTGGCCTGCTCCACACCGAGCGGGCGGGGAGTTCGCCATCGGACGGCGTGTGGGTGTCCGAGACCATGGCCAGCCGGTTCGGCGTGCGCGCAGGGTCGCCCGGTATCGCGCTCGTGCAGGGCGGCGACATCCCTCTGGCTGGGATCTTCGCCTGGCCCGATGACGGGCGGGACCCCTCCTTGGGGTTCTCCATCGTGTCGCCGGTGGCGCCCGTGGGCCTCTTCGATTCGTGCTGGATTGAGACATGGCCCGAAGGCAGTCAGCGGGATCTTGCGCGGCTCGCCATCGACCAGTCCGGCGGCGTCGATGCAGCCCGTGGCGCCACCACCCGCCAACTGAACGCCACGTTGGGGACCAGTTTCGATGGGCCCGCGCGGTATCGCAGCATCCCGGCCTGGCCTCTGACGGCGGCGGCCTGTGCCGCCGCGTTCGCCACGGGGTTCACCCTCGTCCGGGTTCGCCGCCTGTCGCTCGCCTCGGCGTTGCACGCCGGACTCGCCAAGGCGACCCTCGCCGTCCAACTCCTCATGGAGACGGTCTGGTGGTTGATTCCGGCGCTGGCCTTGAGCGCCGCGGGCACGTGGGGGGTCGCGAGCCACGGCAACCCCGACTCCACCTGGGCGGCCGCGTACCCGGGCCTACGCTGCTTGCTGCTGGCCGCCATCGTCGCTCTCACCGGCAGCCTGACCGCGGCGCTGGCGACCCGCGAGCGCCACCTGTTCCGCTACTTCAAGGCCCGGTGACCCGATCTGGCTTCAGCTCATGTCCACGACCCGTACGGCCGGTCTCAGTGCGACCTCAGACTCCGCCCTCACCCATCTCTTCCCCTCGCCCCACCGCTGGGTCCGCGACCGGGCGACAC
The DNA here is from genome assembly GCA_031265345.1 of Bifidobacteriaceae bacterium. Next base: position 6,747 of record JAISCU010000363.1, read on the forward strand.
GAGCGGTGTTTCGATGACTCCCAAGGTCAGTCCCGAACTCGAGCGCTTCCGGGTGCCGGAGGTAGGTTGGCCGGTCGACGGGTCGTGGAGCCGTCGACTCCATCGGATCGTCACGGAATCTTCACAATCGTTCTAAGGCGACTCCGATAGTCAAAAGCGCAGATCAACACTCGCTTCGGGCAAGGATCGCAAGCTCCATGCCGTCATGGACAGCCTCCCCGGCATGGTACCGTTCCCGTGCCCTGGTTCCGTTGCCTCTTTGGCAGTCGCCCCTGGCGGGATCGTTAGTGTTCGATTTTCTACTACCGCATAAGGAGAACTGTCCATATGTTAACGATCGCGAAGAAGAGCAGCGTCGGGTTCCTGACCGCTGTGCTGATTGCAACAGGCGGAGTGGCGAGCGCTGAAGCCGCTGAGATCCACGCGTCTATCTCTGGTGCTACCGCACACACCACACAGAGCCGCGCTCGCGCTTGGGTGACCGACACCCTGGACGACAACATGCGCGCAGACGTTGACTACAAGCGCGGCAACGCGAGCGCCGCCTCTCAGACAACGAGCGCGACCGGAGGCAAAGGCAGCGAGGCCCAATCGGCCGCGGGCACCACGATCGCGACCATTCGCGCTTGCCGCCGGAACAACAACCCGCTGCAGGGTGACGCCTGCAGCGCCTGGATGACCCTCTAGGGTCGGCCTGCGTTCCCGACGCCTGCGTCTGACCCGAGTTCTTGTCAAATGGTGGCGTCTCTGCGGTTCCGTTGTCTCTCTGGCTTGCGTGTGCCGGCTCTAACCGAAGCTCGCGGTTGGACGTGTTATGCCGTTGTTGATGTCGGTCGAAATCCGGTACATGAGGCCACGAATGCAATCTCAGCGTGTTCGACCACGAGATACCGGCCGCTTGCCGGTGCGTTTGCGCGAACGTAACGCATCGATTGCTGGGGACGCGAGTGGTCGATAACTGTCGACTCGCGTCCCCGGCACCCATAGCCGTTGTCTGGCGTACCCGCGCAGGTTCCCGGGATCCTTGACGTGCTATGTCGTTCCACAAAGTGGAACTCTCGTTGGTCTGATGTATACACTTCTTCACTGCTCGCTCATTCGCGTGACAAGTCTGGAGTCTCGTATGGTTATGCCCGTCCCAGTCCTAACAGTTGAGAACTTAGGGTTCTCGTATCGCGACCGAAAGCTACTGGAAGACGTGTGGCTGGAAGTACTACCTGGCCAGTCTGTGGCTGTCAGCGGTCCCACAGGCAGCGGGAAGAGCACTCTCCTGGCCTGCGTCACGGGACTGTTGCGCCCAAAGTCGGGCCAAGTGCTGGTCGACGGCATCAAGCTGCGAGGACTATCCCATAAGGCCTTGGCAGCGTTGCGCCGACGGCGCATGGGGGTGGTGTTCCAGTTCGGGGAGTTGCTGCCAGCGATGACCGCCAAGGAGAACGTAGCGTTGCCAGCACTTCTGGACGGGAAGCCTTGGGCCGAAGCATCTGCCCGTGCCGACGAACTCATCGTCGGATTTGGCGTCTCCCCTGATGCAGAGGCGTGGAGATTATCGGGCGGAGAGCGCCAACGCGTGGGGTTGGCGCGCGCACTGATCAACGAACCATTGTTGATCGTAGCCGACGAGCCGACGGGTTCCCTTGACGCCGCTACGCGCGATGAGGTGGCTGATCTGCTGTTCTCTCGAC
>JAISCU010000368.1 GCA_031265345.1 Bifidobacteriaceae bacterium
TGGGTCGCAGCCGGGAAATGATCGGCGCCGAACATGAACACCCCCGACCGGCCCGGCTCCGGGGGCTCGGGCGTTTTGAGGAACAACTCCACGCAATTCGCCGCGAGGGGGCCGTCAACGCCGCGCGTCACTTCGGGTCCTCGCCAAAGAACCGCCTGTAGGCCTCGATGTCCTCGCCCACGACCTGAGCGATCTTGGCCTCGTCGCCGGTGTAGTCCCAGTCGTTGACGATGTCTGCCGCCGCCTTGGACGGTTGGGTCAGCACCACGAACATAGTCAGATTGCGTCGGAAACGGGTGATGTAGATCGGCCCGTGGCGCACACCCCGCGGGACGAACACCGCGCGCGGCTGGTCGAACTCGAAGACCGACTCATCCTCGCCCTCGCCCAGATGGAACTCGACATGCGCGCCCAGGTCGGCCAAGTCCTCCGGGTCGCTCCCGGAGAAGATCATCAGCTTGTCGGCGTTCATGTTGTACTTCGGGAACGGGCCGCCCTTATGCCCGTCGCGCATGGTGTAGACCTTGCGCTCGAAACCGGCCGGGAAGCCGCTCATCATCATGTAGTTGCCGGTGATCGACATTATCTCGGTCAGCACCGGCGTGGCCTCGAAGTACGGCTGGTCGATGAACTCCTGGCCGAAGATGTAAGTCCCGGCGCGTCCCGGCCGCCGCGGCCGGTCCTCCCGCAACAGCATCTCGACGCAGTTCTGGTCATACTTGCCCATGGGGTCCTCCCTCTGGTTCGGGCTTCGGTCTCTGGTTGGTGTTCAGCGGGCGCTTGGACTCACGGCCGCTATGGCGGTCAGAGCGATCTCTTGGTCGGCATCCGCCGCCCCGCTCACGCCGACCCCGCCGACGCAATGGCCGTCCAGCCAGATCGGCTGGCCGCCACTGACCGTCACCATGGCGTCCACACCGGCCGCGAGGGTTATGGCGAGCAGATGGTGGTCGTTGCCGTTGTTACCCGCCTTGCTGACTCGTCCGGTGGGGGTCGCGGTGAACGCCGCGCAGCGCGCCTTGGTCTCCGCGACCCGCACGGTCTGCAGCTCCGCGCCATCGGTCCTCGCCAGCATCGCCACGTGGCCGCCCGCGTCGACCACGGCCAGTGAGACCTCGAGTCCGCGGGCGGCGGCATCAGCCAAGCCCGCTGCGATGATTCGCTGGGCGCCCGCCAGGGAGATCTGCGGCGTGTTCTTCGTGTACATAGGAGCCTCGATCAGTCGACTTGGAGATTGGCTTCACCAACCGTGTTCCATGCTCCACATTGACCACTCGGTGGTGCGCATCCGCCTGGGCTGGCCCAGCACCGTGAGGATCTGGAAGGCGACATCCTGGGGCCGTAGGTAGTTGTCGAGGTCCGGGTCGCCCTCGGTCCGTCCAGCGCCCATGGCGAACTCGGTGTGCGTTCCGGCCGGGCAGACGGCTGTCACCCGGATGCCTTCCGGGCGCAGTTCCTGTTCCCAGGACCTCGCCAGTCCGAGTTGGGCGGCCTTGGTGGCCGCGTACACGGCCTCGTTCGGCCCTCCCCGGTATCCGGCCACGCTCGCCACTGTCACGACGTCGCCGCCGGCTTTCGCGGCGCGGAACGCCGGGACGGCGGCCCTGACAGTCCACACGGTGCCCAAGAAGTTGACATCGACCATTCGCGCCAACTCTTCATCCGAGAGGTCGTCGATGAACCCGTAGGCGCCCATCCCGGCGTTCGCCACGACGGAGTCGAGCTGGCCGAACCGGTCGACTGCGGCTCTGACGAATTCATGGCTGGCTCGCGGATCGGTGACGTCGAGCGCGAACGGGAGCACCTGGTCCGCGCCAAGCTCGTCCGCTAGCGCGGTGAGCCGGTCCAAGCGGCGGGCGCCGACCGCTACCCTGGCACCCGCTTCGACTAACAGGCGGGCGGCTTCCTGGCCGATCCCGGAACTGGCTCCGGTGATGGCAACAACTGTCCCTTCCAGCGATCTGGTTTCAGCGGGCATGTCTTTTCTCCTCAGGGTTGATGGTCAAGTGATGGGCTGTTGGCGCCTGTTGGTAGGTGTCGATGATCGCGCCGGTCTGAGGCGATCGGCGGAAGCGTCGCAGGAAGTCCCAGGCCAGTTCCGGCATCTGCGGCGCGGGCATATGCGGCATGTTCTCCAGCGCGATCAGGCGCAGCCGCAACCGGCCGCGTGAGTCAAGATGGTCCACGAGGTAGACCTCGCCGCCCATCCGGTACAGGACATCGGTCCGGTCGCCGGGGACGCCGATCGCGCGGGTGGCCAGGTCTGGTCCTATCCGGGCGGCCGCGAACACTTCGCTGGTCTCGGTCGCATCCCGGTTGACCAGGTCGAACGCGCGCGCCCGTCGCAGCCAACTGTCGATCGCCCGGTCCCACCCGGCCGAGCCGGGCTGATGGGCGGTGAAGTCGCTCTCGACCTGCCCGGCTATGTTCACCACCGGCGTGTCGAGGGCCGCCATGCACTCGATCTCCGCGTCGGTGACGGGCACCATTTCGTGCGAATACTCAGGCGCTGGCATGCCGTGCGCGTTCCCGAGCGAGGCCCCGGCGGTGACCAGGCCGGGGTGACGGCGCAGGAACGCCATCGCCAGGTGGCCGTTGTGCGAATGGCCGGTCACATACACCCTTGCGAGGTCGATCGGGTAGATCGTGGCCGCCCGCCGGGTTATGGCAGCCAGGAGGTCGTTGTCCTCGGGCGTTTCCAACGCGAAGAAGATCGCCATGAGCTCCCCCTGCGCGGCCAGTGTGGTGTAACCGAAGTGGCTGCTCAGGGCGGCGACCGCCTGGAACGGCTGCAGCTTCGTGACCTCTTGAAACACCAGCATGACCGGCAGGGACCGCGCGCGCAGTTCGCCGACGCGCGCAGGAGCCACGGACACCCATCGCTCGCCCGCCGTCTCGTGGGTCTGGACCAAGACGCCGCGGTCTTTCCACCAGGCACGGAATGCCGGGTCGTCGGGATCATCGAATTCGTGCTCCATCGCCATGCCCTCGGCCAAGTGCTGTCCCACGCCGGAATGGATCAACCGGTCCAAGTCGATCCCGCGCGCGTAACGCGGCGCGACAGCGTTCTCGAAGACGTGGCTGACTCTGCTCTGCCAGCGGCCGGTGATGTCGAGGACCATGCGGCCCGCGAATTCAACAAGCGGTCCCGTCCCGGGTGGAGGGACGAACTGGCCCGTGTCGGCGGTCAGCGGCGTCACGTCCAGCAACACCCGTGCGTAATGGACGTGATGCCGCACGGACAGTTCTTGGACCGCATTTGTCCACATATGCGACTCATCGGGACCGTCAGGGGCGACCACCGCGATGGCGTGGCCATCGCGGGCCGCCGCGTTCGCGTCCCCAGCCATGGCGTCCACCAAGTCCATGGCCCAGGTCGGACGCGAGTAGTCGCCGTCCGCCAGCACCATCAGCAGGTCGCGCGGCCGGGGGTCGGCTCTCCGGTCGGCTGGGAGCAGTGCGAACCAGGTGACCTGACCCATTTCATCGCTCACGTACTCCAAACCGAGGGAGGCCAGCGAATCCACGACGTCGGGGAAAGTCACGGCCTTGGTCTTGACGGTGTAGATACCGTCCGTTCGTCCGGAGTGCCGGGAAACCGGGCTGCCGACCGGGGAAGTGGGGCGCGCGGATCGATTGGCCGCCATCAGTTCTCGCGCCACTGGCAGCACCGGCGAATAGCGCTCGGCCCAGGCCGCTTGATCCCACAACCAGAGCTGATCGTAGGCGAACGAACTGGGCCGTGCCCCGGTGCCGGAAGAGTGTTCCATCACGCCGCCGCCAGCCCTCCAGCCCCCGTCGACCCTTCAGCCGCCTCGCGCTCGAACTTGGCGGCGTCATAGACCACGCCGATGTTGCCGGAGTAATGCACCCGGTGGTACTTGCGCGGATTGTTCTTCTGATACTCGAAGATCGAGTCGGCGGGCGGGTCGGCCGCAATCTCCCCGCCGGCGATCTCCTCGCAGGCCGCGACCACATGGTGCGCTGTCCGGATGGTCTGCGGCAGCGGGTTGTGCCCCGAGTACAGCGTCACATCGGGTCCCACCAGATCGATGAGCCGACGGACCACTCCGGCGTAGACCGAGAAGCATTCGCCGTACCTCAGGGCGGGGGCGTCCGGCGCGATGCCCATGAAAGCCGGCAGCGCCGCCCGGTGTTCCGGGGTGTTGTAGTACAGGTCGAGGTTGTGCACTTGGATCGCCGGGGAGTTGATCCCGTCGCCGGTGAACACGTAGCCCCCGTCGCGGTCGAAGTAGGCGACCGAACCGTTCGAGTGACCGGGAATGGCGATCACCTCGATCCGCACGCCGCCCAGATCGAACACGTGACCGTCATCGATCCATTGGAATTCGGTGCCATCGGAATCCAGCATGTGCTCGCGCCCGTACTCGGTCATCTCAGGGCTGCCCAACCCGAAGCCGGCGATGTCGTTCATCCGCTTGTCGACCTTGAACGCCTGCGTCAACAGCATCCATTCGTCGCGGCGGCAGCAGTACCTCTCATCGAAGAGCATGGCGCTTCCCGCGTGATCGATCGAGCCGTGCGTGACTGAGCAGATCATTGGTTTGTCCTTGCCGACCACGGATTCGATGTAGCGACGCAAGTCTCCTGTCATACCCATTCCCGAATCGATCACCAGCACTCGTTCGGTGCCGACGATCACACCGATCGTGAAGCGGAACTCGTGGGAGTAACCCTCGGTGAAGACGTAGAGCCGTTCGGACTTTTGGTCATGACTGAAGATGTTCAGGTAACTCATGTTGGATTCGCTCCTTGCTTGTTGTCTGGTTGGGGTCGGCGCTTCGACCGTTTCCGCTTCGGGGCGTCCACGATCCGCGGATTGAGCACGTCGTTGAGCCCGTCGCCGATGAAGTTGACGGCCAGGACCGTGATCATCAGCGCCATTCCCGGCACGATGACCACGAATGGGGAGGTCGCGATGTATTCGCGTCCAGCAGCGATCATGCCGCCCCAGGACGGCATGGGCTCCGGCACCCCCAGGCCCAGGAAACTCATGCTCGCTTCGGTCAGGATCATCCCGCCGAACGCCTGGGTAGCCGCGATGATCATGGGCGCGACCACGTTCGGGAGGATCTCTTGAAAGATGATGCGCCCGGTGGGCAGGCCCGCGACTCGCGCGGCGTTCACGAAATCGTGGTTCCGCACCGATAACACGGTCGCGCGCACCACTCGCGCCATCATCATCCAACCGGTCAGCGAAAGGACCACCACCAGGTTGAGGACCCCGCCGCCAATCACCGCGACGATCGCGATGCCGAGCAGCAGGGTCGGTATGGCCAGGGCCAGATCCGTCAAACGCATCACGACGGCATCGACGATGCCGCCGACATAGCCCGACACGAGCCCCAGGACCAAGCCCACCAGGGTTGTGAGCACGACCACCGAAGTGGCGACGAGCAGAGAGATCCGCCCGCCCACGGCCATCCTCGTCAGGATGTCGCGGCCGAGCGCGTCTGTGCCCAGCACGTGTCCGGCGAGGCCTTCCGAGAACCACATGGGCGGTTGCAGGCGGCTGCCGATGTCCGCGCCGAGCGGGTCGTGGGGTAGGGCGAACGGCAAGAAGGCGCATACCAGCACGGCCGCCAAGAACGTCAGCGCGCCGACCACGAACAGCTTGCTGCGGCGCATCCTGCGCCACAGATCGCGTCGGCTGAGCGAGCCGGTCGGGTTGGGCATCAGTTGAACTCCACCCTCTTGTCCACGAACGTGTAGAGCACGTCGACCAGCAAGTTGGTCGCCAGCATCAGCAGAGCGATCACCAACAGAATCGACTGGACGAGTTGGAAGTCGCGTCCCGAGATCGCCGCGACGGTCAGCTGGCCGAGGCCCGGGTAGGAGAAGATCTGCTCGATCACCACCGAGCCCGCCAGCAGAATGCCGAGTTGGGAGCCGGACACTGTGATGATCGGGAGCAGCGCGTTCTTGAAGGCGTAGCGACCGTAGATCCGCGTTCGGCCGATCCCGCGTGCCCGAGCGGCCGTGATGTACTCCTGGCCGAGCACGTCGATCATTCCCGCCCGCATCATCCGGGTCACCAGCGAGGCGAAGGCGAAGCCCACGCAAATGGACGGCATCACCAAATGCGCCGGACTGCCGTATCCCTCCGGTGGCAGCCATTTCAACCAGACGCTGAAGATCATTATCAGCAACATGCACAGCCACACCGGCGACATAGCCTGGCCGAGCAGCGCGAAGCCGAGGGCGAAGAAGTCGCTGGCGGACCCGCGCCGAACGCCCGCGACCATCCCCAGCGGCAGCGCCACGAGCAGCGCCAGAGCCACACCGAGGCCGGTGATGATCGCAGTTTTGCCGAGCCTGGGAAAGATCAACTGGGTGTTGTCCATCCGGAAGGTGTACGAATAGCCCAAGTCGCCGTGGAGCAAGCCTTTGACGTACAGCCAAAATTGGTAGGCCAACGGTTCGTCCAGGCCCATCCGTTCCCGCATGGCGGCGATCTGTTCAGGCTTGGCCGTGGGCGGCAGCATCTGCGCGGCCGGGTCGCCAGGCGCGAGTCGCACAAGGAAGAACGCGATCACCGTCACGCCCACGGCGATGAAGACAGTCAAAGCGGCGCGCCGCAAGATCCTTGTCGCCATATCATCCTTCCGTTTCGATTGGGTGGGAGCGGGCGCTTGGCCGCCGCCCGCTCCCACGGCCTCAGTCGTCGCCTACGGTCACTCGAATGTGACGAGCTTGTAGTTGGCCGAGCCGTCGGCGTACACGGTCAGGTTCTTGACCGCGTTGCGCATGCCGTATTTCGTGATCGGCTGATAGAGGTAGATGAACGGCGCGAATTCTTCCGCCTCGATGTTGAACACCTTGTTCAGCACGACTTCCCGTTCGGTCCGATCGGCTATCCCCCCGGCGGACACGGCGAGGTCATGCAGTTCGGCGTTGTCGTAATGCGAACCAAAGATGTCGAACGCGATGATCACCGAGACTTCGACTTGGGGGTCGCCGGCCGTGGCGGCGAACGATCCCAGGATCAAGTCGAAATCCCCTGCGGAGCGGCGCTCGGTGTAGGCGGCCTGGTCGAGCGGCTCGAGCTGCAGCGTGATTCCGGCTTCTGCGGCCCCGGATTGGATCACCTGGGCGACCTCGTCGGCGCGGGGGAAGCTGGAGGCGGTGTAGATCAGGGTCAACGGCGAGCCGTCGTAAGTCGAGGTCGAGACCAGTTGGGCGGCCTGGCCGGGATCGTGAACGTAGTCGCGCCCAGCCTCGTAGCCCAGGTTGGTGGCCGGGATCGGGTAGTCCGCGACGATCGCCGACCCGGAGAAGATCCCGTCGACTATGCCCTGGCGGTCGACGCTCAAGGAGAGCGCCTCGCGCAGGTTCCGGTCGCTGAACGCCTCGTTCTCGCCCGCTTGGACGCCGATGTGCATGTGGGTGTCCATCTCGACGTCTTGCACGGCGAATTGGCCCGTGTCCAACGCGTCGGCGACGTCGGCGCTGATCTGGGTGGCGATGTCCGCGGTCCCGGCTTGGAGGGTGGCCGCGCGGGTCGAATCGTCCAGGACCGACTTGTAGACGATTGCGTCGACGTTGGTGGCGTTGTCATCGGTCCAGCCCCACCAATCCTCGTTCTTGGTGAAGCGGCCCTCGCCGGTCTGCCCGTCGAATGTGTCGACTGCGAAGGCGCCGGTGCCGGACGGTTTGAGGAAGTACCCGTCCGGGTCGGCCTCGAACGCCGCAGAATCGATTATCGGCACCCGGCCGACTTCATCGAGGAAAGTGGGCATCAGGTTCTTCTGCACAATGACGACCGTGAGGTCGTCCGGGGTCTCGGCGTGGTCGTAGCCCTCGGCCCAGGCGTCGCGACCGGTCAACGACTCGTCATCGCGGATGCGATCGAAGGTCGCTGCCACGTCGGCGGATGTGAAGGGGTTGCCGCTGGAGAAGGTCACTGACTCGCGAAGGGTGAAAGTCCATCTAATGCCGTCCTCGGACGCTTCCCAGGCCGTGGCCAGCCCCGGCTCGTAGTTCTGATGGTGGTCGCTGGTCACGAGCGGGTCGCCCCAGAGGTTACCGGTGTCGTCTCCGCCGAAGCCGAAGTTGGTGAATCGGTCGAGAGTCTTCTGAACGTCGGCGTTCGAGGCGATGGTGAGGACGTTCGAACTCGTCTCGCCGTTCTTTGGGTCTTCTTGCTCGTTTGCGCCATCCCCATTCTGGGAGCAGGCCGCGATGGACAGGGCCAAGGCCGCGGCAGCCGCAATCGCGATACTGCGTCGGATGTTCATGGGTACCTCATTTCGTTATCGGATGAACTCTGCTTTTCTTTGATTCCTTGAGTGACCGTTATCCGCCGGTGTTCGCGTTGGAGCACCGGGTCCGCGACCGGCACCGCCGCCACAAGGCGACGGGTGTATGGCTCCTCGGGTGACCCGAGAACCTGGCCAGTGGGGCCGCGCTCCACCAACCGGCCGCGGCTCATCACCACCACGGAGTCGGCGAAGCTTGAGACCACTGCCAGGTCGTGAGTGATGAAGAGGCATGCGAACCTGAGCTCGGCGCGCAATTCCGCCAGCAACTCGAGCACCTGGGCCTGGACTGACACATCGAGAGCGCTGGTGGGCTCGTCCGCGATGAGCAACGAGGGCCGTCGAATCAGGGCGCGCGCGATGCTGACGCGTTGGGACTGGCCACCGGACAGCTCGTGGGGATGCTTTCGCCGGACTGAGGTCGCGAGTCGTACCGCGTCCAGCAAAACGTCTATGCGGTGCGAAGCCTCAGACGCTGGCAGTCGCTCACCAACGGACAGCGGCGCCGCGATGGCCTCCTCGACCGTCCGGCGCGGATTGAGGGACCAGTTCGGATCCTGGAAGACGTAGCCGATCGTCGACCGGACTCGGCGCAGGTCCGCCGCCCGCGCGTGGTCGACCCTCGTCCCCGAGATGGAGACCGAGCCCGACGTCGATCTCTGCAGCCCGGCGATGGTGCGCGCGATAGTCGATTTGCCTGATCCGGATTCGCCCACCACGCCGAGCGTCTCCATCCGGCCGATGGAGAACGTGACACCGTCGACCGCCAAGAAGGCGCGCCCGAGTCCCTGCTTGAACCGAACCGTCAGCCCGTCGACCTCGAGCACCGTCGGCTCAGGCGCCGAGGTGCGGTCGGCCGGGGCTCGATCGACCTGAAGCCGCGGGACCACGGATAGCAGATCCTGGGTGTACGGGTCCTGTGGTCGCGCGAACAGGTCATGAACCTCGGCCGTCTCGACAATCGTGCCATCGTGCATCACCGCGACCCGGTCGGCCAGGTCCGCGACGACCCCCATGTTGTGCGTGATCAGCAGTATCGCTGTGCCCAGCCGGTCTCGCAGGTCGCGCATCAACGCCAGAATCTCTGCCTGCACGGTCACGTCCAGCGCCGTGGTGGGCTCATCCGCGATGATCAGGTCGGGGTTGCAGCTGATGGCCATCGCGATCACCACCCGTTGCTTCTGGCCGCCCGAAAGCTGGTGCGGGTAGTAGCCGATCCGTTTGCCGGGATCAGGTATCCCGACCAGCGCCAGCAATTCGACGGCCCGCTTGATCGCCTTCTTGCGGCTGCCGCCTTCATGCCGAGCGATCGTGTCGACCAGTTGCGAGCCGATCGTGAACACCGGGTTGAGCGCGCTGGTCGGCTCTTGGAAGACCATCGCCGCCCGTTTGCCGCGCAACTGTGCCAGTGTTCTGCCATCCAGGCCGAGGACTTGCGTGCCAGCCAGCCTGACCGAACCGGCGACCTCCGCGTTGGACGGGAGCAAGCCCAGCACGGCCCGTGAGGTGACCGATTTGCCCGACCCGGATTCGCCGACCAGCGCGAGGATTTCTCCTTGCGACACCGTCAGCGAGGCCTTGCGGACCGCTTCGACGTCACCGTGCGGCAGACGGAACCGGACCGTGAGGTCGCGGACTTCGAGGACAACCGACTCGTCGGTCGGCGTGGCCGGAAGTGGGTCCACTGCCATGTGCCTGCTCCTCGTCGAAATAGCTGTCGGCTGGACGGGGGCTTTCCCGGCCCGCTGTGTGGCGACGAATCGAGGCTAGCTGCGCCGCTAAGGTTCTGTCAAGGGGATAAATGAAACGACTCTTGCGGACCGTGACGGGCCGCAATACCCCGCGACTCGGCCTAGCGCGTGCCCTAGTCGCAGTGCTAACATCCTACCAATGGAGCATTTCTAGCCCCAGTTCCGTTCATTCTCGATGGGAGGGTCCTATGGTCACGCGCCCGAGCCTGGCGCAGAGCATCGCCAAGGAGCTCGCCTCCGCGATCTATGTCGGTGAATTCCGCGCGGGGCAGCGGTTGCCTCCCGAGCGCGCCTTGATGGAGCGCTACTCGGCAGGGCGCAACACTATTCGCGAGGCGGTCCAGTCGCTCGTGGCCCAGGGACTGCTGGACGTCAGCCCAGGGAGGGGGACGACCGTCCTCGAGGTCAGCCAGGGGACGCCGTTCGAGCACGCCGACTTCTCCGTGCTCACCGGCAACGCGGCCGTGGACGACCTCTATGAGTTTCGCATCCTGCTCGAAGTCGACGCCACGGCGAAGGCCGCGGCTCGGGCGCGGGGCGAGGACATCGCGGAGATCATGGAGGCGCTGCATCGTCATGAGCAAGCGGTCGGCGATGGTCCGCCCGGCGTCACCCGGCGGGGCACGGAGTTCCACGCCGCCATCGTGAAAGCCTCGCGCAACACCGCCTACATCGCCGCGCTGAAAGCCATGGCCGGGCCGCTGACAGCCGTGCGCGAGCACATCGACGCGGTCCCCGGCGCGATCTCCAGCGGCGCTGCCGACCACCGCCGTATCGCGGAGCTGATCGCCCACGGCGATGTCGAGGGCGCGAGCGCGGCCATGTTGCTGCATCTGCGGACGGCACAGACGAACCTCGCCAAGGCGCGCGCCCTCGAAGGAGCCGGGTGCCGACGGGAGCCTGCCGACCCGGAATCCCACCCGGAATCCGGCCCGAATTCTCGCACGACAGGAGAAACAGATGTCCTTGCAACGCGTTGACGAGTGGCGCGAGACGGTGGCCAAGAAGTTCGCCCAACTCAAGGCCGACCATCCCGAGCGGCTGCGGCGGCGGTTGGAACTGTCCTGGTCGAACTGGGGCTTCGGTCAAGAGCCGCTGGCCGTCTCAGCGGCCCGGCTGGCCCAGGCGGGATTGGGGCGCATCGAGTTGCACGGCAACCACTACGGGCCCGACCTGGGGTACCGACTGGGCGAGACCAAGCAAATCCTGTCCGACCACGGCCTGCGCGTCTCAGGCATGTGCGGCATGTACTCGGCCGAATCGGAGTTCGCCTCGACCTCGCACGCGGCCCGGCAGAGGGCGATCGACTACACGCGCCGCGAACTGGATTTCTGCGCCGAGGTCGGAGGAAGCTACCTCCTGATAGTCCCAGGCGCCGTGGGTCGGTCGGAACCGTACGACGACAACGAGTGGCACCGATCCACACAATCCTTGCGGATAGTCGCGGATCACTTCACGGAGACTGGCGTGCGAGGCGCGGTCGAACCGATTCGGTCGGCCGAAGTCTCACTGGTGCACACTGTGGATGATGCCGTCCGTTACATCGAGGCGGTGGGCCACCCCGGCGTCCAACACATCAACGGCGACGTGTACCACATGCAGGTCGAAGAGAAGAATGTCCCGCTGGCGGTGCTGGACGCCGGTGAGAGGCTGGTCAACCTTCACTTGGCGGACTCGAACCGGCTCGGCCTGGGTCAGGGCTCCCTGGACGTCGACACCTTGATCAAAGCCCTGTATGTGATCGGCCACAATTCTCCTGGGCGCTACGTCACCCCGGAACCGCTCGGGCCGGGAGCAGGGCCGTACCCCGCGATGCATTCGCTGCAAGACCCCAAGGCGCTCGACGACTTGGTGTTCGGCACCGTCCCCTACTGGCGCGAGCGCGAAGAAGCCGTCCTCGCCGCCAGCGGGTGAGCGGTCTTCAGCGCCCGATCCCGCCGGTCGCGGCCATGACGCTGATTGCAGGATGATCAGCGAGGAGGGCTCTGATGTGCTGGGGTAGGACGTGCTGACGGTCTCGCTGCTGGCGCGCGATCCTTGGGCGAAAGCCGTCATGTCGGAGCGGCCGCGGACAAGCAGGTAGATGCCCTCGGCGACCAGGCCGCCCGGATGCGTGCCTGTCGGCGGGGTGGTGTGTCACTGGCCCGCCGTGGCGCGGCTTGGCTCTGCTGCCGCTGGCAGTTGGGGCCGGGGCAGGAGGGGGCCGCCGATGCCGTGGGTCGGCTGACCTGCGCGAACGCGGCGAACTGGGCGGACGGCATCGGGCGGCGGGTGGCACAACTCACGGCGGCGCGACCCGGCGGCCGTGCGACGGTGAGTCAGGGACGGAGCCGGGACTGGCGTTGCAAGAAATGTACATGCGATGCGCCATTATTGGCGCACCGAACGCAATGGATGCTGACTTCATGCCGACTGCGGCGGGGTGGCGGTTAGGATTCGGGATCCCCTATGTCGCGGCCTGCCAGAATCCGTTCGGCGGTGGCCAAGAATCGCTGCCGCAGTCCTGGCGTCGAGCCGCGCGGTGGCGCGACCGTCTCCACCGCTGCGGCGAAAGCCGCGACCATGCTTTCAAGATGCGTCCTGATAGACCGGCTCGCCAACAGCCCCCAGGAGGAAGCCTCGGATTCCAAGCGTTCCAAGGTGATGCGTCGTTGATCGAACACCCCGTCAATCGACAGGGCCAAGTCGTGTCCGATGCGCCCTGGTTGGTGCAGATTCGGTACGCCGTCGTAGAGGTCGGCCAGCCGCGTGCCGCCGGGCTCGTGCAGCAATGTGGGTCGAGTGCGCCCGGCCATGGGGCTCTTGCCAGCGGCCGTCAAAACGGGCCAACAGGAGTTTCGGCTGGAAACCAGGGATCATGGACCTCGAGTCGTCATGCGCCCCGAGGTCGTGCCGGTCGATCGCCTGGCGCAAGCGCCGCCCGATAGCTGCGGGCTTCACGCTCACATACCGGGGCTGGTGTCCAGCTGGCTCGTCAGGGACGCTGATGGTCACGGCGCCGGCGATGGACGCGCCGAACTCCCCGGTCAGCCTTGGCTGCCATCGCGGTCGCCCAGTTCGTAGTGGGCTGTCAGTTCGATGCCGAGGCTCGCGAGGGTGCGGAACAGCCGCGACTCGTGCAGGGTGCCCCGTCCCAGTTCAAGCGATCGCAGATAATCGCGCGAGAACCCCAGGCTCTCGGCCAGTTCGGCTTGGGTCAGCCCCCGCGCCTGGCGCGCCGCGCGCACGATGGCGCCCACGTCCCGCAAGCGCCCGATCGTCAAGTCTGTCATCACTCCTCCTGCGCGGATATTCCCGCAATGGACAATGCGAGAATATCGCCGCATGGACTAATGCGCGGAAATCTCCGCATTCTCAGCGTTCGCGCGACTGGCCGGTCTGGCGGCATTCACTTCCACGGCCACATGGCGGCCAGTGGACTCCCCCAGCAGCAGGCCGGATTCCCCGGGGCAACCGGGCGCGCTTTGCGTCGCGAGTTCAGGTTGCCAGGACGCTGATTTCGGGGTGATCGGCGAGCAGGGCTTTGATGTCGTTCGGGTCGGACGTGAGAATTGTGACGGGAGCATCATCGGACAGGATCGCCGTCGCGCAGACGATTGCGTCCATCGCGTCGCGGTGGCCATGGCGCCGTGCGGAACGGAGCAGATCAGTGGCGGTCAGGGCGACGGCGCGCGACACGTCGATGACATCCAGACCTGACACGGCCCATCGGATGGCCGCCGGTTTCATGGCCGGGTCGATTCCTTCGACCAAGGTGGCAGCCGAAGTGGTGACGGACTCGCCGGCGGCTTCCAGTTCTTTGGCCAGCGCCATCACGTCGGGGTCGCGGCGAATCAGCCGAGACAGGCCTTCGGAGTCGAGCACAATCACGTCAGTTCCCGGCGCGGACCTCGGCTAGGCGTGATCGTTGGGCTGCGACAGCCTCAGGCGGGATGGGTCCGGCCTCCCGTTCGTAATCCTCAATGAATTGCCTCAGAGCGAGACGCCGCAATTCGCGCTCCAGCGCCCGTTCAATGAGGGCCGAGGTGCCGCGCGGCCCGGCGATTTCGCGAGCGGCGGCGAGCGTGCCCTGGTTGAGGGTGACCGTGATCGGATGGGTCGGCCCTTGGCCGACCGCGGCGAAGGCCTCGCTGATGGTCATACATGACACGTTATCACTCACGTTCCGACGCCGCGGGTTCCCAACCTTGACCACCCAAAGCCGGGCCGATACGGCGACCAAAGTCGGCGGCATCGTCCACCTGATTGTTTGACGGAAAACTAATCGGGGGACGGTTCCTCGACTAGGCGAGGAACCGTCCCCGCGCTCAGCCGAGGAACCGCCCCCGGGACTAGGCGACCGTCAGATCGGGTTGGTCGGCTGGTCGACGTCCGAGCCGACCAGGTACGACACGTAGGTGCCGACGGTCAGGAAGGCTGGGAAGTCATCATCGATGGCGACGGCCTTGAAGGCCTCGGTGGCCTCCTTGTACTTGTTGCCGGGGAACTTGTCGAAATCGTCCACGATCTCCGCGATCAGCGACTCGACCCGCTCGCGCGTGATCGGGGAACCGGAGCCGGTGGTGGCACCAGCGGCGATCCACTGCCAGATCTGCGAGCGCGAGATCTCCGCGGTGGCCACATCCTCCATCAAGTTGTCGATGGCGGCCGCCCCGTTGCCACGAAGCCAGTTCTCCATGTAACGGATGCCGACCGAGATGTTGGTGCGCAGCCCCTTCGAGGTGATCGTGGCGCCGGCGCGGCGGGCGGAGTCGACGTCCAGCAGATCGGCCTCGGAGACCTCGACATCCGGTCGCAACCGCGAGATCTGGTTCGGCTGCGAGCCCAGGACGTTGTCGAACTCCTCCTGGGCGATGGCGATCAGGTCCGGATGCGCCACCCAGGTGCCGTCGAAACCATCGGTCGCCTCACGCAGTTTGTCGGCCCTGACCTGCTCGAAGGCCTGCTCGGTGACTTCCGGGTCGCGCCGGTTGGGGATGAACGCGCTCATCCCGCCCATGGCCGAGGCGCCGCGCTGATGGCAGGTCTTGACCAGCAACTCGGTGTAGGCGCGCATGAACGGCTGGGTCATGGTGACCTGGGCGCGATCCGGCAGGACGTACTTGACGCCCTTGTTGCGCAGGGTCTTGATGATCGAGAACTGATAGTCCCAGCGCCCAGCGTTGAGGCCCGCTGAATGGGTGCGCAGTTCGTAGAGGATCTCGTCCATCTCGAATGCCGCCGGCAGGGTCTCTATCAGCACCGTGGCCCGGATCGTCCCACGCGGTATCCCCAACAGGTCCTGCGCGAAGTTGAAGATGTCGTTCCAGAGCCGGGCCTCCTTGTGGGATTGCAGCTTCGGCAGATAGAAGTACGGCCCCCGGCCCCGCGCCACCAGTTCGGCGGCGTTGTGGAAGAAGTAGAAGCCGAAGTCGACCAGCGCGCCGGGCACGGACTGCGAGAAGCCGTTCGGCGCGAAATAGCGCAGGTGCTTCTCCAGCAGGTGCCAGCCGCGCGGCCGGGCCACGATGGTCGGAAGCTCCTTGATGTCCGGCGACTTGACCGAGTACTCCTTACCCTCCGGGCTCACGAACCGAAGCGACCCTCGGATGGCGTCCTTCAGGGAGAGCTGGCCTTCGATGACGTTGCGCCAAGTGGGGCTGAGCGCGTCCTCGAAGTCCGCCAGCCAGACCTTGGCGCCGGAGTTCAGTGCGTTGATGGTCATCTTCGGGT
>JAISCU010000397.1 GCA_031265345.1 Bifidobacteriaceae bacterium
CGGACGCCTCTTATGAGGCGCGGATCAAGGCGTCATACCCGCTGCATCCGGAACTTCTGGACCGCCTGTACGAGGACTGGTCGGCGTTGGAACGGTTCCAGCGGACGCGCGGCGTGCTCAAACTGATCTCGTCCGTGGTCCACGAGCTCTGGGCGGAGGGCGACGCGTCGCCGCTGATCCTACCCGGCAATGTCCCCCTAGCCGCAACCACCGTCAACACCGACTTGACGCAATACCTCGAAGACTCATGGAAGCCGATCATCGACCGAGACATCGACGGGACTGCAGCCACGGCCGCGCAGATCGACAACGCGCGGTCCACGCTGGGTTCGCGGCACGTCACGCGCCGCATTGCCAAGACCATCTTCATGGGAGCCGCGCCGCGCGCGAAGTCCGCCCGGAAAGGGCTAGACAAGCAGTACGTGTGGCTCGGGACGGCGGTGCCGGGCGACGCGTTGGGCAGCTTCGGCGCGGCACTCGACGCGATGGAACAGCAGTCGACCTACTTCTACGTGGACCAGGGCCACTACTGGTTCGACACGCAGGCGTCCGTCACCAAGACCGCCTCGGACTACGCCGAACGGCTGCGCGAGGACCCCGAGACGGTGTGGAACGAGATAGTGGCGCGGCTGGGCGCCGAGGAGCGCCAGCGCGGAGAGTTCAGCCGAGTCCACATCGCCCCGGAGTTCTCGGGCGACATCCCCGACCTGGAGGAAACCCGGCTGGTGATACTGCACCCGCGGCACTCGCGGCGGAAAGGGGACGGGGCGGCATCGGCCACCGACCAGTGGGTCAAGGAAGCTCTGGAGACGCGCGGCTCGTCCCAGCGGACGCACCGCAACGCGCTGGTCTTCCTGGCTGCGGACCGGGACATGCTGGAATCGCTGGAGGCCGGCGTGCGCACCTACCTGGGCTGGAAACTGGTGCTCTCGATGGCCGAGGAGATGAACCTCACGGCCCAGCAGAAACGCCAGGCGGACGATGCCGTCCTGCGGGCCGGTCAGGTCATCTCCGACCGCCTGCGCGACACGTTTGTGTGGTGCGTTTACCCGTCGCAACCGGATCCGAAGCTTCCCTTCGAGCTGGCCGCCGAGCGGGTGCCGGACTCTGCGGGCAAGTCTTTGGCGCAGCGGGTCTCCGACCGGCTGGTGACCAGGCTCCGCCAATTGATCCCGAACCTCGACCCGACGTACCTGGGGCGGGAGCTGAACGAGGCCCTGAAACCGGCTTGGCACGACGGCCATATCTCGGTCGGTGAGGTCTGGAGCTATTTCACCCGCTACCCGTACCTCTCCCGGCTAACGCGTCGCGACGTGCTGGACCAGGCGGTGCGCGATGCCGCGGACGCGATCCTCGTTGGTGACGAGCGTTTCGCCATCGCGTCCGGCTACGACGCCCACGGCGGCCGGTACCGCGATCTGGTGGTACCGCCCCAGCCGAGTGCGACCGTCCACGTCACAGATCAGACGCTTCTGGTCGACTGGGATGTCGCCCACGCCCAGGTTGAGCGCGAACGAGCGCCCGAGCCGCCGCCCGGACCTGGTGACGGGGACCGTTCGGGCTGGGCACCGCCCGGTGACGGATCCCGTGGAGCGCCTACGGGTGCGGTCAGACAAGGCGGTGCCGTCCCACCGGTTCCCGAGGACGACAAGGCCACCGAGGCGCGGACCACCCGATACTTCGGCCAGGTCCACCTCAATCCCAGGCGGTACGGCTCCAGCTTCTCCGCGATCAGCAAGGAAATCCTGGAACGCTTGGAGGCCAGCGGCGCTGACCTGGAAATCGTCCTCGACATCCAGGCCAGGAAACCCGCAGGCTTCACCGAGTCCGAAACCCGCACCATCAACGAAAACGCCCGAACCCTGAGATTCGACGACACCGGCTTCACCGCCGATTGAGGGTCCCCCAATGACCATCCAGACCAGACCTGCACCATCGGCAAGTTTAGCCAACGACATCGCCAGTTGGATGGCTTCCCGTCCAGGGTGGCAGACCGACGCCGTTCGACGGTTCTGCCGCCGAGAAGACCTGTCCACTAAGGACATCCAGGCCATCGCCGACCACCTGGTCGCGGGTACGTATCCGGCGGTGCCTGAGTTGATGGCACCGGACATGCCGGGGGGGAACCCGAACGGCCGACCCGTCGCGTTGCGAGCAATATCAGACGTGAAGGGCATAAACGCTCTGATGGAGGGACAACAACTGGAGTTTGAGGACTCGGGGCTCACCGTCGTCTACGGAGACAACGCCAGCGGCAAGTCGGGATACGCGCGCTTGCTGCGCCGTGCCGTCACATCCAGAGTTGGCCTCGAAGTGATTCTCGGTGATGTCTTCTCGACCGAGGCAACCGGACAGGCCGCAAGCATCGAGTATCGGGTCGAAGGTGACCCTGGCGCCAACAGATGGAACCTGGGAGAGGACGCTGGTGCGCATCTGACCGCCATTAGGTTTTACGACTCGGAATGCGGCAGGGCCTATGTCAATTCTGCGACCGAAGCCAGCTACCGACCATTCGCCTTGACCCTTCTCGACCAGCTCTTGGCAGCATGCGAGGCCCTCCGGACCGAATTGGAGACGAGGACTCAGCGACTCGAGGGCACCCGCCCTTCCTTGCCGTCGATCTCGGGCGACACTCCATCCGGCGTGCTTCTTCGCAGTCTGACCGCGAATACTACCGACGATGAGATCAATGCCATGACAACCTTGATTCCGATGCACGACGAGGAACTCAGCGTCGCGACTGCCGAGGAGGCCCGCCTGAAAGGAACGGACCCGAAAAAGGAGAAATCAAGACTCACGAACGTTGCTAACGCGTGGGAGACCGTGGGCTCGCGCGTCGAAGCGCTTGCCCAGGCGCTCGGAGTCGATGGTCTGGCCAAGACCAGACAGGCCGTGCACGTTGCGGCCACGGCGAGGGAGGCAGCAGCCATCGCTTCTAGCAGGGGTTTCGGCGACGAGCCTCTCAAGGGGGTTGGCTCGGAATCTTGGCGTGCGCTTTGGATGGCCGCCCGCGACTACTCGGTTGCTGAGGCCTACCACAAGCATGAGTTCCCCGAGGCCGGTCCAGGTGCCCGCTGTGTCTTGTGCCAACAGCCGCTCGCTGAGGAGGCAGCCGACAGGTTGCTCAGATTTCAGGCGTTCATGCAGGACACAACCGAACGCGACGTATCGGCGGCTGAAGGTCAGTTGGACAAACAAACGGAGAGGCTGTCGGGCCTCTTGAGTCTCCCTTCAAACGTGGCGGCCGCCCTTGCTTCGCTTGAAGCCGGCGGCGAGCAGGTCGCCGAAACTGTGGCGTGGCTTGAGTCCGCCCACCAGACGGCTTCATCGGCGGCGGCGTTCATTCGGGGAGAGATGACCGAGTTACCGAAGCCGGTGGTGGCCCATGTGACGGGGATGATCGCCGACCGAGTCCAGGAAATCCGAAAGCAGGCGCTGGCGATCGACTCCGCGTCGTTCGAAAAAGCCATCATCGCGGCAACGACACGAGTTCAGACCCTTCGAGATGCCGCTGCGCTCGCCACGGCCAGGGTGCAACTCTTCCAGCAACGCGATTACTTGAAAGCCAAGGCGCAGATTGACACCGCGCGACGGGCGACGGAGACGACCGGCATCACCCGCAAATCGACCGAACTGACCAAGCTCCATGTGACGGAACTCGTGAGAAGCCACTTTGTCGAAGAGGCCAGGAGGCTGGCGCTGGACAAAGTGAGCCTCGACCCCACTCGCGGTCGCAAGAACGTGACGCTGGAACACCGGCCCAGACTCTCAGGAGCGGCGATGACGGTCGATGTCGCAGACGTCCTGAGCGAAGGCGAGCAGACGGCGTTGGGCCTTGCTGGCTTCTTGACGGAAGTGGCGCTCGACGAGTCCAAGTCGGCAGTGATTTTCGACGACCCAGTGACATCGCTCGACGCAGGACGCAGGAGCAGAGTCGCAAATCGTCTAGCCGAGTTGGCGCGCGACCGGCAAGTCATCGTGTTCACGCACGAGGTCACCTTCGTGAACGAGTTGAAGAGGCAAGGACGGGACCTGGATGTGGCTATCACCCCGCGCGGGGTGGTCAGGGGAGAGGGAGATCTGCCAGGCAAGATACTCGCGTATCATCCGTGGGACGCCAAAGATATTCCGGAGAGGATCCAGTTCCTTGAGGCGGAGCTTGCGAGGATCAAGAAGGCCAGGCCCCAAATCGACGCCGAAGAGTATTCCCGTCAGGCTGGGGCCTGGGGCGGCCTACTTTCTGAGGCGTGGGAGCGAGCCGTCAACCTTGAGATCGCCTCTCGACTGATGGATCGCGGAACCAACGAGATCAAGCCAATGATGTTCCGAATCCTTCCGCGTGTGACCGAACAAGACAACAGGGACTTCCAAGCTGGTTACGGTAAGGCCTCAGAGTGGGCGTTCAGGCATGACAAAGCCTCTGGGTTCCAGCCGCCCGCACCAGACCTGATGAAGGAGGAATTGGATAGATTCAAGACCTGGCATCGCCGAATCAAGAGCTACCAGAAGTGACCTACTCTCGGCATCGGTGTCGTTGCTAAAGGATCTGCTCGCGAACCGGGCAGCGACCGGAAACTGACCGGTTTCAGCGCGAAAGGACAGCAATGGACGCGCGCCGACGAGCGGCATCGACGGCATGTTCACGCAGGTCAACGAGCAAGAATGCAAGTGACCGGATACTCGACGAAAGACGTTTGCCGCCAATGAATAGGTCAAGGGTTCGATTCCCTTAGATGGCTCAAAAGGGCGCGCCAAAGGCCCATGGAGGCCGGTCCAGTGGGCGCTCATGTGCCCGAAGTCACCGCTTTCAGCGATCAGTTCAACGATCAGCCGCCCACAAATCTGGCTGTGGGTGCCAACGAGTTCGAGGAAGGGCACGGTGCGGCCTTCGACCTCATGGATGCGGTAGAGGATTGAGTAGGTCGGCTCCAGCGTCGAGCGACACCCTCCCGGCAGGCCTCCTCAGCCCATGCATCCACAGGCTGGGTTGCGGGAGGTCTTCGGCTGCACGGGCCCAACGCTTCGCGCACGCGGACCCGCAGTCGCTTCGACGGCCTAACGCATGCCTCTTCTTGGCACAGGTCGTTTCGGTGTCGGTGGTACCTGTCATGATGTGAGGCATGAATCAGCAGACTTCACGGGCGGCCGTGATCGAACGGATCACGCGCCTCATGGCGCTGTCTGACTCCCCTCACGAGGCGGAGGCCGCGCTCGCCGCGGAGCGGGCCACCAAGCTCATGCTTCAGTGGGTCATCGACGAGGCGGAGCTGAACGGCGCGACCAAGCAGGAGGCGCCGGAGTCGGTACAGGTCGAGCTTCCCGGTGACAAGGGCGGCCTGTTTGAGATGTACCTGCTGCTCCAAGCTTTGGCGAAGGCCCACGGGTGTCTGACGTTCTTCCACCGCGACCTCTATTCCCGGCGCGGGTCCCGCGCTATCACCAGGAGCGCCACGCTGGCCGGTTTCGCCGCAGAGGTCGCCGCCGTCCAGCAGCTGTTCGCGATGTTGGCCGCGGTCATGGCGGCAGACATGCGACGCGACTGGCGAGGCGCCCACGCCCACGCGGAGGCACGAATGAAGGCGGACCGGGCGGCCCGTGGCCTGGACACGAACGTGCGGCTGACCACCCACGGCCACGCCGCCTACCGCCGAGGCTTCTACCAGGGGTTCGTGACGCGGGTCGCGGCACGCCTCGACGCCGCCCGCGCCGAGGTGGAGGAGGCCCAGGACGGCACCAGCAATGCCCTGGTCCTGGCGGCCCGTCAGGAGAGGGTGTCCGCCTGGGTCGACGGCAACATGGAGACCTACACCGAGCGAATCCGAACGGCGCAGATGTCCCAAGCCGGCTGGGACGCCGGCGCCGCCAGCGGCGAACGCGCGCCGCTGGGACGGACCGGGTTGCCGAAAGGCTGATCGTGGGGTCTACGCAGCGCCGATGACCACAGCCTTGTAGCTGGATGAATCAGGGGATCTCGGCCTCGACCTCGCCAACGCCAGGACATCCGGCTTCTTCGTGGTGGCCGCCCTGTTCGATTGTCCTGGGTGGCTCAAAGAAGCGCCTGCCCAGAGGCATCGGCGGTTCCGTGAGTCCTCAGAAATCCGGGCAGGGGTGCCCATTGGGGTCTTCTGTTCGCGGTTTCCGGGTGCGGCCCCGCACCGCCGCGCCAGCCCGGTGGCGCGCCCACGTTTCCAAGCGTCGACGCCGTCCCCACCCGTGCGGGCGCCCGGCCACGCCTCCAGGTATCCGCCCGCCCATGCAGCCGCCGAGCCACGCGCGCGCCAACGTCGTCAACGACAAGGGCACAGGCGTAGAAACGGGCCCGTCGACGTCAAGATGAAGTGGAACGCCGACGGGCCCTCGCGCGCTTGGGCCACGCGCCTGGGGCCACCATATGCGAGGGGCCCGCCCGTGTCGACTGATCAGGAGGCCGTATCAAGACTGACAGGCGACAAAACGGCCGCAAGACGGCCAACGAGCCCGCCGCCAGTCGCAGAAGGGCCACCACCTACAGCCCGGCGATCTCCCGCAACACCGCCACATGACCCGCGAACGCGGACCGTCCGGCCTTGGTCAGCGCGGCCCAGGTGCGCAGATGCCCATCCGCCGATTCCTTCTTGAGTTCCACAAACCCAGCGGCCTCCAGCCGCGCCAAGTGTTTCGACAACACCGAATCCGCCACGCCCAATCGCTCACGCAGCGCAGCGAACTCCGCCGAGCCCACTTCCGACAGCGCCCCGCACACACGTAGCCGTACGGGCGCATGAATCTCGGCGTCGAACCGAGGTTCAGATCCCATCATCCGTTGACCCAGCGCCTGCGAGCCGCAACGCGACGTGTTGCCACAGACCACAGGCTCAGCACGCCCCAGACTCCCCCGCCCGTTACCGCCGCCCCCGGCGATCCGTCGAGCGCGAATTGGCACACCAGGAAACCGACCAGCGCCACTGCCCCCGCGACACACGCTTCCATCAGGCCTGGACGCGTCCAACCAACCCGGACTCTGATGCCGCGCACCCGCACGCGCCACACCACCAGTGCCGCCAGCTCCATGACGATCAGTGCCCCGTAGGCCGCGGGTCGCGCCCGAGGTTGTCCCTAACCCACCGCCGCGTCGTCGCCGGATGGCGCCGCAGTGAATTGGGTCACAAGGTGTCCGATGCCGCCCGGTCGGCCGCCAGTGTCTGCGCAGGTCACAGGGTTGACGGCATCGGCATCCCTGACCGCCGCCGTCCCTAACCCACCGTCGCGCGCCTCTCCGCCCCTGCCACGGTGAGTTATGGACACTCGGCTCGCAGGGGATGCCTGCCGCCATGGTGGGGACAACCTCAGATCTGGCGCACGCCGAGGCGCGGCGGGGAACCGTCGGAGCTGGTCCAGTACGACATATCCCCGATTCACGATGCCGCGCTCCACCTGATGGTCGATGTCGTCGGCCTCGCGGACACGGGTTTCGACTTCGGCTGCTGTGCGAGGGTCTGCGCGCGGCCATTGCCACGCCTGTGGTAATCGGCGCATCGGTCAGGTTGGCTCAGAGCCGTCAGTGCTCAGCGCGCCGACCTTCAAGCACCGCTTCATAGAGCGCCCGCTTCGACAGGCTCGCGGTTTCGGCCACGACCGCGACCGCCTCCTTCAACCCTGCTCCGGCGCCGACCCGGCGCTCGACCTGACGGACGAGTTCGACCAGGGCGGCGGCATCGGGCGTGGCTTTGACCACAGGCGCTCCGATCACCAGCGTGACCTCGCCTTTCAATTCGCGGCTGGCCACCACAGTCGCCAACTCTCCCAATGTGCCCCGGATCAACTCCTGGTGCGGCTTGGTCAACTCGCGGGCCACCACCGCGGGGCGGTCGGAGCCGAGCCGATCAGCCGCATCTGCCAAAGTGGCGCCGACCCGCCTCGCCGACTCGAACGCCACCACAGTGCGCTGCTCCCCCCCGAGCCGATCGAGCCATTCGGCCCGACCAGCCGCAGTCCGGGGAACGAATCCGTCGAAAGCGAAACGGTCGGTCGGCAGGCCGGACAACGCCAGGGCGGTGAGCACAGCCGAAGGCCCCGGCGCGCAGGTCACCGGTATGTCGGCGTCGATAGCGGCCCTCACCAACGGGAATCCCGGGTCGGAGATGAGCGGCATGCCAGCGTCGGAGACCACCACGACCAGGCCGGCGCGGGCCTGCTCCAGCAACAGCGGCAAGCGCGCGCGCTCGTTGTGATCGTAGAACGAGACCACTCGCCCCGCGACCTTGACGCCCAGGCGACGGGCCAGGTCGCGCAGGCGGCGAGTGTCCTCGGCGGCGACCAGATCGGCCGTGGCGAGCAGCGCGCGAAGATGGTCCGAAGCGTCGGCCGGGTCGCCAATCGGGGTCGCGGCCAGCACAATGCCAGGGGCTACCAAGCTCATACCCGTACCATAGGCCTTTGTGACGGTAGAACCTAGCGCCGAGGAGCGGGCCCAGGACGATCCGCGAAACGCGCGGTCGGGCGGTCCTTCGGCCGCCGCTGCGGCCCTCGGACTGGCGCCACGGCATCGTCCAAACCGAGATGCCGGACACCGGACCGACTGGCCTTACCTGGCGGCGCGCTGGGCCGGGCCTGTCGGCGTGACGCTGCTCGCGCTGCTGATGCGGCTCTGGAAACTGGGCACACCGCACAAACTGATGTTCGACGAGACCTATTACGTCAAGGACGCCTATTCCCTGCTGACTCACGGCGTCGAAATGAACTGGGCCGAGGAGGCCAACAAGCTGTTCGAGGCGGGCGACTTCTCCGGCCAACTCGGCACCCCCGCGTACGTGGTGCACCCGCCCCTGGGGAAATGGCTGATCGCGCTCGGGATGTGGCTATTCGGCCCCGAATCCTCGTTCGGCTGGCGGTTCTCCTGTGCTATCGCCGGAACCCTGGCTGTGCTGCTGACTATCTTGATCGGTTGGCGGCTGTTCCAGTCCCAAGCCCTGGGCCTGATCGCGGGTCTGCTTCTGGCGGTGGACGGCATCTCCCTGGTCCTGTCCCGCAGCGGGCTGTTGGACGTGTTCCTGATGACGTTCGCCCTTCTGGCGCTGTGGCTGATCCTCAAGGACCGCGCCGTCATGGACCAACGATTGGCGGAGCGAATGCGCCGCCCGCTCGGCCACGGCCCCACCGGCGCGCCCCTTTACGCCGACCTTCGCTACGGGCCCGGTCTGGGCATGCGCTGGTACCTCCTCGGCGCCGGCGTGGCTCTCGGCATGGCCTGCGGGATCAAATGGTCGGGGCTCTACTTCCTGGCCGTCTACGGCCTGCTGGTGGTCGCATGGGACGCCGCCGCCCGCCGCCGCGCCGGGATCAAGCTGTGGCTCTGGGCGGGCTGTTGGCGGGACGGAGTCAAAGCTTTCGGCCTGCTGGTGCCGGTCGCGCTGGTCACCTACGTGGCTTGCTGGTCCGGTTGGCTGGCGACCAAGACCGGCTACTTCCGGGACTGGGCCACCACCCATCCCGGCGAGGGCGTCGGCTGGCTCCCCGCCGGGCTGCGCTCGCTGGTCGCCTACCACCAGCAAGCCTGGGGCTTCCACACATCGTTGACCAGCGAGCACGACTACCAGTCCAACCCGGCCCTGTGGCTCCTCCAGGCCCGTCCCACCTCCTTCTTCTACGAGTCCGAACCGACCTGCGGCGCGGAAGCCTGCAGCCAGGCCGTCACGGCTCTCGGCAATCCGTTGGTCTGGTGGGTCGGCATCCTGGCCCTCGGCGTAGTCCTCTACCAGGCCGTCGTTTGGGCTGACCGCCGCGCCTGGGTCATCGTGTGCGGCTACCTGGCCGGGTACGTGCCCTGGCTCTTCTTCGCGCAGCGCACCATCTTCACCTTCTACACGGTCGCCTTCGTGCCGTTCGTCACCCTGGCGTTGGCCTACGCGGCAGGAGTCCTGATAGGGCCGGGCCGCGCCGGGACCGGCGCCGGGGCATGGGCTGGAGCCGCCCGCCGCGCCGCGCCCCGAGGCCCGCTTCCGTTGGCGGCTTCGGAGCTCCCCGCGCCTCTGTCGCACGATGCCGCCGTCCTAGTCGACCCGCACGCCCGTGCCCGCCTTCGTGTCGCCAGGCACCTCTCGATCAAGCCCGGACCGATCATGGTGGTCGGCGTCGCGGTGGCCCTGATGCTGTTCGTCTCAGCCTTCTTCTGGCCCATCTGGACCGCTCAATCGGTGTCCTACCACTTCTGGCAGATGCACATGTGGTTCCATTCCTGGATCTGACCGCAGACCCGACAAGCGCCAAAACCATAGTTGGGGACGGGCCCGAACCGTGGTTGGGGACAGTCCCCAACTCGGGTTAGCTTGATCTCAAACTAATCTGCGGACGGTCACCGGGGCCGCTTGTGGCGCCCGCGCCCGTTGCGCGCCTGGAACAGCATCACCAGTGCGCCCAGCCCCGCCAGGACCCCGCCCAGCGGCTCGGCGGTGGCGGCCACCAATAGCTGCACCCCGCTCAACGCCATCACTCCGCCGATCCCAGCCCGCACCAGACGACCCGTCTGCTCGGCTCGCGACCGAGCCAGGCGGGCCTCTTGCGAGCGGCCCAGCTTGACCACCAGTCCGCCCGCATTGGCCTTGGCGGCGAGTTCGACCACGTTCCGGGCCGTCGGCAGGGCCGCTCCGGCCAGGTCCCGCAATTGGCCCAGCCCGGCTGGCCCCAACAGCCTGCCCGCCTGGGCCGCCGCTGGCAGGTCGGTCAGCCCCACCGCCTCGGCCAGTGCGGCCAAACGCTCGAAGCCGGGCAGCCCCGCCAACCAGCCCAGGACGCCGGGCCCGCCGCGGGCGCCGTCCGGATCGGTCACCGCCGCCCGCACCAGCGGCACCAGTTCCTCCATCAGATTCATCTTCGGATCGAGCCCGAGCGCCACACCGGTCAGGTTGATCAAAGTCTTGCCCAGGAAGGCGATCCGGCCGGGCAACTGGAACGGCTGCGAGTACATGAACAACCGGAGCTCCTCGACGGCATCGTCATCCAAAGACGATTCGCCCGTGCTGGCGCCGAGCACCCTGGCGACCATCGGCTCGAGGGCCGCAGCGAGCAACCCGGAATCGGCGCCCTCGCGGAGAAAGCCCATGCGGTCCAGCAACTCGGCCGACCGCCGCCAATCGCGGCCGAACAACGCCAGAGCCAGCTCGGGGATGTCGCGGTGGAGGTTCTCCGGCACCGTGCCGACCATGCCGAAATCGAGCAGGAGAATCGTCCCGTCGGACCGCACCAGGATGTTGCCGGGATGCGGATCGGCGTGGAAGAACCCGTCCCGGAGCACCATCTGGAGGTAGACCTCGAGCAGGTCGCGGGCCAACTGGCTCCGGTCGATTCCGGCCGCGTCGAGCTGGGCCAGGGCATTGATCTTGACGCCCTCCATCAACTCCATCGTGAGGACGCGCCGCGTGGTCTCACGCCAGTGGATGCGCGGCATGTCGATGTTCGGGTTGAGCAGGAAACTGGCCTGGAACCGTTCGGCGTTGGCGCCCTCGGCGATCATGTCGAGCTCCGCCAGCAACGTGTCCTCGAACTCGCCGTAGAACATGTCCAGGTCGAAGCCGGTCCCCACGGTGGTTAGGCGGTCGACCCAGCGCAGGATGGTCTTCATCGACCGCAGGTCCGTTTGAACCAGGTCTTCGATGCCCGGCCGCAGCACTTTCACCGCGACGGGCGTGCCGTCAGCCAACTCTGCCCGGTGCACCTGCCCGAGCGACGCCGCCGCCAACGGCTCGTCCTCGAAAGCCCGGTAGACCTCCGCCACCGGCTGTTGGAGCTCACGCTCGATCTCGGCCCGGATGGCGGGAGTCGGCACCGCCGGCACGGCGTCCTGCAGGCGGGCCAGTTCGATCGTGTACTCGGTCGGCAACAGGTCCACCCGCGTCGAGACGTGCTGCCCGAGTTTGATGACCAAGCCGCCCATCTCGGTCGCCAAACGCGTGAAGGTCCGGGCCTGGGCGGTGTAGAGGCGGTGGCGGCGCTCGGCCAACCGGGCGGGCCGCATGAACCGGGCGGTCTTGTTCAGCCACCACAGTTGCCACGCGATGCGCGCGGCCACCCGCATCGTGGCACGGTAGCGCGCCATCCCGGTCAGGCGCGAGAAGTCCTTAGCCATCAGGTCCTAATCTAGGCCGGTCGGCGCCGCTCGGCGTCGAAGCGGGCGGGCTCGCCTAGGCGTCGCCTTGGCCGTCTTGGTCGTCCTTGTCGCGCTGGCCGTGCGGGCCGTCATGGGCCGTCATGGCCGTCGGTGCCATCCTGGGCCGCCGGGTGGTCAGCGCCGTGACCGTCCTGGGCTCTCTGCCCACCCGAGGCGGTCGCGCCGTCAGCGCCGTCGCCGTCCTGATCCGCGTCGGGGCCGACGCCGTCCGCGGGAGCCGACCCAGCGGCATCGTCCACGTCGTCTTCGTCGTAAAGGCCGTTCAGACGGTCGATCCACTCCTGGCCCATCTGGCCGAGCTTGTCGGCTTTGGCCACGAAGAATTCGGCCACCTTGGTGAACGCCTCGGCCTTGACGAAGACGACCGAGCCCTGAAGCTTGTTGCCGAACACGACGAACCGGTCGCCCGGCTCGATCCCGAGGCTCTTGCGCGCCTCAGCCGGTATGACCACCTGGCCGCGCTCGCCGACGGTGGCCGTGCCGCAGATCTGGCGCGGCGGGAAACCGCGGCCCCTGCTCGAGTGTGCGTTCATCACCGTCTCCTCTCGCTGGGGTGTATGAACTTTCCTACAGATCATACACCCTGGGGTCGCCGGATTGCGTCCGGGCGTGGGATCGTCACGACCGCGCTTTGAGTGGACGATGCCGCGCGCTAGAGTTTTCGGGTAACCGAATCTTTGGTTTCGGGTAGCCTCAGCCCGGACCTTGCGAGCCGAATTTGGAGGGGCAGTGGCCACGACCCAGCAGGCGGCGGCCCAACCGGTCGAGCAGGACCGCAAGCCGGGAACGGTCGGGGGCGGCCATGACGCGGCCACTGGGACCACGGCATCGGGCACCGGGCCCGAACCTGGGCACAAAGCCAAAGCCCGCATGTTCCGGCTGTTCGGACCGGCCTTCGTTGCCGCCGTGGCCTACGTCGACCCCGGCAACGTGGCGGCCAACCTCACCGCTGGGGCACGTTACGGGTACCTGCTGGTGTGGGTCTTGGTGCTGGCCAATGCGATGGCGGTGCTGGTGCAATACCTGAGCGCGAAGCTCGGGATCGCCACCGGGCGGTCGCTGCCGCAAATGCTGGCGGCTCGCCTGCGGCCCTGGGCGCGCTACCTCTACTTCGGCCAGGCCGAGGTCATCGCGATTGCCACCGACCTTGCCGAAGTGATTGGCGGAGCCCTGGCGTTGCACCTGCTGTTCGGCCTGCCGCTACTGTTGGGCGGCTTGATCACCGGCGTGGTGTCGCTGGGCGTGCTGATGATCCAGACCCGTCACGGCCAACGCTC
>JAISCU010000446.1 GCA_031265345.1 Bifidobacteriaceae bacterium
CACCTTGTCCAGGAGACTTGCCGTTGTTTTACAATTTGCCCAGTTCGCCTAGTGCGAGCGTGGTGGCGCCGGGTACGGTTCTTGTCGGCGTAAACGTGGGCTTTGTGCAGCCGCCGGGCGGGACCGTGAACATCGTCCGGTGGTTTAGGGACGGGCACGTAGCGGGTATTGGTTCGCCGAGCCTGAAAGTGGAGGAGGCGGACCTCGGTTCGACTTTGGTTCAGGTGGCGTCGTTTTGGACGTCAGGCGATTGCCCGCCGAAGGCCCTGGGTGTGACTCAGACATGGAAAGTAGAGGCAAAGGCAACTGTGAAGATGTCAGCAAAGGAGATGACTGTTGCCAAGGGACGACGAGCGACTGCGACGGTGAAGGTGAAAGCAGACGGTGTCAAACCGGAGGGCAAAGTGAAAGTGTCTTGGGGCAAGAACTCTAAGACAGTGTTCATGGGAGCAGCGGACAAGGGAAGAGTCGAGGTGCAACTCCCCAAACTGGCTCAGGGACGGCACAAGGTGGCAGTGGATTTCACGGATCTGACCGGCAAGATCTCCGAGTCCAAGACGGAACGGTTGACCTTGAAAGTCAAGTAGAAGGTATCCGTCGGCAGTGTTGCGCAGGCGTGTCAATGCTGCGGGAACACGGGACCGACGTGTTGCGGAAACGTGGGAGACGTGAAAGTGACGCGAAGGCCTCATGGGCCGGCGTGCGCGCGGCACAGCTCCTGCAACCGCTCCAACCGGCGTGACTCCGAACAGACCGTGGCCTCCGCGTACCCCGCCCAGCGCTCAAGCCCTATGCCGCGACCCCAACCGCCGGACAAGCCCCAGCCAGCGCCAACAACCCCAACCGCGGCATAGGACTACCCTTACGGTTCACGACGTGCGTTGGGTTGTGCTACTGTTCCGTAGTGGTTGGTCCTCAGGGATCAGTTTGGCGGAACAGCGCGGGCCCGCCAGCTACAACGCTACTTTCGATGTACTGCCCAGCGCTTTCGCGCCCGAGACACATAAGGGGACGCGGTGATGTTGATCGCCCTGCATTTGCCGTCGAGGATGGCTCCCAGCTTCCTTCGTGCTGCGTGCCGAAAGTGTTGTTGTTGTCGCTGATCCCCACCCTGGATCGAGTTTGCGCCTCTGACATGCGCTGACACTGCGCGCCGACGGTCCGCGCGCTACGCGATTGCTGTAGCCGATGAGCGCTCCCACCTTCTGGTGTTGACCAATCCGGTCGCTGTTTCTTGCTGCCTAAGAATGGCCTGCCCGCATTCTCGCTAATGCGCGCCCGCCGCCACATCATACGTCTCATCAATGATCAAGGAATGACTGTTTGATGTCCTCGACGCTCGCCTCAGCAGAGGTTTTCACGCTCGTGTTGGCGCTGTTTGCTGGGATCCACCTGGCGCGCCACCGGGGAGCCGGGTTCACCACGGTGACGCTCGGCGCTCTCGCCGCGGGAGTCGTAATCGGTCTGGCCTTCCCCGGTCACACCGCGTGGGTCAAGCCGATCGGTACGGTCTACGTGGGTCTCCTCAACGCGATCGTCGCCCCCCTGATCGTCGTCTCGGTTCTGGCGTCGGTGACCTCCCTCGGCTCGCTCGCGAAACTGCGAGGCATTGGGCTTCGGTCCGTTGGCTGGCTCGTGGTGACCACCGTGCTCGCCGGACTGCTTGCCTTGGGGCTCGGGCTTGTCTTCGGAGTTGGCCGAGGTGCCGACCTGTCGCTCGATGGCATGGACACAGGTGCTGTGCAAGCTCAACTGACCTCCATCGCCGATGTGATCGCAGGCTTCTTCCCGAGCAACCTCGTGGCCGATCTCTCCGGGAACCGCATCATTCCGATCATCGTCGCCACGGCCGCGGTTGCCATCGCCTGTGTGTTGGTCGCGGACAAGAACCCGGCGGCGGCACGGCCCATCAAGGCGTTTGTCGATGCCGTCAAACTCATCGTGTACAAGGCCGTGGAATGGGTGATAGCGCTGACTCCGTACGCGGTCCTCGCCTTGGTGGTTTCCGCGACCGCCGGCGGTGTCAACCGAGGTGGGCTGGCGTGGTCGTTGCTCGTTCTCCTCCTGGTGGCGGTCTTGGCGCTGGTGCTGGACACGTGGGTGATCAACTACGTCCTCTTGCGCGCCTTCGCGCGTGTGCGGCCCGGCGTGTTCTTCCGCAAAATCGCCTCTGCGCAGCTTGTGGCGTTCTCCACTCAATCCTCGGTGGGCACACTGCCCGTCACCACGCAGGCGCTCACCCGCGAAATCGGGGTCAGCGAAGAGGTGGCCGGGTTCACCGCGCCGCTCGGTACAACCATTGGCATGCCCGGATGTGCCGGCATCTGGCCGATCCTCGTCGCCATCTTCGGCATCCATGGCCTCGGTCTCACGTACGGCGTGGGCGACTACGCGCTCTTGGTCGGGGCGGGGCTGCTGGTTTCCCTGGGCACGGCAGGGGTCCCGGGAACGGCGACCATCACCTCGGCGTCGGTGCTCGCCGCCCTCGGACTGCCGTTGGAAATTGTGCTGCTCGTGGTGCCGATCTCGGCCATCGCGGACACGGCCCGCACGGCCTCCAACGTCACGGCCGCGGCGGTTGCTGCCACGATCGTCGCCCGTGAGCAGGGCGAACTCGACGACGCAGTCTTCGGAGGAACCAAGGCGTCCGCCGCCTCATCAACTTCACCGGACGATGCCGCATCTCGCGTTACTCCTGCCGCCGCCCACCGAAAGGACCAGATCGCATGACTGCCCGAACTGTCCAGCCTGCTCGGATTGTCAGAGTCGCCCGAGCGGTCGCCACACTCCTAGTTGCGCTGCTCCTCCTAGGCGTCGCCCAGCCGTCTCTTGCCGAAGACTGCGACGGCGATGGGCTTGACGACGACACCGGCCTGCCCATCAGCGATGCTGGATCGACACCTTCGAGTCCCGCCACACAACCGACACCCGAGGTCCCGGCCCCCGCACCGACCAAGGCTGCTTCGACGCCCTCCACGAAGACTCCCCAGGCCGCCGGTGG
>JAISCU010000456.1 GCA_031265345.1 Bifidobacteriaceae bacterium
TTCCGGGGCGTCGTCTGGGCCCCTCGGGGCGCGCGTGGTGTGGGGACGGGGCAACCGGTAGACACGGGGATCGACCACGAACGCCGCCACCAGCGGCGCGCAATAGAACAACTGGAGGAAGTAGCGGACCACCATGGTCGGGCCGAAGAAGACCGGCACGCAGGTGGCTATGAGGAGCAGCGAGACTGGCAGGAAGGCGCTGTGACGGTGGCGGCGGACTCCGGCCGCGGTCAGGGCCAGGGCGAAGGCGAATAACCACAGGTAGGTGCCGGGTGACCACGCCCAGGACACGACGGGAATCCTGAAAGCCGCCTGCGAACGCCAGGAGAAGTCCCAATAGAAATCGCGGACGAACTGCGGTCCCTTCGGGACGGCTGTCCCCGGCAACTGCGTCGAGTAGGAGAAGTAGCTGGTCCCGGCCTCTCGGGGGGTGGGGTCCATACCCGCGGAGGAATACGCGTCGATGATCGCCCCCGGCGCCCACCCCTGGACAGTGTTGGCCACCAGGGCGTCCAAATAGACGTCCGGGTTCTTGGCGCCTATCTCCGCCCACAGCTTCAGGAATCGGTTGGTGTCAGGCTCGAGGCGGCCTGCCAGGTTGGCGCCCGAGAGCATGGCGTCCGCCAACTGCGGCCGGTACTTCACCAATTGCTCCGGAACGATGAAGGACTCTATGAGCTGTTTCTGTTCCGGCGTCAACGAGTCCGGGCGCAACGCGTAGACCCGCCCCACCTGTTGCAGCGGCACCGAGTAGAGGGCGACGGAAGAGGCCTCGTGGACGCCCATGACGGCTTTGTACAGGACCGGGTCGAGGAGCAGGCCCGCGATGGTCGCGCTGACGAAACAGACGGCCAGGGCCTTGCGGGCCGGTCGGTAGCAGAACACCGCCGCCACCGTGAACATGATCAGGACGTAGGTCGCGTCCCGTCTGAGCGCCACCACCGCCAATGCGAGCACCGCCACCAGGCACCAGCGCCACCACTGTTTGCCGCGGGGGCGCGGCGCCTGCTTCAGCGCGTCGACCAAGCAGACCGCGAGGGCCAACACGACGGTGGAGAACCCGGTGTTGCGCGCCGAGGTCAACGAGAACAACGAGATGGTCGGGAACAAGGCGAAATAGGCCAGGGCGCCCCAGCGGACGGATCGCGCGACCCCCCAGGCCCGCAGCCGCCGCAAGGCGTAGGCGAAGGTCGCCGCCACCACCAGTGACTGGAGCCCAATGAAGGCGGCGATCCCGTAGTTCTCGATGCCCGTCCAGTCCGCCACCACCGACTGGAAGCCGTTCGACAGGTAGGTGTGCAGCGGCGGCATGCCATTGGTGATCGAGCGGCTCTTGAAGGAGGCATAGGCGGGCGCGGCGTCGTAGCACCAGAAACCGGGCCATCCGGACATCCAGACTGGTATCCAGCACACCCAGATGGCGACCCAGTCGAAGAAGAACGCCCGGGGACGGTTGCGCCACACCGGCAGCGGTTTGGAGCGCGGGCGTTCGACCAGATAGCGGGCCAGACCTGCGACCGCGGCGAAGACCGGGGTCAGCGCCACGATCAGGAGGTAGAACCAGGCCTTGGTCCACGGCACCGCGCCCGCGGACGTGATGGTCACTCCGATCATGGTGGCGGCGCTGGCCGCGAAGCCCAGTCCCCAGGTCAGACGGCTGCGGACCATTCGAACCGCGGCGGTCTTGAGCGCGCGACCGGAGGTCATGCTGGTTGTCATCCTCGTTAGAATCAATACTCGCGTGGCATCTGCTCCACGAACTTCCAGTTGTCGAAATCGCGGGCCTCTCCCACCACTCGCCACAAGTCGACTGAGCCCTCCTCGGGGTTCGAGCCCCGAATGTAGTAGAAGTCGCGGGGACGGTCGGAATCGGGCGCCACCTCGAAGACGGTCGGGAAGCCGTCAGGGTCGTCGACTCCGGCATCGGCCAGCAAGGTGGACCGGACGTTGGCCATGTCGGTGGGGACGTCGGAGTGGGCCAACGGCGCCCCCTCGACACCGGCGGGTTTGACGAACAACGAGGTCAGGCGCGGTCCGGGGAGCGGGGGACGTTCGCCCATGCCGGCGAACTGGCCGTGGTCGGCGGTGATGACTATGGTGGCGTCCTCGTATCGGCCCAGCCTCCGCAGCTCGTCCAGATAGTCGAAGACGATCCTGAAGGAGCCCTTGGCCTGCTCGCCGAGCGACACCGAATCGGCTGGCACCGGTCGGATGTCGGCGTCGATCAGCGCCGGGTAATGCGCGCCGTCCAAGTGGAAGTAGGAGAACCGGGGCTGCGGGCCGTCCAATGACAGGCCGGAGGCCTTGAGGCGGGTGTAGAACCCGTAGTTGTCGTTGGAGAAGGGGTCGATCCCGGACAGGTCGGGTTTGACGGAGGCGAACGGGTCCACGGGCGTCCAGAAGGTCGGCTTGAGGACGTGCGGCGCGTACCGGAACGCGGCCAGTTTGAATGTCCCCTTGAGCATCACCTTGGTCGGCGTCACGACCTTGGCCGGGCGGATGTTGTCCGCCAGTCCCTCGATGTCGGAGATGTCCGAATACGAGTACCGGTCGGTGGCGTAGATGTTCGTCGAGTAGCCCGCGGCCCGCAACGTCGGCAGGAAAGTGCCCTCCCGGTAGGCCCGCGCCATGTACACCTCCGGCGGCTCGTCGAACCGGTAGCGTTCGCCGGTCAGCATGTCGACGGCGCTCGGCAGGGTCCGGGTGTAGTTCGAGATGTTGTTGTCGAACTCGGTGAATCCGTCCAGGTTGGACTCGAAGAAATCGGGCGACTCGGCTCTGATGTCGCTGACGTAGTGCTGGTCCATCATGTCCAACACGAAGATGTACTGGTTCGGCCCCGACGAGGCCGTGAACGCTCCCTCGAAGGTCGGGTAGTCGGCGCTCGGCGGCTTCCAAGGCGTGGTGTCCGCGCTCGAGTAGGCGACGGCCAGCCCGACCGCCCCGGCCGCGATCACGGCGGTCGGGAACAGCCATGCCACCAGGTTCCAGACTTTGCGGGTGACCAGGCGCAACACCACCGGCAAGGCGATCAACGCCACCCAGATCAAGGTGTCGAGCGCCGTCCACCGCGTGTAATGCTCCCAGCGGATCGCCACACCGTCGAGCAGGCCCAGGTCGCGGTTCAGGAAGTTGGCCTGGACCCAGGCCGCCAGCGTGACCCCCAGCACCAACGACACGGCCAGGTCGAAGACCCGTCCGCGCAGAACCAGCAGCACCGCAGCGACGACCAGCCCCAGCCCTACCGCCAGCCCCAGCGACGGCAGCGCCAGCCGCCCGAAACCGAACGGGAACTCGGACGGGTTGCGCAGGTACAGGTCCAAGAACCCGAACCCGAAGAACAGGAACGGACCCGCCAGCCCGGTCGTCAGCGCTATCGCCGCCCGGCGCGAGAACCGCCGCGAGTCGTGCCATAAGAACCGGCCCTTCGACACCACCAGATCCGGGTGGCGCTCGTCCGGTTGCACGATGCCGCTCGCCCGTCTAGCCGTGTCCGGCAAGTTCCGTCCGCCCGGCGCCGCGCCCGCCGCACCCGTCAAAGTGCCTTCAGCGGTCGCCGCTGGCACGAACCCGAACGCCGGACCGGCCACCGGCTCTCCGGAGGCCTCGAGCCGTTCCGCCTCCATCCGCGCCGCTCTCGCGGAGATGGTCTCGCGGTCCGCCGACCCGGCGCCTTCCCGCGCGGCACCGGCCTTGCGGGACGCCCGCTCGGCGCGGCGGCCCGCGCGCAGCCGGCGCCGGTCCGGGGAGCTCGCCACCGCCCACCAGGCGCCGGCCTTGGCCCGCAGGGTAGTCAGCCCCAGCACGATCCGGCGGAAGAACACCCCGATGGCCACCGACAAGGTGATCACCAGGCCGGACACCACCTGGATCAGGTAGGAAGTGGTGGCCGGGTCGATGTAGGCCTGGGCCGTGTTC
>JAISCU010000463.1 GCA_031265345.1 Bifidobacteriaceae bacterium
CTCGACTTGGCCGCCATCAACTCCAAGGCGTTGAGACGATCCTGGTCGCGCACGCCTGGAAGGTTCCGGAGCACCTGCGTGCCGGGCCAGAAGTAACTGTCCCAGTCACCCCTGTCAGCCACGGTCGAGTATGCGCTCGATGCCTCGGCGCACCACTTCGTCGATGGTCATATGCCCGCGTCCGGCCTCGCGGAGGTCCGCTTCGTGCTCGGTGTCATGGTAGGAGTGCCCGGCGGCGGCCAGCACCGCGTCGGCGAACAGCAACGCCTGGTCGATCTGTTCCTCAGTCATTGCGGCTGTCACGTCGAACCCCCTCTCGAAGCCACTATTCTAGTCGCCTGCCTGCGGCAGTCCCATCCCATCCGGCTCATCATGTCGGGAGTGTTCGGATAGATGGATAACCTTGGTTCCGGTACCTCTTCAGATGCTCGGCAGGTCGTCGGCGACGAGTCCCCGGGGCCGATTGCCCGCGACGGTTCGCATCGCCTGCCGTTGTACTCTTCGCGTAGTCCCCGGACCCTCCTCTCCCGACTTGAGCGGTGCAGTAGGCCGGGGTTCGGCTTCCCCGCCATGGCGGTCTGGTCGCCTCGGCTCACGCTGATCCGCAGACTATTCGGAGTTCGCCACGAGCCGCAGGAAGGCGGCCTCAGTGATAATCGGGATTCCATAGCCTGCGGCTTTCCGCGCTTTGCCGGACAGACTGTCCGGGTCGGCGGCGACAACGACGGCGACCTTCTTCGTCACCCCAGGATGCGGGACAAGGCCCGCGTCCCGAGCCATGCCCTCCAACGCGGCCCTGGGCCGCGACATTTCGCCAGTGAACACGATCATGTCGCCCGGCGAGAGCCGGAACCCGGATCCCATCGCCGACGGTGTTCCGGGTGCCGGAGCTGTGGTTCGCGCGGCGCCAGAGGCGGCCCGCCAAGTCCGGTCGAGTCCGACGCCACGGCGGCCGCGTCGAGCCCAAGGAGTTCGGCCACTGTGGCCAAGTCCCGGAACTCGGCGTCTGTCACCTTGCCGTCTGTGACCGCAGCCCGCGCGAGGGCCGCCAAGTATTCCGAGTTCAAGAGGGTCGCGGCGGGCCGGTCTATGCCGAGGTCCGCCGCCAGGGCGACGAGTTGGTCGCCTTCGCGGGCCGACAGGACCCGGTCGATGAGCACCCGGTCCACGAGGGCGAGGTACTCGTTGTGCTCCGCGGGTCCGCCGACCGGCGGGAGCCGCTCGGCGAGGCGGTCCAAGTATGCGCCATGCCTGGAACTCGCCGTCCCTCGACGCACGCACGCGGTCCCGGTTGGTCCGAGCGGCGGCAGCCGGACCTCCGAGAAGCGCCGGTCAAGACCACCGCGGCGCACGATGCCGTCCAGGCCGCCAAGCCCGGCGCCGAGGCGTTGGATCAGGCCCGCTGCGGCGCGTGCGTCGGCCAAAGCCGAATGGGCGGCATCGTTCACGATGCCGACCTGCTGGCAGCACGCCGCCAAGCTGCGGCCAGCGCCTGGCGACACCTGTGAGGCGAGCCGCATGGTGCAAAGACACGCGTCATTGGGGATGGTCGCCGCGTGCCCGGCACGTTGATACTCGGCCTGGACGAACCCGGCGTCGAAACGGGCCTGATGGGCCGCAATGACACGACCGCGCAGCAATGCCGTCAGATCGCCTGCGATGTCTGCGAACCGAGGAGCCTCCCGCACGTCACGGGCTTCGATCCCGTGGACATGCACGGGCCCCAGGTCGCGTCCCGGATTGAGCAGTGTTGACCACTCTTGTTCGACTGAGCCGTCCGGTCCTAGGATCACGGCGGCGATTTCGATGATGCTGTTGTGCGCCGGCGGGAATCCGGTGGTCTCAGTGTCGATGACGGCGAGGCTGGGGCTCATGGTCGGATCAGCTTTCTGGAGCTTCCGCCGCACGGGCGTCGCGGTCGGGCGTCGCCGCTTCCAGCCAATCCCGTCCTTGGTCGGTCAGGAGATAGCGCTGGAGGGGGCTGCGCGGCTTGCTTGGGATGGAAAGGGCCAGCAGGCCGGCCTCGACCAGTGGTAGAACGTGCCTGCGGTAGTTGTTAGTGGATTGGGAAAGGCCGATGGCGCTCAGCAGGTCGCTGCGGCGGGCGGAGCCCGTCTGCGCGGCGAGCAGCGCCAGAGCGGCGGACTTA
Source organism: Bifidobacteriaceae bacterium (assembly GCA_031265345.1). The sequence goes on from JAISCU010000463.1 coordinate 2,150, forward strand.
GGCACTTTGAGGTCCAGCTTAGGCACATAGGCACCGGATTCTGTGCCTATGTGCCTAAGCTCAGAAGTGCCTATGTGCCTAAGCTGAGGCTCGATCTCGGCCGGTACGCCCGTCGGCGCGACGCTCTGATCCTCGATGTGGACGGTGACTCGGAGGCTGACCGCCAACTCTGTGATGTCGGGCGCGGGAAGCCCGGCCTCGGCCAGCTGCCTGATCGCTTCGGGCAGGCCGGTGCCCCACCGCTCGATCAGCCCGAGCTCCCGGAAGACGCGTGCGATGACGGGGTTGCGGATCACAGAGACGCCTTGGGTCATCTCCTCCACCGTCAGGCTCGGCATCAGGCCGCCAGGGCTCTCGATCTCGATGGTGCTGTCCATGAACGCCACCTTGATCGGGGTGCCGTGAGCGGAATAGCTGGCGTGCACCAGGCCGTTGGTGACGATCTCCCGCAGGGGCCGGATGGGGATCGACCAGCGGTCGCGGCGGTACACGTCACCGAACTCGGCATGCCGGAACGCGTTCTGCTCCAGGAACCGCATCACCTTGTCCACGGCCAACGGCAACGGTCCGTAGATCTCTTCCTGGTCCCAGATGTCCCGTTTGGTCGGTCCCCTGAAACGGGCGCACTGCACCCAAGCGAACGGGAAGAACCGCTCTGGGCGAGGGCAGGCGACCAAGACGCCCCCGTTGGTCGGAACGAGCCGGCCCTGGTCGTCCGCGACTAGCTCCAGGGTTTGCAGCGCGCGCAGGTCGAGTTCGCGCCCCAACGAACGTGCTAGCGGCTCGGTGTCGAGGTCTTCTAGCGTCGCCCCCGCTGCAGGCAGTCTGTCGAATGGGATGCCCTTGGCCGAGCGCTCCAACTCGGCGATCAGGTCGGGTCCGGCCTTCCGGTTGGTCGCCCCGAGACGGATATAGGTGCTCTCGTCCTTCCCGTGCTTCGTCGGGTAGTGGGGGCGTCGCACGCTCAACGCGACGTCGGCCACGACCACCGTTGTGCTCGCCAGGGGCACCAACTCGATTGCGGGGATGAGCTGTGGCGACACCCAATCGGCGATGGGATTGGTCAGACGTTCCTGCTCCAGCAGCGGGTCGGTCACGCCGGCAACGGTTCCGTCGTCCTCGACCCCGATCACCAATTGGCCGCCAGCGGAGTTGGCGAAGGCGACCACAGCGCGCATCGCCTTCTCCGGCGACGACAGGTCCCGCTTGTACTCGCGTGTCTTGCCCTCCGGCTGTACGACGCGGCCTTCATCTTCGACGAGCAGATAGGTCACGATGCCTCTCCTTCGGGTTCCAGACTTGAGATAGTGGGCGGGGGGTCTCCGTCCAGCGGCCTCGCGAACGCGCTCGAAAGCCCAACTCATTTGGAATCACCACCGTCTAGTTTCCCGGCGGCTCCGTCTGGAGGGCCGACAGGCTTCGAGGGGGCGGTCGTCGTGAGAGCGCGGACAATTTGGTCGCGTTTCTTCGGGGGCAGTTTCAGAATCTGCGACGCGATGTGCTGATGCGAGACTCCGTAGCCCCCGCCGGTCTTGAGGTCGACTGACTGGGCATACGGAATAAGAGACCACGACGACCACGAAAGGCACCGGCAAGCCTGTTGCAGCGTTAGGAAGAGCATCAGGAGCGCTCCGCCGTCCTCTGTGTAGAAGTAGTTCATCACCGAGGCCACAGTCTCGGGCGTCAAGGGCGTGTTGTTGGCTTTGAGCGATCCTATGCCCAAGACGAACACACCGTCAAAGGCGAGCATCGGGGTCCTGAGGCGCGTCTTGGGGGTCCAGTTCGGCTGCTCGAGCTTGTGTTCTGTGTCCGAATTCCGCATCCAGTCCACAACTGTTCTCATCGACGCAGGGCCCTGATATGCCAGCACGAACGCGAGGGGAGCCGGGGGGACCCAGCCCGCGTTGATTTCTATGCCGCCGGCCTGTCGGGTCATCTGCTTCATCTGCGCTGCTGCGCCTACAGCTTGGTGCATCCCTTCCTGATTCAGGACTGATTGAGGTTTTCTCACCAGGGCGGGTTGTCTGATGTTTGATTTGCGGTGCTGACCTGCTGGTGCGCGGCGTGGCGTGCGTGGATGCGGGGCCCTCGGCCGGGAAGCTGATCGTGTAACA
>JAISCU010000468.1 GCA_031265345.1 Bifidobacteriaceae bacterium
GCCCTGTTCTTGACCAACGGAGCGGTCTTCGCCAACCTCTTGCCGCGCCTGCCGGAGATCAAGTCCTGCCTGGAGCTCGGCAACTCCGCCTACGGGCTGGCGGTGGCGGCGCTGCCGGCTGGGGCGATCCTGGCGGGGCTCGGCGCGGGAGCGCTGGTCCGGCGGTTCACCTCCGCCAGAGTAGCCGTGGCAGGCATGGTCCTGGCGTCCTTGGGCGTGCTGGCGGCAGGGGTCGCCCCTTCGGTCTGGCTGCTGGTGGCCGCGCTGGTCCTGGCGGGCGCCGTCGACGCCATCACCGACGTCGCGCAGAACGCCCACGGCCTGCGCGTGCAACGCCGCTACGGCCGGTCGATCATCAATTCCTTCCACGCCCTGTGGTCGGTCGGCTCGACTATCGGCGGCATCATGGCGGCGGCCGCGATCACGGCGGGGCTGCCGCTGGGTGTGCACCTGGGGTTGTCGGCGGTGATCTTCTCGACGGTGGCGGTGGTGGCGGGGCGGTTCGCGTTGCCCGGCCCGGATCGACAGCAGGGCTCGGACCGTCCGGTGGACCCGGACCGTCCGGTGGGCCCGGACCCGACCGCTGGGCCTGCCGCCGATTCTCGCGACACTGCGGCGCCCGCAGCTCCGTCCGCGCCCGCGTCTTCACCTTCATCCGAATTCAACCAGGTGGACGATGCCGCATCCCCGGCGCCCAAGAAACGCCGGCGCCTCAGGTGGTCGGTTTGGGCGGTCCTGTCGGCGTTGGTGGTGATTTCGGTGTCCGGGGCGGTGGTCGAGGAATCGGGCAATTCTTGGGCGGCGCTGTACCTGTCGCAATCGTTGGCGGCACCGGCGCAGATCGCGGCCCTCGGGTTCATCGCCCTGGTCGGAGCGCAATTCGTGGGACGGTTGATTGGCGACCGGTTGATCGACCGGTTCGGGCAGCGCGCGGTGGCGCGTTCCGGAGGGTTGATCGTGGCGGCTGGCATGGGCTTGGCGCTCGCCTTCCCGAGTCTGGTCGGCACCATCGTGGGTTTCGGGGCTGCCGGTTTTGGCGTCGCCACGCTGGTCCCCGCCGCGATGCACCAAGCTGACGAGCTTCCTGGCCTCAGGCCCGGAACCGGGCTCACGGTGGTGGCTTGGCTGATGCGGATCGGTTTCCTGGCCACGCCGCCGTTGGTCGGATTGATCTCCGACGTGGCGTCCTTGCGGGTAGGCCTGCTGATCATGCCCGCCGCGGGCGTGGCTGTGGTGGCCCTGGCCTCAGTGCTCCCGAAGCGCCGCCAGCGCTGACCGATTGGGCGAGATCCAACCGCCTCGAACCGCACGGCGCGCGCGCGAACCCCGACGGGTACGTTCCCCGAAACTGCCGAGAACCGTTCTCAACAGCATTGGGGACAGACCCCATTTCGGTCGGGTTCTGGAGGCAACGCGGTGGGACGGGAGACTCCCATTCGCTGGTGCTCTGTCGCGGCGGGCCTCGCGGTTGGCTGCCCGCCAGGCGAGGCGCGCCCGCGCCTAGTCCGTCGATCCGCGCCCGGTTGTCCATCGAGTCCTCTGCTCCGGGCGCTCCGATCCATCGAGTCCGCTGTTTCCCATCCCATTGCTCATCGAGTCCGCTGTTTTGTACTGGTTCATTTCGCGTTTTGGCTGTTCAGCGCGTTGGACGCGCGACGGAGGACATGCAAAACCCCGGACTCGATGCCAAGGATCACGCAGAACAGCGGACTCGGCGAGTCCCAGGGGTCAAAACAGCGGGGTCGACGGACAACCGCATGGGGAACAGCGGACTCGGCGAGTCTCATCATGGAGAACGGCGGACTCGATGGGTCTGGGGACGCAAAACGGCGGAGTCGAACGGACGGACCGGAGCGCGCAGATTCCGGGAGACTGCGCCGACGGGCCCGGCAGCGACGCGGGCAGGCCGTCCCAACTATGGTTACGACAGGACATTAGGACAATATGCACGATGCCGCCCACGCGGTCGCTGCGGTCCGCTTTCCGATCCGCTGACCCTCGCGAGTGCCTGGAAATGCACGCCCGTGGCCATCGAGTGCCTGGAAATGCACGCCGCCTCGTATCAAACCAGTCGGCTGACCTGCGCGTTTGTCGAACGGACCCGTGCGAATGTGGGCGGTCGATGGGCCGCAGGGTGCGAATGTGGGCGGTCGATGGGTCGCAGGGTGCAATTGTGGGCAGTGGATGAGTCGCGGGGAGAACCGGGGGCCGGTCGACGGGTCGCGGGCGCAAATGCTGCGGACGGGTCGCAGAGGGCCGAGACGAGGTTCGCGGAATGGGCAGGGTCCGGCGCAGTCGGCACCGAGCGCCGGGGCTAACGCCGGGCCGAGCGGCAGGGGGCACGGTCTCTTTGGCCGCCCAAGACTCGACCGGCGGAAACGACGTTGTGAGCCAAGGCCGTCCGCGCGGCATCGTCCAACTGGGAAGACGCCCCGCTGTCCAACTATTGGGACGGCGCGGGCTGATCGCTTGGCCAACCGATGACCCCAATTTACGGTGACCTTACCCAGTCATAGGTCGAGCAAGGGAGCGAATAATGACAACGACCGAAACCCGGACCCCCGAACTCCTGCCCCAGGCGGACAGCGGCGGCGTCAAACGGCGATACTTCGGGCTGACCGCGGGCGTGGTCCTGGCGGCGATAACCTATTTCGCCATACCGGCGGACGCGGCGCGGGTGGCCAGCGAGGCGGCGGGGCGGATGGACGATCCGTTCGCGGCCGGGCCGATCAAACTGGTGGCCGCGCTGACCGTGCTGATGGCGGTGTGGTGGATGACGGAGGCGATCCCGTTGGCGGCGACCTCGCTCATCCCGATCGCGTTGTTCCCGGTGCTGAGCGTGACGGCGGATTTCGACATGGCGGGAGCGCCCTACGCGTCCGGCACCATCTTCCTGTTCATGGGCGGGTTCATCCTGGCCCTGGCGATGCAGCGGTGGAACCTCCATAGACGAATGGCGCTGTTCGTGGTGGACCTGGTCGGGACCAAACCGACCCGGCTGATCGGCGGGTTCATGATCGCCACCGGGTTCATCACCATGTGGGTGTCCAACACCGCGACCGCCGTGATGATGCTGCCGTTGGGCGTGTCGATCCTCGGTCTGGTGGGCCAGATGGCGGGCACCGGAGCCGGCGGCAAGGGGTCCGGGAAGGCTTCCAGGGCGGCCGGGGCTGTCAGCCAAGTGGTGCAGACCAATTTCGGCACGGCGCTGATGCTGGGGATCGCCTACGCCTCGTCCATTGGGTCGCTGTCCACGCTGATCGGCACGCCGCCGAACACGGTGTTGCGGGGCTATATGTCCTCGACGTTCGGGATCGAGATCCCGTTCGGCAAATGGCTCCTGGCGGGCGCGCCGCTGTCGGTAGTGTTCTTGGTGTTCACCTGGTGGATGCTCACCCACGTCCTGTTCAAGCCGGAGATCAAGGACATCCCCGGCGGGCGCGAGTTGATCAAGGCCGAACGGCGGGCGCTGGGGCCGTGGTCGGCTGGTGAGCGCTGGGTGGCCATCGTGTTCGCGTTGGCGGCGCTGTCCTGGATCTTCATCCCCACCGTGTTCGCTAGCTGGGGCGTCAAGGACGAGATGATCGCCATGGTCATGGCCGTGGTCCTGTTCCTGCTCCCGGCGGACCTCAAGAAGGGCGTCATGGTGATGGACTGGCACACCGCCAAGAACCTGCCCTGGGACGTGTTGTTGCTGTTCGGCGGCGGGTTGTCGCTGTCCGCCGCGATCACCTCGACTGGCCTGTCGCACTATGTGGGTGACCGCGCCTCCGGTCTGGGCGCGCTGCCCACGCCGCTGCTGGTGGTGGTGGTCACGGCCATGATCATCTTCATCACCGAGTTGACCTCCAACACCGCCACCGCGAACGTCTTCCTGCCGATCATGGGCGGCGTGGCCGTGGGGCTCGGGCTCGATCCGATGCTCTTGTGCGTCCCCGTGGCGCTGGCCGCGACCTGCGCCTTCATGCTGCCGGTCGCCACGCCCCCGAACGCGGTCGCCTACGGCTCGGGCTACGTCTCGATGGGCTCCATGATCAAGGGCGGGCTGTGGCTGAACCTGGCGGGGATCGTCCTGATAGTGGGCGCCATGTACGCGGCCTTCATCCCGCTGTTGAACATCACGCTGGGGCGGTAGCCGGTCTGTTTCGACCTGCCAACGGTGGACGATGCCGCTCAGTCGTCTGGGCGCGTCCAGCCCGGCCTCGCTTCGGGGTGGGGCTGGCCGCCGCTTCTGCGGGGTCGCGGCCGCGGCCCGTGCTGGCTTGGTCCACGGTTGATGGGTCATGCTTGAGGCATGAGAACCACCCTGACCATTGATGACGACGTCCTGTCCGCGGCCAAGGAGCGGGCGCGGGCCGAGCATCGCACCATGGGAGAGGTCATCTCCGAAATGGCGCGTTCGGGCTTCGCGCGATCCGTGTCGAGCCCGGAGGCGAAGGCTCGCGATGAGCGGCTGGCCGAGTTGGGAATCCGGGTGTTGCCCAGCAGGGGCGGGATAGTCACCCAGGAACTGGTCAACGAGATCAGGGACGAACTCGGCATCTGATGGGGGCGCTGTTGGACGCGAGTGCCCTTCTGGCGCTGTTGGACCCGGACCATCCCAGGCACGACGACATGGCCCAGTGGTTCGATGGCCATTCGAAGCGAGGCTGGGCGACCTGCGCGATCACAGAGAATGGATACCTGCGGATCATCACGGCACCGCGGTACGCCAATCCCGTGTCCATCGACGTCGCCGCAGATTCACTGCTGCAGACGCGAACGGCCCCGGACCACGAGTTCTGGCCATGTGACTTGTCGCTGTTCGACCGGCCCACCTATGACACGGATCGGATTCTCGGACCATCCCAGATCCCGGACATCTATTTGTTAGGGCTGGCCGTCGCCCACGGCGGGACCTTCGTGACACTGGATCGCCGAATCAGCCCCAATTCGGTGGTGGGCGCGACGGACCGGCATCTGAGTATCATCTGATCCGGGGGCGGAGATTCGTTTCATACTTGGGAACAGAGGTTCGCCCGTGGCTCTTAGACTGCCGATGCCGTTCGGTCGGCTCAGCCTT
>JAISCU010000473.1 GCA_031265345.1 Bifidobacteriaceae bacterium
GGTACCGGCCAGGGCCGAGGTCATCGAGCAGGAAGACATCGCCCTAGCTCCGGTACTCGCCCCACCGGAAGCGACCGAACCACCACCGGTCGAACCGGAACCAAGCGCCGCTGTGCCGCCGGAGGCACCGCAGGACGCTGCTGGGTTCCAGGTGCAGGCCGCCGGGCCCTTCCCCGCGCCCGAGCCCCCGCCTGAGCCCCTCAAGACGAATCCGTGGACCGTGTGCCTTTGGCTCGTTGCCTTGGCGGCGAGCGCGGCCGGGCTGGCGTTGAAAGACGCGGCCGATCCCGGCATCCGGGCGGCAGTGGCGGACTACCTGTCCGTCTTCGGCGCTGTCGGCCTTGCGCTAGCTTTCGGCGTTGGTGCAGTCGGTTGGTTCTGGCGTCGCGCGGGGCGTCGTTGACCCAACCCGCGCGCGCTGTTCGCCCGCCCGGTCGCCGCGGGGTAGATCCGGGAGACTCCCTGGGGTCGCGAACATGGCACACTGGTCGGCGTGCCTCGATCCCCTGACCGGATCCCTCTGTCCGGGTTGAATCCGCCGGTCGCCCTCGGGCCTCTCGACGGACGCTACCGTCCCACGGTTGCCGGCCTGGTGGACTATCTCTCCGAGGCGGCCCTGGGCCGCGCCCGCATCGAAGTCGAAGCCGAATGGTTCATCCACCTGACGCGGGTCCATGCACTGCCCGGCCTGCCTGATCTGGCCGATGACTCAGTGAACTACCTGCGCGGCCTCGCCGCCGGATTCGGCCAGGAAACGATCGACGAATTGGCCGCCATCGAGCGCCAGACAGTTCACGATGTCAAGGCAGTCGAGTATTACATCCGCCGCCGATTGGCCGTCCCCGATGCTCCGGCCCAGCTGAGCCGACCAGGGTTGGTGGAATTGGTCCATTTCGGCGCCACTTCGGAGGACATCAACAACCTGGCCTACGCGCTGACGATCCGTGCGGCCATCCAGCAGGTTTGGCTGCCGGCCGCGCGAGCAGCAACCGGCGCATTGGCGGACTTGGCGCTTGAGCATGCCGACGTGGCAATGCTTGGCCGGACTCACGGACAATCGGCGACGCCGACAACGCTCGGCAAGGAACTCGCAGTTATGGCCCACCGGCTGGGGCGTCAGTTGAGGCGGATCGAAGCGACCCAGTACTTGGGCAAGATCAGCGGCGCCACCGGGACCTACGGGGCTCACGTGGCCGCGGCGCCGCAAACAGACTGGCCAGGAGTCGCCCGTTCATTTGTAGAAGCCTTGGGATTGACATGGAATCCCTTGACCACACAGATCGAATCTCATGACTGGCAAGCTGAGTTGTACTCCGACATCGCCCGCTTCAACCGGATCTGCCACAACGTTGCCACCGACATGTGGACCTACATCTCTTTGGGATACTTCACCCAAGTCCGTGGCCAGGGCACAGTCGGCTCGTCGACGATGCCGCACAAGGTCAACCCGATCCGGTTCGAGAACGCGGAAGGCAACCTGGAACTGTCCTGCGCCATCCTGGACAGCCTGGCCGCCACGCTGGTGACCTCCCGTCTACAGCGCGACCTGACCGACTCCACCGCCCAGCGCAACATTGGAGTTGCCTTGGGACATTCTTTGCTCGCCATCGACAATGTTCGACGCGGTCTGGCTGGTCTCGAGGTCAACGCCGGCGCTATTGCCCGCGATCTCGACTCCGCCTGGGAAGTCCTCGCGGAGCCAATCCAGTCCACCATGCGCGCCGCCGCCATTGCCGGCGCTCCTGGCATGGACGATCCTTATGATCGCCTCAAGGATCTGACCCGCGGAAGGCGCGTCGATGGCGCGATCCTTAGGGAGTTCATAGCCACGCTGGGCCTTCCCGACGACTCTGCGGCCCGCCTGCTTGCCCTTACCCCAGCGGCATACACGGGCCTCGCCAGCTTCCTCACCAGGCATTACACACCCGGCCCGCTCGACTACCAGCCGCGATCGGACTGACCTGGCGCTGAGTGCGCCGAGAGAGGAAACCCACCATGCCCAGCACCAGCTACCGCGTCAACGGTATGACCTGCCACCACTGCGTGCGAGCGGTGAAGGACGAAGTTGGGTCGCTGCCCGGAGTCAGCAAAGTGGAGGTCGAACTGGTAGAAGGCGGGGCGTCGACCGTTACCGTCACCAGCGCCGCGCCGCTCAGCCTCGAAGAAGTCACTACCGCAGTCCAAGAGGCCGGCTACACCATCTACGGACTGTCAGCGCTGGGCTGACCGTCCCGGTGAACCAGTCCCAGCCCACGCCGGAAAGCGAACTGGGTTCTTTCCTCCCGGCGGATGCCTCTGCGCACCGACTGACCCTCGAAGTGACGCTGGTCCTGGGACTGTCGCTCGGCCGGTCAGCCGTGTACTCGATCATCGACCTAATCCAGTCGCTGACCTACGTGGTACCCCTCGCCGAGCAGAGTGCGTCCCTCCACGAGGACTACCAGATGCCCGAGGTGCTCAATCTCGCCTACAACCTCATTCCTATCGCCTTCGGAGTCTTTCCCGCCGTCCTCGCTCTCTACCTGCTGGGACCGCGACTGCGGGTGGCGGCGGCCGGGATCGGCCTGGACCGGCGCCAACCCGGCCGTGACACGGCCTGGGCGGCGGCTCTCGCGGCCGGGATCGGCCTGCCCGGCGTGGCGTTCTATGCGGCGGGCCGGCTCATGGGAATCACCAAGCAGGTGGTGGCATCGGGATTGGGGGCCCATTGGTGGACATCGCTGGTGCTCATAGCCTCGGCCCTGGAAAACGGCCTTCTCGAAGAGGTAGTTGTGGTCGCCTACCTGGTGACGCGCCTGGAGCAGCTTCGGTTCCGGCCCTGGGCCGTCCTCGCGGTCAGCGCTGCGCTGCGCGGGAGCTATCACCTCTACCAAGGAATCGGCCCGGCAATCGGCAACCTGGTAATGGGACTCGTTTTCGCCGAGTTCTATCGCCGAAACCGCCGGATAGCCCCGCTGATCGGAGCTCATGTGCTGCTCGACTTCGCCTCGTTTTTCGGGCAAGACCTCCTTCCGGATGGCTGGCTACCCTGACCGCGGGCGCGGCCGGCGATGGCGCGCCTCGCGACTACCACCCGCCCGGACCGTAAACTCGCAAAGGTGTCCGCCCGGAACGGCGCCGCCACCGCGCGCTCCACTATCGACGGCGTCGAAATCGTCGACGCACCTGAGGAGCGCATCCACCGGGCCGCGGACGGGCTCGGAATGGGTATCAC
>JAISCU010000150.1 GCA_031265345.1 Bifidobacteriaceae bacterium
CCGGGTGCGGCGTCGACGTCATGGTTCCAGTATATCGTGGAACACCCCTGCGCGCAATAGTTGTTCGACGTTTCGCGGCCTTGTTTTCCCCTCGTTCTCAGTGTTCTCCGCGCCCTGCCGCGGCCTGCCCTCGACGGCGCGGGCGCCCCCCGCCGGAACGAGGGCCAGGCCCCCGTTCCGGGCGCACGGCCGAGCCGACCCGCGAGACGGGGCCGGCTGAGCGGCATCGGCGGAACTCACCACCCATGTCCGGAAATGGCTTCAATTGGGTGCCGGGCCGAGTTCCAGCCGCTTGTGGACACCGATCCCCGGCACCCGCCCGGTTGGCCGACCATGTTTGCGCAAGTGGACGGGTCGGCGGCATCGGCACGCCTCCCGACGCTTGTCCGCAAACGGCTTCAATCGGCGGGCAGGTCGAGTTCCAGCCGCTTGTGGACATCGGTGCCCGGCGCAGGGTGGCCGACGACCAACGTTCGCGCACGTACCAGGGTCGGCGGCATCGGCGGAACTCCCCACCCATGTCCAGAAATGGCTTCAACTGGGTGCCAGGCCGAGTTCCAGCCAGTTGTGGACACCGACGCCCGATGCCGCACGGTCGGCGGCCAGCGTCTGCGCAGGTCCCAGGGTCGGCGGCATCGGCGTCCCTTTCCGCCTGTGTCCGTAAGCGGCTTCAACTGGCGGCCAGGCCGAATTCCAGCCAGTTGTGGACATCGATCCCCGGCACCCGCCCGGTTGGCCGACCATGTTTGCGCAAGCGGACGAGTCGGCGGCATCGGCACGCCTCCCGGCACTTGTCTGGAAATGGCTTCAACTGGCGGCGCGGTCGAGTTCCAGCCGCTTGTGTACACCGATCCCCGGCACCCGCCCGATCGGCCGCCCGCGTCCTCGCGGGTGGACGGGTCGGGGGCGCCGGCCATGCTTCCCTGGTTTGTCCGGAAATGGCTTCAGTTGGCGACGCGGTCGAGTTCCAGCCGCTTGTGGACACCCACGCCCGATGCCGCGTGACCTACGACCAGCGTTTGCGCAGGTCGCCGGGTTGGCGGCATCGGCGGCCCTTTCCGGTCGTGTCCGCAATCGGCTTCAACTGGCGGCGAGGCCGAGCTCCAGCCGCTTGTGGACATCGCCGCCCGGCGCCCGCCCGGTCGGCCACCCGTGTTCTCGCAGGTGGACGGGCCGGCGGCGCCGGCCACGCTTCCCTGCCCTGTCCGTAGACGGCTTCGGCTCGCGGCTGCGCCGATGCCATGTCCCGGCCTTCTCCATGTCGAAGGAGTCGACCAAATCGTGGACCAGCCCCATTACCGTTGACTTCCACGGAGCCGCGTGGAGACCTAATGGTCCACGCGTCATGGCGCCCTTGTCTGCCTTGGCGGTCTGGGGGCCGTCGGCGATCGGCCGCTCGCCGCCCTGTGCCTCTGGCCGGATAGTCGCGTAACGTGCCGGAGGAGAGGAAGCCGAAGATGTCCACCATCATCCGGCGGACGACGGTCGAAAAGCGCCAGCCAAACCGGCGGGCCAGGCCGGGCTGCATACCCCTTCGCGTCGCTGCCCGCCACCATCCAGCGCCGGGCCGAGTGGCCGGGCCGCGCTAACTGCGGTTCGAGGCATGGGAGAACCAGGCCGCCGATGCCGCCGCCCCGGTGACCTGCGCAAACGTTGCCTGCCGACCGAGCGGCATCGGGCATCTCCCTCCACGATCCACCGCGATTCGGACCGAGCTCAAGACGCGGACAGCCGTAGACTTCGTCAGGTCGACGCGCGGGTCGAGCCGACCAGCGGGACAGCAGATTGCGGCGTCAGCCACAAGGGCTGTTGGGAAGCAGCGCGCCATGGTGGGCGAGGCCAGGCGCGGCTGTCCGAGCTTCGTGCCCGTCCGCCCCCGGCGACGAACCGGCCGAGGCCGCAGTTCGCGGGCTCAGAGCTCCGCCGCCCACAAGGCGTAGTTGTGCACTTCGGTGATGGCGCCCGCCTGGTAGCCCGAGGTGGGCACCGACTCGTGGATCAGCGAGCCGATCGCGCTGGTGCCCCGGCGCTGGATCACGCGGCCCCGCGCGTCGGCCAGGACCGGCCCCAGGCCGCGATATCCGGACGCCGCCGCCATGTAGTGACAGATCGAACGCCGCGAACGGGGACGATGCCGCGCCAGAGCCAGCCCCTGCCGCAACGCCGCACCCACGCCAGTCGCGTCGAGAGCCCGGCCATAATCCGGCGTGGACGTGATGAAGCCGACAATCTGATCATCGACCAAGCCGATCATGGAGGCCTCATAATCCAGAACCAGCCTGAGCGACCCGAACAATCCCAAGAACCGCTCCCGAGGCAACGGCCGGAACTCCGGCAGGCCCACGTACCGCGCCATCACCAACTCGAAGATCTGGCCGGCCGCCCAGTCGAACTCGCGCCGCCGCAGCGGGCGCACGGTCACGCCGAGTTTGGCCGCCAATTGGTCCAGCGCCGCCGAGTCCCAGCCGGTCGCCGCCAAATCGGCCAAGGACATCGGCGAATAGATGGTCGAACTGTAGCGCTCGGTGATCTGGAAGCCCGCCTCGGACCACAGTTCAGGGTAATGGGACTGGTTGTACGGCTCGCCGAAGTAGGGCGCCGAGTCGAAGTGGTCCAGTTTCATCCGGTAGCCGAGCCAGAAGCTCGCGTCCACCGGTCCGACCAGCCGCGCAGCCCCACGCTCGCGGGCCAACGCACGGGCCGCCTCGAATAGCGCCGGGGCCGCAGCACGATCCAAGCACTCGAAGAGTCCAAGATAAGCGGTCGCCTCGCTGCCGTAGAGAGTCACCCCGCAGCGCGCCTGCGCCTGGCCGCCCGCAGTCGCCAGCAGCGGCACGAACTCGAACTCGGGACTGAGCAGGTGGGTCCCGGCGACCAGCGCGGGCTCGTCACGCGGCAGGCCACCCCTGAATCGCGCGTCGGGGTAGCACTCGGCGGGCAGCCTGAGCCACCGATCCGCCGCCGGACTACCCGGCGCCACCACCTCCACCGCAACATCATGGCTCATCGCGTGGGCTCCTCTCCCGCGTGTTCCGGTCGTTGCGGCTCTCGCGCCTGCCGCCTTTCCGGCCCGCGTTCCAGCCGCCGCACCAACCCGCTGTGGCCATCGACCGTCACTAGGTCGCCATCGCGCAGCCAATCGGTCGCCCCGTCCAAGGCCGCCACGAACGGCACCCCCAGTTCGCGCGCCACAATGGCGCTGTGCGACAGCAGGGAGCCCTTCTGCGACACGACTCCGGCCGCCGCCGCCAACGTGAACACCCAACCCGGGTCTGTGACGTCGGTGACCAGCACCTTTCCCGCCGCCTGGGCGGGCGTGAGCGGGCCGCGCACCACCAGGACGCGCCCCGTCGCCCGGCCCGCGCCGCAGCCTTGGCCTGTCCGCTGTTCACCGCCGCCGATGCCGCCAGCCCCAGTTCCGCCGGCCTCCCCGTCCCCGTCTAAGCACGGGTCGAGCGCCCTTCCCGCTGGGGCTCTTGGGCGCAGCGGGCCGGAGAACTCGACCCTTGGATAGGCTGGGAGCCCCGCCACCCGGGACAGTTCCTGGCGCCGGTCGGCCACCCGCGCGCGCAGTCCGGCCGGGTCCGCGACCGGCGCGAAGACCTCGCCCAGAGTCAAGTAGAAGACGTCGTCGACGTTGTCCAACTCGCCCGCCGAGACCAGTTCGCTGCTGGCCGACCGGACCAGGGCGCGGCCCAAGCCGAACAGCCGCGACCGGTCCAGCCGACTCAACCCCCGGCCCTCGACGCCGCGCCGCGCGCGCCCGGCCAGCCATAACGCAGCCGGGCGCGCGACCCAGGGCAACGCCGACAGCCCAGTTCGTGCGGCCGACCCGGCGGCATCAGACACCGTGCCCTCACCGGTCTGCGGGCCGGACGCGCCGTCGCCGACCAAAGCCGACAGCCCAGTTCGCCCAGCCGGAAAGGTGGCATCGGGCACCGTGGCCCCACCGGTCTGCGGGCCGGACCCGCCGCCCCAGGCCAGCACCGCGCGCACCAGCGTCGACGGGTCCGATCGGAAGGTGGACGTCTCGAGTTTGAGCTCGCCCAAGCCCCGGTCGCCGTAGCGGACGATGAACTCGGCGAAGGCGGCGGCGAAAGCGACATCCGGGCCGGGCCTCGCGAGCCAAGCCCCGACCTGGGCAGCCGTCGAGAGCCCCGCCAGCCGCCGTGCCAACGCCGGATCGGCGGCCACTCGCGCGGCCAGAGCCCGCAGCGCGGCGAGGGGCTCCAAACTGACCAGCGGTCGGCCGCCCGAGATCAGTTCGCTGGCGCGCCGGGCCGGATCGGGCACGCGAACCGCCCGCAGCAACCCGGTGAGCGCGCCCGTGAAGACGAAGGCGTACTGGTCGTTGATGAGCGTGACGTCCCAGCGGCTGGCAAGCTGATCAGACAGCCAATCGAACAGGCGCCCGAGTTCGGCGCGACTCAGGCGTCCGGACTCGAAGCGGCGGCGGAACTCGGCCTCGACGCGCTCGAAGTGCTGGTGCAGCGACTCGATCTGGCGCGGCGCCGTGGCCAGCGCGCCCGCCAGCTTGGCCCACACCAGGAACCGCCGCGCCCAGGGCAAGGTATTGGGCGGGGCTGTCACCCGCCGATCGGACACACCGAGCATGTCCTGCCAAACCTTGACCAGCCGTCGCTCGAAGGGCGCCAGCCGAAGCAGCGCGTACCAGTTCGAGATTTGATAGTACATACGTCCGCCCCACCAGGCGACCATCGCCCCGAGTTGCGGATCACGCCGCTCCGCCTCGGCGGCGGACGAGAGCCGCCGTGCCAACGAGCGGAAAACCAGGTGGTAGATGTGTCCCGCGAATGAAGCCGTCAACGGCGTGGTCACGCCGGGATAGCTCTCGACGATGTTGGAGTTGTCGAGCACCACCGACGGCCCTGGTGGCGGCGCTGCCGCATCCGTGCCGGTGACCGGCCGAACCTGCAGCAGCGTGACGCGCCCGTCCGGGCCCAGGGCGAATTCGACGTCGGCGGCGGGTGTCGGGCCCGGCCCAGCGGCATCGTCCGTGTTCAGAGCCCTGGCCGCGCGACGGGCCAGCCTCAGGAGCCGCCGCCGCGTCGGGCCGTCCAAGGCGGGCGCGCCGGGCTGGACGTCCGCGCTGCCCAGGTCCCCGCACAGCCAGTAGGTCGCGACCGGCCCGGCCGCCTCGTCCGTGCCCGCGCCCGCGCCCCTGCCCACCACGATCACGCTCTCGCTCACCGGCCCGACCGGGTTGGAGGTGAACACCACGCCCGATGCCGCCGCCTCGGCCATCGGCTGCACCAAGACTGCCGGGATGGCTGGCTCCCCGCCGTCCGATTCGTCCCTGACCTGCGCCGACCACGGGTTGGCGTCAGACGCCAACCCGTGTTCGCGGCCGGGCTGTCGGCATTCGCCCGGACGAGGCGGCGCGAGTTCGGCGTACTGCGCCAAGGCGGGATCGGCGGCCGAGGCGCGGACTCGGGCGACCGCAGCCGCCAAGTCGTCTGGCTCCACGTCGAGCAAAGTCAGGTAGCGACCGGCGAAAGAGCGGTCGGCACCGTCCTCGTCCAGGCCGGAGGATCGCACGGCGAAGCGGGTGCCGGGAGGAAAGCCTGCGGCCCATGCCGCCAGGGCGGCGGACTCGGCCCCGGAAGACGGCCCGAACACGGGCTGGTGCTTGGCACCAACCCGTGTTCGGGGCACCGTCGCGGGCGGCGGGATGACCACTCCGGGCGGCACTGGCAGACCGGCCTGGGCCAGTTGTTGGAGGCGGGCGGCTTTGGCGCCCATCCGGTTGGGCGCGCCGCTGACCGGACC
The DNA here is from genome assembly GCA_031265345.1 of Bifidobacteriaceae bacterium. The sequence goes on from JAISCU010000150.1 coordinate 5,791, forward strand.
CGCCACTCGGTCACTGGCTGGGTCAGCGATGAGCGTTCCAGGCTCGGAGCCTGGCTGGCGAGAGGGAGCGGCAGGCGCGTGATCGGGGAGAACGTCGATGGTCGGACGGCGGGGCCTGCTGGCGACGCGCCCGATGCGCTCGCCGAGGCGGACCCGGACCTCGCGGCCAGCGGCGCTGTGGTTCAGGATGTCGGGATCGGGCCGGACCCGGCCAGGCGGGAAGAGCAGCACGATGGTCGAGCCGCCGAGTTCGAAATGGCCCTTGGGCTGGCCCTTGGAGAAACGGCGCTGCCCCGAATCGACGATCCTGCCGACCGTCAGAGCGCCCACTTCGAGCTGGAAGTACGGACCGATCCGTTCGCCGTCCATGACCGAGACCAGGCGTTGGTTGCGGGCCAGGACCGCAAGGGCGCCCGCACCCGGCCCCACGGTGTCGAGACGACCAGGCAAATCGGCCCGGCCCAGCAGGCGGCCGTTGTCGATGTGGCAGTAATGATGGCAATCATCGACCGACAGGCGCGCGATAACCGCCCAGCCGCCGGTTAAGCGTGGCCACCAGGGGTGCGAGCCGGTCAACTCGGCCAAGGTGTACTCGGCCCCTTTGACCGTCAAAGCGCCCTCGGCGGTGATCGGCGCCACCCGGACTTTGCAGTCGGCTGGGGCGATCAGGGCCCCTGGATCGGGATCGACGGGACGGGCGCCCTCCGGCAAGGTCCGGACGAAGAAGTCGGCGAAGCTGCGCCAGCGCAATTCGGCAGGGTCCCAAACACCAGTTGGGGCCTGTCCCCAACTGGTGTCCAGGGGGCATCGACGGCGCGGAGAGCCCCGGTATTCATACAGGTCGATGCCGTGGCGCAGGGCGAAGCCGGGGATTTTGCGCGCCGACCACCGCGTCCGGTTGGGCCAGGCCAGGATCGCGGACAGCCAACGGCGGTTGATGAGCCCTCCCACCGTCAGGCGGCCCAGCCTCGACTGGTAGGCGAAACGCAGCAGACCGGGAGCGGGCGGCACCTCCACCCAGATCCGCCCGGTCGCGCGGTCCACCACTTCGGCGCCGCGCGGAGGCGAGGGAGCGGCCTCGCGCCGACGCGGCCGCGAGGGTCGGTTGGTCGATGCCGCTCGGTCAGCCACGAACCATCACCAGCGCGACGATCAATGCGACGGCCAACAGGCCGAACCAGGGGTAGGTCCGGGGCGTCGGCTTCGGCACGGGCAGTTCGCTGACGAACCCTGCCGCCAGCATCACCAGCGCCCCGCAGCACCACAGCCCAATGGAACCGGGAGCGAGCGCCCCGACCAGCCCCGCCAGGGGCAGGATCAGACCCGCGAAAGTGACCGGGAGCCCCCTGTAGCGCCGAATCGGCGCGTCGGGTCGCGACCCGGACTCCACAGGCACCCGCTCCACGGCCCCCCGCTCGCTGCTCCAACTTGCGCGGTTTCCACGCCGGGAGTCTGCGGACTCCAGCGCCCTGCGGTCATCCGCCTCGCGCACGGGGTTCCCGCAGCCGCCTTCGCCACGCCCGCTTTCCCCCCAATCGTCAGCGCCGCGACCGCCGTCCCCGCGCCCGCCGTCTCCGACCCCAAAATCTCCAGGGACGCCAATCCTTCGGCCGCCGCTCCCCGGCGCGGTGTCCGCGGGCTGGGAGTCTGCTGGTCCGGGGCCGGGACCGTCCTGACCAGCTTGGGCGTCGGCATCGAACGCGGCCAGTCGGGTCAACCCCGCCCACGCGTAGGCCACCGCGACGGGCACCGCCAACCACCACCAAATCCCGGCCGCCATGGTCAGGACGATCGGCAGCGCCACGAAACCGACCATGTCCGCCAGCGAGTCGAGCGCGGCCCCGAAACGCCGCTCATAAGAATCACGGGTGAATCGGCGCGCCCAGGCGCCGTCGGCCAGATCGGCCAGGCCGACCAGGGTCATCAGCGCCAGCGCCAGGAGCACCTCGCCGCGCAGGGCCAGGACCATCGCGCCGACGGCCAGCGCGGCGCCCACATACGTCACCAAGTTGGAAGGGTGCGCACCGGCGCGCAGCATCGAAGGGGCTCCCATCTACATCACCCGCACCGTTCCGGCCGCGCCATCGACTTCGACCTGGGCGCCGTCCGGGATCAAGCGCGTCGCGCCCGCCACTCCGACCACGCACGGGATCGAGAACTCGCGCGACACGATG
>JAISCU010000014.1 GCA_031265345.1 Bifidobacteriaceae bacterium
TCGACTTCTGCGCTTACTACGCTCCCGGTGGTCGCGTCCTGTATGTGGGCGACGCGGACGACAAATGGGCAGTCTTCCACGAGGACGAGCTGGCCACACTGGGTGTAGCCGTCGACAAACACGGCAAGATGCCTGACCTCGTGGTCTATATGCCGGATAAGAACTGGCTCCTGCTGCTGGAAGCCGCCGCGAGCCACGGCCCGGTCGATGGCCAACGGCACTCTGAGCTGTCCGCCATGTTTTCCGGTTCGACCGCCGGGCTGGTCTATGTGTCCTGCTTCCCCTCCCGCGCCATCATGCGAAAATACCTCACGCTGATCGCCTGGGAAACCGAGGTGTGGTGCGCCGACGACCCGACACACCTCATCCACTTCAACGGCGAACGTTTCCTCGGCCCATACCAGTAAGGCTCTTTCGCAGCGTCGAACAACGCCAGACAAACGGGCTGATCGGCGGTAGGGTACCCGTTGCCGCGTGCACCTCTACACGCCACCCAGGGCGACGGCGCGGGCGGCGGCCATCGCGTCCGCGACGGTGCTGAGGCGGTCCGGGAACAGGTGGCCGTACAGGTCCAGGGTCATAGTGGCGGACTTGTGGCCGAGCATCTGTTGGACCACCTTCACGTCCGCGCCAGCGGCGATGGCCAAGGAGGCAGCAGTATGACGGAGTTCATGAGGAGTCAGCGGGTGACAGCGGAAACAGCGGCAGTCCTCAGGCGGCGCCGCGCGGTGCTCGGGTGACAACTCCTTCGACGCTGCGTCGAGCGCGCCGCGCTGGAACGTCTGGCTCCGCAGCACGGCGCCGCGCGGGCCGGTGAACAGCAAGTCATCAGGCCCCTTTCCGCTGCTGATCAGGACTTCGAGTTCAGGCACCAAGAAGGGGGGCACCGGCACTTCGCGGAAGCGGTGGCCCTTGGTGTCGCCAAAGACCATGACGCCCTTGACCGGAGTAACCGAGCGCTCGATGATTGCCCGTTTGTGCAGCAGGTCCAGGCTGCCCACCCTGAGCGCAGCCGCTTCACCCCAGCGCAGGCCCGTGTAGGCCAAGAAGCGCACCACCAGGGCCCATTGCGCGCCCACCGATTCGGCCACAGCCTCGACTTGCTGGTGGCTCAGGTAGCGTTTGCGAGCCTGCGTCGGTTTGGGCAGGTCAAGCCCCTCTGCCGGGTTCCGCGCCAGCCTGCCGTCCTTGACCGCGAGAGCCATGACTTGGCGCATGATGTTCGAGTGTTTACGGACGGTGGCCGCCGCGCGCCCCAGTCCCAGTTCAGCCAACCACTGCTGGATCTCCGCATGGGTCACCCGGTCCAGCGGCACGTCCTTCCAGCGCGGTTTGACGTGCTTGTCCAGGGCTTCTTGATAGCGCTGCCGAGACTTGGGAGTCAGGTTCGTCTTGCCGTCAAGCCAGGTCTGAGCCCACACGTCGGTGACGATCTTTCCCCGGTTCGGATCGACGTAAGCACCGGTCGAGATAGCGGATTCGACCGACTGCCGATAACGGTCCGCATCAGTCTTCCGGCGGAACGTCTTCGACCGCTCCTTGCCACTCGGGTCCACGTATCGCAGAACCCACTGGGTCTTGTCACCTCGGAGCCGCTTCTGAATGTGCGCCATGATCAGCCTTCCGCTTGATCATCGGGCGCTTCACCCGGATCGTCATCTCGAACCGGCAGCGGCCCGAGGTCGCGGTTGGCGCGGCACACGTCCACCGCGGTGAAGAACAGCGTGCTCTCCAGGTCAAGCGCCTTCTCCGCCACCGGCTCGAACGAATAAGCCCAACGTTGCGGACGGGGCCGCACGCCCGGGAGGATCTGGGCCGGGTCGGGCGCGACGCCATCGGACTGGCGCTGCCGGGAGTCCTCTGCGAACTCGGCGTCGGCCCGGTCGTAGTCGCCGCTGTTCTTGGCGGTTATGAACTCGATCAAGTCGACGGCTTTGCGCAACACCTGATCGGCGGCATCCGCGAGCGATTCAGTCGCTTCGAGATAGTCGACCTCGACCTTCTGTTTGCGTTCCACCAACACGAAGTCGAACGGTCGAAGCAGGTCGTCCACCGATGCGTCGAAGACCCGCGACAACGTGACAAGTTCGTCCACAGAGATGTGCCTGCGGTTCTCCTGAGCCTCGATCCTGTAGATGGCCGAGGTCTGGATCGAGCACCCCAGGTCCGTCATCTGCTCCGCCAACTGGGCCGGAGACCAGCCCCGCTGCTCGCGCTCGAACCTGATCCGGCGCGCCAGGTTGACCTCTGCGGTGGTGCTGCGCGGTTTGTTCGGTCGGGACATGGCAGCCTTTCTCTAAATCGGAACCAAGGCACTTGTGTTGGGATTGTTTGTCAACCACAATTCGTGCATCACCCGCGACATCCGAGCCGAAGGAGACCGTCTTGGACCACATGACCACGAAGGAAGTGGCCGAACTCTGCCGCACATCCCAGGAAACCGTGCGCTACTGGCGCCACGTGGGGAAGGGGCCACGCGGCTTCAAGCTGGGCCGCAAAGTCCTCTACCGCCGCCGTGACGTCGAGGCCTGGCTCGGAGACCAGTACCAAGGCGACTGCCGCAAGGCCGCCTAACGAACCCGATGCAGCACTCTCCGCACCGTCAACAGCCCTCTGCCGCCAACCAACTCCCATTCCCGTACACCTCTTGCAGAGCATCGCAAGGCAGCAAGTCTGCCCAGTCCGTCCGAGCCGCGCCGCCCCGGAGGCAACACCCAATGGTCATGACCATGAAACCGATGCACGCCGGTGACGGCTACCGTTATCTGACCCGGACGGTGGCAGCGGGCGACGGCGATCGGAACCTGTCAACCGCCTTGACCCGTTACTACGCCGCGAAGGGCTGCCCGCCGGGGCGCTGGCTCGGCAGCGGGCTGAACGCCCTGGGTGACAACTCGGAGCGGATCGCCACCGGCCAGCAGGTGACCGAGCAGGAACTGGAACTGCTGCTTGGTTACGGCCACGACCCCATCACCGGTGCGAAACTGGGCCGCGCCTACCAGAAGCGAAGCAGCGCCCCAACCCCCACAGGCGGACGGGCTGACCGGAGCAGCGCGCGCCGCGCCGTGGCCGGTTACGACCACACCTTCACGGTCCCCAAGTCCGTCAGCGTCCTGTGGGGCTTGGCGGATGTGGGGACCCAGCAGATCATCGTGAACTGCCATGAGCAGGCGGTCGCCCAAACCATGAGGCTGATTGAAGGGCAGATCGCTGCCACACGGACGGGCGCCACCAAGCCCAGCACCGCCTTTGGGCCGGGCGGCGCAGTGGGCCAAGCCGAGGTGACAGGTCTCATCGCAACCGCCTTCGACCACTACGACTCGCGCCTGGGCGACCCATTGCTTCATACACATGTCGTAGTCTCGAACAAGGTGCGAACCGCAAGCGACGGCAAATGGCGGTCGCTTGACGGGCGCGCGCTGTACCAGTCAGCGGTCGCGATGTCCGAGCACTACAACGCCGTACTGGCCGACCTTTTGGCTCGCGACCTGGGCTTGGCGTGGGAATCCAGGGACAGAGGACGTGGCCGCAACCCGGCCTGGGAACTGGCCACAGTCCCGCCCGAACTGGTGGCCATGTTCTCTGCCCGGTCGCGGGACATCGAGGCCGAGACTGAGCGCCTCATCGCCGGTTTCACCGAGCGGCACGGCCACTCCCCAGGACGGCAGACCATCATCAGACTGCGCCAACAAGCCACTTTGGCGACCCGCCCCAACAAACAGCTGCGGTCGTTGGCAGACCTCACCGCGGCTTGGCGCGACCGCGCAACGGGCGTTCTGGAGCACGATGCCGCCGCCTGGGCTCGGAGCGCCACCACCGATTCGGGCACGCAACCTTTGCTGAGGGCCGATGACGTGCCGCTCGACTTGGTGGACCAGTTGGGTCAGGCCGTGGTCCAGACCGTTAGCGACAGACGGGCGACCTGGCGGCTCTGGAACCTGTACGCCGAGGCCGTCAGGGCGACCATGGGCTGGCGGTTCGTGACCGCCCATGACCGCGAGACCATCAGCGAAGCGATCACTCTTGCCGCCCAGAAGCATTCGCTCCAGTTGACCCCGGAGCAGCAGGCTTCCACGCCAGAAGTCTTCACGCGTGCCGACGGCACCAGCCAGTTCAGGCCCAAACACCACGTGGTGTTCACCTCCGAGGCGGTGTTTGCCGCAGAACGCCGGGTCCTCGCCCTGGCCGAGCGCGTCGATGGGCCGAGAGTGGACCAAGCCACGGTCCACCGAAAAGCACAGCGCGAGGATGCGCTCGGCCCGATGCTGTCCATGGACCAAGCCGAGGCGATCACCGCCATTGCGACCAGCGGCCGGGTGGTCGATCTGCTCGTGGGACCGGCCGGCGCCGGCAAGACCACGACCCTGGCCGCGTTGCGTCACGCCTGGGAAGCGGAACACGGCGTGGGCTCGGTGACTGGGCTGGCGGCATCGGCCACCGCTGCAGCCGTCCTCGCCGAAGACCTCGGCATCCCGACCGAGAACACCGCCAAGTGGCTGGCCGAGTTCAACACTGGGCGCGCCGCGTTCGCCGAGGGCAGCCTGGTGCTTATCGACGAGGCGTCGATGTGCGGCACGTTCTCACTGGATCGGATCACAGCCATCGCCGCAGAAGCGGGCGCGAAGGTCGTGTTGGTGGGAGATTGGGCGCAGCTCCAAGCCGTCGAGGCCGGTGGCTTGTTCACGCTGCTGGTCAGCGAACGCGAGGACCCTCCCGAGTTGTTCGACCTGCACCGGTTCCAGCACACCTGGGAGAAGGAGGCCAGCCTCAAACTCCGCCACGGCGACCCCTCGGTCGTCGCCGCCTACGAGCGCCAGGGCCGCCTCCACGGCGGCGACCAAGACGCGATGGTCGAAGCCGCCTACCATGCCTGGCTGGCCGACCGGGCGGACGGCTTGGCGTCGTTGTTGATCGCGGAAGGCGGCGGCACGGTGACAGCGTTGAACGCCCGCGCCAGGTTGGACCGGATCGAGGCGGGCCAGGTCGATCCGTCAACCAGTGTGGCGCTCTCGGAGGGCAACCGGGCGTCAGTGGGCGATCTGGTGATCACCCGCCGCAACGACCGGCGCTTGATCGCCGGGAAGACGGGCTGGGTGCGCAACGGCGACAGGTGGACCGTGACCAAGGTCCACGACGATGGCACCGTGACAGTACGGCGTGCCCACCGCCGCTACGGCGCCTCAGTCGTGCTCCCAGCCGCCTACGTAGGCGCGAATTGCGACCTTGGCTACGCAGTGACCGCCTACAGGTCGCAGGGCGTGACGGTGGACACGGCCCACATGATCGTCAGCGCGGCGACCAGCCGCGAGAACCTGTACATCGCCATGACCAGAGGCAGGACCGTCAACCACGCCTACGTGGTGACCGATGCCTCCGACCCGCGCGGCGAGACGGACTCCATCGGACCGCGCGACCCAGCGAGAGACGCGGCGGCCGTGCTCGCGCAGGTCATCGAAACGAGCGGGGCCGAGCCGTCCGCGCATCAGGCCCAGCAAGAGGAGACCGCGCGTTGGGAGTCCATCGCGCAGTGGGCGGCCGAGTACGAGACCATCGTCCAGGCCGCTCTCCAAGAACACTGCGAAACAGTGCTGGAGGGGGTCGGGTTCGCTCCCGAGCAGATCAGCCAGGTCCGGGAAGAACCCGGCTATTCGCATTTGGTGAGGTCGGTGGCGGACCTCACGGCCTCCGGCGCTGACGCGAAGACTGTCCTGGCAGACCTGTTCCGGACCAACCCGAACCAGCATCGCCTGACCGAGGCGCTCGGTTCGGCGGTAATACGAGCCCAGGCGCGGCC
>JAISCU010000033.1 GCA_031265345.1 Bifidobacteriaceae bacterium
AGGTCGCCGATCACATTGCTGATCGCGGCCGCCTGGAACTGGTTGACCGCCCCTCCGATCGCGGCGGCGGTCACCTGGCGAAGCGGGGCGGCGTCCCGGCCGCCGAGGACCAGGTTCGAGGTCTGATGGGACGTCAGGCGCCCGACCAGCGACACCCACGCGCCCGCCGTCGAACGGGCGACCCGTTGCACCGTCCCCGCCTGCGAAGCGGCCGTCAGGAGCGTGGAGATGGCCGCGTCCACACTGTTCTTGATGTTCATCAGCCCGACGATGTGGTCCAAAACCTCTCCCCGCGCCGCCAGCGCCCCCAGGCCGCCGAGGCCGCCCGGGCCGCCCGGGCCGCCCAGCACGGCCGCGCCGCGCATCGTCTTCGCGGCATGCATGACCGCGATCAGCTCGCCCGGGTCCGTCACCTGGGCGAGCGGTTCCAGGACCGCCTCCACCCGCGGGCCGGAGACGGGCCGGTACCCGTCCACCCCCGCAGACCCCGGCGTCCTCGCCGGGGTAGCGCCCCTGGGCGGATCGACCCCCGGCACCGCCCAGAACACGGCCCCCTCGGGCTGGCCGGGGAGGGCCGCCCCGGACCGGTCCGGGCCGGTCCGGGCCGTCCGCGCCGGGACCCTCCAGGGGCTCCGGGGCCGGCGTCGATGTCATGGTTCTAGTATATCGTGGAACACCCCTGCGCGCAATAGTTGTTCGACGTTTTCCGGCCCCTTTTTTTGGCCCCTTTTTCCAGTGTTCTCCGCGCCCTGCCGCGGCCTCCCCTGGACGGCGCGGGCGCCCCCGTTCCGACGGCCGAAGCACGGCGCCCGACCCCCTTCCCGTCCACCAGAACGGGGGCCTGTCCCCTGTTCTGATCGCATGGCCAAGCCGACCCGCGCGGCATCGCGCATGTCGTCCCAGCACTTCGGCGCAACCAATGCCTGGGCCGTCGCGGAAACCAACTCCGACGAACCCCGACCTCCTCGCAGCAACACGGGCCTGATCCCTGTCCTCGCCCGCGCAGGTTGCCACGCGGCATCGTCCAGGCCTGTCCCCGTGGTCCGAGCTCGAAACGGTTCCACCGTTGAAACCCTGCTCCGAGCTAGCGGGCGCCTGGTCTGCCCCACGGGTAGGGCACCGTTATAGGGTAGCCTGGCGGCCATGAAAAAGACCTCGGTGTACCTGGACGAGCCCCGCCGAATCCGTCTGGCCATGACCGCCGAACGGACGCGCCGCTCGCAGTCGGATCTGATCAAGGAGGGCGTGGACCTGGTGTTCGAGAGGCACGGCGGCGGACGTCTCATGGCGGCGCCGGTGGTGCGTTCCGGCCATCGGCTGCAAGACATCGACGCGCTGTTGGAGGATTTCGGGGAGTGAGGATCATCGCCGACACCAGCGGGATAGTGGCCGCCATCGACGCCGACCAGCCGGGACACGCCACGGCGTTGGCGGCCCTGCAGGGCGCGGCCGTGGCGGTGGTGACTCCGCAAGTCATTGCCGAAACATGTCATGTGCTCACCAGACTGGGGGTTGGGGTGGCGGTGGACGGTTTCCTCGAAGATGTGGCCAGCGGATTCTACGAGCTGTGGAACCCGGAACCGCACCATTACTCGCGCGCGCGGGAACTGTTGTCCAAGTATCGGGGCACCATTCGACGCAAGAGACCGAAACCGGATGGACTGGACCTCGCCGACGCCATGAACCTGGTGGCGGCCGACCGGTTCGGGATCGAGTTCATCCTCACGACCGACCCCGGCTACCGTCAGGCGCGCACCCCGGACGACAAGGCCCTCGTGCCGATCCCCCTGATCTAGGGTTGGGGCAGCCGCGGCCGGGCAGGCTCTGGTCGCGCCCTCCCCCGGGGTTGGTTCGTCTGCCTGGGGACCTACGATGCCGCCGGGCCGGCTCCCAGCGCAAGGTCGGCGATGTCCGTCCCCGGGCATGAGGCGAATCCCGCGCCCACGGGTCAGGTACGGCGGCCGGCCCAGGCGCGGGCTGAGCCGAACAGGCGCGCAAAGGCCGGGCGAGCGGCATCGTGCGAAGTGTTCAATCCCCGTCTGCGGCCGCCCACGCTTGCATCCTGTGCTGCGCCGAACGCCCGCATTCGCGCCCTCCGATGCACCGACCGCCCACTCTTGCACGGGCAGGTTTCACAAATCGCAAGAGCGAGGAGCGCCGACGGCGTTTGGGGACGTCCGCGCGCTTTGACGAGAGGAGACCGCGCGGGCCCACGATATTCCGTGACGGGCTACCCGAGGTCCGGCAAACGCACCCACCCGTGGTGGTGCGCGTGTGCGCGGTTCCGGTCTATCGATGATTCAGGACAGCCGGCCCGGACCGACTCCGGCGACTCCGCCGCGCGGCTCAGTCCCTCAGTCGGTGGAGCCAGTAACCCGGTTCGCGGCGCTCGTGCGCGTAGGCGAGGATCACAATCGCATCCGGCTCCACCGTGTAGACGATCCGGTACGGGTATCCGCGAACGGCCTTGCCGCGGATCACGGCGCCGTCGTCAGCGGTCGTGAACGGCGGTGCGGCGTCCGGCCACTGGTCGAGGTCTTTCCGGGCCTGGCGTGCCCGGTCGATGAGCGTAAGGCCGATCCCTGGTTCCTGCTCTTCGTACCAGCGCACGGCGGCGTCGAACTCGGCGACGGCTTCGGGGTGCTCCCGCTGGGGCAGGGTCATTCGGTGAGCGAGGCGCGCAAACGGGCGTAGTGCTCGTCAGCGTCCACCAGTTCGACCGCACCGGCGCGCACCTCAGCCAGTCGCCGGGTCGCCTCGGCACGCCAAGCGGCATCGACGTCGCTGGCGTCGTGGAGACTTTCGAGCAGGACGCCCACGACGACCGCGCGCCGATCGGCGTCGAGCGCGAGGCCATCTCGGATCAGAGTCGCGGTATCCGGCGTCATGTGTCCAAGTGTACGTCGAGCGGCCGATGATCGCCCGAAGCGTCTTCTCTCGTTCTGCGGGCTGCTGTGGACGTCAGGTCATGCCGACCGATGTCGACGTCGGAGTGTGGCTGCGAGTCGCTGAGCCCTTCGCGCCCGTCGCGCCTCTCGAGCGCCATGAGGTACCCGCCCGCGAGGTCGTGGCCGCCACCCTGCTGGGCAGCCACGACGCGATGCCCGAGGCCGCGGCCGCGGACGGCTTCGCGAAGCTGACCGGGCTCGTTGACGAGCTCCCCGAGGAAGCGATCAACGCCGAGTTCGCCTTCGAGGACCGCGACCGCAACGTTCGGGACGTCCTCTGGCACCTGCACACATGGCACGAGATGGTCACGGAGTGGCACCGCGTGGGCACCATCGAGCGCGGCGTTCCCGCGGTCCCAGGCGAAGGGCACACCCGGAGGACGCTCCCCGACCTGAACCAGAAGGTGCGGGAAAGAGCCCAACTGGTCCAGTTCCCAGACGCGAGGAGCGCGTTCGAGGCCTCCCACGGTGATGTCGTCAGGCTGATCGAGTCGCACACCAACGACGAGCTCTTCTCACGCGGCGTGTACCCACCAATACCGCTGCGGGCCGGGCGCGTGACAGCGGGCCGCCAACCAGCCCAGAGGCTTGAACGCAAGACTAGGATGGATAAGTCCTCGGGGTCGCGACAGCGCAGGTCGCGACCCGCAGCCTCGCGCGGTGCCCCTGTTCCGTGTGTCCGTTGGCCAGCCCGCCCCGGGCAAGCCCTCGGCGTTGGCCCGCGACAACACGGTTGGAGGGCGCCGAGCAACGTTTCCCCAAGTAGGAGGTGGCACCCATGCCCGCACTCAAGATCGGAATTGTTGACGACTCGGGCCCCGACCGCGCCCACCTGACGCATTTGTTGACGCGTTACCAGGAGCAGCACGGCCTGGTTTGCCACGCCCGCGAGTTCTCCGACGGGGCGGCCCTGCTGGACGCCTACCAGGCGGACTTCGACCTGATCTTCCTGGACATCTTGATGGACGGCATCGACGGCATGCGCGCCGCGGCGGCGATCCGCAAGGTCGACACAAAGGTGGCGATCGTCTTCGTCACCAACACCGCGCAATACGCCACGCACGGTTACGCCGTCCAGGCGCAGAGCTACGTGCTCAAGCCGGTGACCTACTTCGCGTTCGAGACCGAGGTGAACCGCTGCCTGGCCCGGTTGCGGCAAGCCGGGCGGGCGGCGGTGCTGGTCGGCTCGGGCACCTCGGTGCGCCGGCTCGCGGTGGCGGACATCATCTACCTATCGTCGGTCCGCCACCGGATCACCGTGCGCACCGCAGACGAGGCGGTCACCCTCTCGGGGACCTTGAAGGCCTTCGAGAGCCAACTCGCGGGGCACCCGTTCTACCGGTCCAACAGCGGCTACTTGATCAACCTGCGCCACCTCATGGCCGTCGAGTTCGAGGACGCCGTGATGTCCAACGGCGATGTGCTGAAGATCAGCCGCGCGCGCAAGAAGGGCGTCCTCGAAGCGTTGAACAACTACCTCGGTGGGCAGGCGCCATGATCCACGGGCTCGAGACGGTCCCCGTGCTGGAGGCGCTGCAAACGTTCCAGGCCACGCAGGGGTTCCCGGCGCTGACAACGTTCGATTCCGCCCACGCGCTCACAGCGCTCGAAGCGTCCCAGACGCTGCCAGACATCCCGCGGCTCTACACGGGGCTCGCGGAATGGGCCGCCGCCGTGGTTTACATATTCCTCGCCCGACCGCGTTTCAGCGGGTGGCGGCTCTGGGTCGCCATCGGCGCGGCCCTGCCGCTTGTCGCAGGCCTCCAGCGGCTGGCGGGGACATGGCCGTTGTCGCTGTGGATGGCTGGGATGGGGATCGCCGTGCTGGCCATGGCCGGGTTCATCCGCCTGTGCGCCGCCACCACGGCGCGCGCCACCTGGTACCTCACCGCGCGGGCGTTTGTGCTCGCGGAGCTTGTGGCGTCCCTGGAGTGGCAGCTGTGGGTCCACTGGTGGCCGCAGGCCCCCACCGCGGACGGCGATCCTATGCGGTTCGCGGCAAGCGTGGGCCTGCTGGCGGCCGCCTACTGCCTGGGCTTCGCAACGGCTTGGCGCCTTGAGCGGCGCAACTTCCCCAGGCGCGCGCCCCTGGAAGTCGACGGTCGCACTTTGACCACCGCCGCCGGCATCGCGCTCGCGACGTTCTTGACCTCAAACCTGAGCTTCTTCAGCACCGACACGCCTTTCTCAGGCCGGCAGGCAATGGACATCTTCTACATCCGCACGCTGGTGGACCTGGCAGGCTTCGTGGCCCTGTACGCCCAGCAGTCGAACCGCAACCGGCTGCGGGACGCCATCGAACTGGCGGAGGCGCGCCTGGTCATGCGTGCCCAGCACGAGCAGTACCTCCAGTCGAAGCGCAGCGCCGAGGAGCTCAGCCGCATGCACCACGACCTGAAGCACTACGCGGCCGCGATGCGGGCGGAGGACTCGGCGGACAGGCGGTCCGAATACCTCCAGGCCCTCGAGGAAACCATCCGCGGCTACGAGTCGGAAATCGAGACCGGGAACGCCCTCCTCGACGTTGTGCTCGGCTCCAAGCTGAAGCGCTGCCAAGAGCTCGGCATCGCCATGACCTGCATGGTCGATGGCGCCGCCCTCGATTTCATGGACCCGATGCAGCTGTCCGCCCTGTTCGGCAACGCGCTCGACAACGCCATCGAGGCGTCCGCGCGCATCCCCGAACCGGAGCACCGCAGCGTCAAGGTGTCCGCGTTCGCGCAGGGCGGCTTCATGACGGTCCGCTTCGAGAACCACCTGCCCTACCCGGTCGAGTTCGCCGATGGCCTGCCGCAGACCACCAAGCCGGACCGCGCGCGCCACGGCTACGGCGCCGCCAACATGCGCAGGGTGGTCGAGTCGCTGGGCGGCTCCATGACCTTCGCCGTCGAGGACGGCTGGTTCGTCGCCCGGGCGCTCATCCCCCGGCCATCGCGACCCGCGGCGCCGGCCGCTAGTTGAAGCCCACGACGCGGCGCGCCAGGCCGTAGCCCAGCCGCATGGCCGCCCGCGCCGGCGCCGTGCCGCTCGCGGCCAGCCGGGCGACCGGCTCGCGCAGCATGTCAGCCAGCAGCGCCGGGTCGATCGCTTCGATCCGCTCCCACAGCTCCCGGCTTTTCCGGTTGGCCGATGCCGTCCGCGCCCGCGCCAGCAGCGTCGACGTCACGGTCGACACGAGGGCCGCGTAACGGGTCATATAGCGTCTCAGTCCTTCCGGCAACGGTTCTGCGGCGACCGCCCGGCTGAGCGCTTCCACCATCAGCAGGTTGACGTTCAGTTGCTGGTCGATCCGGCCGATCATGACCTGCTCGTTGACAGACTGGTCGGGTCGGCCGATGAAGTACCGGTACAGGTCGGCGTCCAGGTAGGCCAGGCGCTTCACGGCGGGCAGCGGCACGAACGCGAAGTAGTTGTCGACATAGAAGGAGTGCTCGGGGACCGCGAGGCCGCAGTCGCGCAGCAGGCCCGTGCGGTAGACCATGGAATGCATCAGCAGGTATTGCCAGACGCGGAACTTGCCGACATCGTCCCAGCCGAACAGGCGCCCAGTCGGCAGGGCGGTCGGGTAGTCGACGACCCGTTTGACACGTTTGCCCTGCGTCTCGTAAACGAAGTTCGTCACCAGCAAATCGGGCGCCTGGTCCGAGCCTGCCCAGCGGCGCAGGGCGCCGAGCGCACGGGCCAGAGCCTTGGCGTCCAACCAGTCGTCCGAGTCGACCACCTTGAAGAAGGCCCCCCGGGCGCGGGCGAGCCCGGTGTTGATCGCGGCGCCGTGGCCGCCGTTCGGCTGGTGGGCGGCGGCCACGAGGCCTGGATGCCGGCTCGCGTAGAGGTCGGCGATCTCTGCGGTGCGGTCGGTCGAGCCATCGTCCACAATGATGATCTCCACGTCGCCGGAGGCGCCGGCCACCAGCGAATCGACGCAGCGCTCCAGGTAGGCCTCCGAGTTGTAGGCGGGAACCACCAGGGTGAGCAGCGGAGTCATGGCGGGCCAGGGGGCTCGGTCGCGGCTGGGGCGACGGCATCGGGCTCTGGGAGGCGGCGGAAGATGACCTTGAAGATCGGGAAGAAGACCCAGAAGGACAACGCGGCGTTGATGATCATGGTGATCGCGTCGGCCATGGTCTCGCCGGTCTGGCCCATGGCCCAGACCTCTTTGAACTGGTGGTAGATAGGGGCCTTGTAGAGGCCCTGGAGGACGCCAGCCGCGAAAGTGATCACCACGTAGGCGATCGCGTACCACATCGCCGCCCACCACGGCGACGAGTTCGACCGGAACGTGATCTTGCGCTGCGCGAAGAAGTTGATGACCTGCGCGATCAGCAGGGTGATCTCGACCGCGAGGAAATAGGCCAGGCCGCCGCCCGTGCCGTCCGAGGCGATGGGGCCGGCCGCGTAGTTGAAGATGAAGTACTGGGAGACGCCATCGGCGCCGGTGCCGACCGGGAACGCCTGGAAAGCCGTGTCGACCAGGCTTGTGGTCGCGAAAAGCGCGCGGAACACGGGCATCAGCGCCAGTTGCAGGACGGTCACGCCGTTGGACAGGATGAAGAACACCACGAACTGCCGCATGGTGGGGTGTTTGTCCGCGAAACGGCCCCAGGCGGCGGCGAGCGTCTTGAACACCGCAGACTCACTCTCGCTCGGGCTGGGCGGTGCGGGAAGGGGTCCGCGCTGTGGCTGGGTCTACGGCGGGGCGGGCGGCACGCGGCAACCCGGCGCCAACCGCCGACCGCGCCCGGCCGTCCTGCGGTGCGGGGCCGCCAGTCGCCGGATGGGCTGCCGCAGACGGGCGCGCGGGAGCCGCCTCCGCAGCGCGTTCGAAGCGCTTCTTCAGCGCCCGCTCGCGGGCACGACCGGTCGCGAAGGCGGCCATCACGCGGCCTGCGCCGATCCAAGGATGGCCATTGACCAGGGCCAGAACCCCGTCCACTAGGCGCATATCCGCCAAGCCGCCGCTCATGTTGGCGATAGTCCTGAACAGCATGCCATGTTGGAACAGCAGGTTCAGGTCGGGTTGGCCGTCCCTGGCGGCTCGGTCCAGGCGCCGCCGGAAGTAGTGGCGGTGGATGGCGCGGCCAATCCAGCCCGGGGCGTGCTCCAGGTCTGACAACGGCGAGGTTCGCTCCAGAGGAGCGCCGGGCGTTGGCTCAGGCGGCAGCGGGCGGCCCAACAGCGCCGCGAACTCCGCGTCGGTCACTCCGCGCGGGTCGGCTGCGGCGTAGTGCGGGAGCGGGGCCGACTCCGGTCCCGCAGTCGCGTCGAGAGGTCGGCCGGCAGCGCTTGCCTCTGGCGTTTCCGCTGGCGACCGCTTTGCGGCTCCCCGAGCCGGCCCCATCGGAGAGTTGCCAGACACAACCTTCGCAAGGTGGGACGCTTCCGGCGGCGGGGATGCCGGTCCGGCCCCGGTCGCCTCCGGTCGCGGGGGGCCGCCATTCGGCGACCCGGACCGCGTAGACCTGTGCATCCCTCCCGACCCGGGCAGCGGGCGCGGCGCCGTCTCGCCTGGCACGGGCACGGCGGCCCTGAGCGGCCTGGTAGCCGCACTGCTCCCGACCGAGATCTCATAATCGCCGCCGACGACCACCCAACGCTCCCGCACGGCATCGAACGCACGGAACGCGTAGCGGTCCAGCGGGACGGCGACGCGCCGCGACTCCCCCGGCTCGAGGCAGACCTTCTGGAAGCCCTTCAGCTGGAAGGCCGGCCTTGGGTCCAGCGCGTCGGCCTCGCGCGGCGCGGCCACGTACACCTGCGGGACGTCCGCACCCGCTCGTGTCCCCGTGTTCCGGACCGTGACCAGCAGCTGGTCCGGGGTGGCGGCCAAATCCTCGTATTCGAACCGGGTATAGGACAGCCCAAAGCCGAACGGGAACCGAACCGGCACTTTGGCGGTCTGATAGTAGCGGTAGCCCACAAACGGGCCCTCCTTGTACAGGGCGTGCTGGCCCCGTGCCGGGAAGCGGCCGGCGGTGGGCGTGTCCGCCAGGGCCAGCGGATAGGTCTCGGCCAGCCGACCTGCGGGATTGACCTCGCCGAGCAGCGCCGCCACTGCGGCCGAGGCGCCGGCCTGCCCTCCCAAGGAAGTGTGCAGCACCGCCCTGGCCTGGCCCAGCCACGGGAACTCGACCACCGAGCCCGCCGCGAGGACCACCACCACGTTCGGGTTCGCCTGGGCCACCGCCGCGAGGAGCCGTAGCTGGGCTGGCGGCAACCGCAGGTGTTCGCGGTCTTTGCCCTCGACCTCGTCGCTCTCCTCCAGGCCCAGGTACGCCAGGACTACCGGGGCCTGACCGGCTGCGTCCACCGCCTCCGCGATCAGGACCGGGTCTGCCGGCCGGCCGCGCTCGAAACCCCGGACCGCCGCGACGACGTCCAAGGACGAGTCCCGGAGCGAATCGATGGGGTGTTCCAGCGCGGTGGGGTTCACCAGCGACGAGCCGGCGCCCTGGTAGCGCTGCTCGAAGGCGAACTCCCCCACGACCGCGACCCGGGTGCCCGCCGCCAGCGGGAGAAGCGAGCCGCGGTTCCTAAGGAGGACCAGGCTGGCGGCCGCGGCCTCGCGAGCGAGCTCTTGGTGCTCCGCGTAGACGGCTTCAGTCACCGACACCGGCTTGATCCGCCCGGCAAGCGAGACCACCTCAGCCACCCGGGCGTCCCAGGCCGCCTGGTCAAGCCCGCCATGCTCAAGAATCTGCCGGGCCGAGTCGAACCCGGGCGACGGCATCTGCAGCGTCCCGCCCGCCGTGATCGCGGCCACCGGGTCGTTGCAGCCGCCCCAGTCGGTGACCACCGCGCCGTCAAAACCCCATTCTTCCCGGAGGATGCCCTGGAGGAGCTCGCGGTGCTCGTGGGTGTATGCGCCGTTCAGGAGGTTGTAGCTGCTCATGA
>JAISCU010000041.1 GCA_031265345.1 Bifidobacteriaceae bacterium
TTGCGTGCCCGCCGCCATCGCTGGCCATGTGCATGCCCGGAACAATCCCAAAGTGGTCGGCGAGGGCGTCTTCTACACCCAGGCCTCGACCGGGCGGGACAACGCGGAAACCACGACGCTCGGGCCTTTGGCCCACCCGGCCGAGTTGACCATCCTCTTGTTTGACGAGAATGGCCGAATCGTTGCCTGGCAGCTGTTGACCGTCAAGCCGGACGCCTCGGCGGAGCTGTCGCCGATCAAGGCGTGGCCCAAAGTGTGACCCGGCGCGGCTGGCTCAGGACTCGGCCTGGGAGCGCAGCATCCAGGCGGCTTTGTCGAGCCCGGTGATGATCCCGATCAGCAAGTCCTGCGACGGCATGTCCTCGTCCAGCTCCGGCAACACGGTCTCGATGCGACGGGCGGCCTCGGAGATGCGGGTCGAGAACTCCCGCACCACCACCGGGGCGGCGATCGGGCCGGGCTCGATGTTCGGCACCTGGCTGGTGGCGGCGACGGTGGCTGCCCGGCCGTCAGGGCTGCCGCCCACCGCGGCGAGCCTCTCGGCGACATCGTCGGAATTGACCCGGACCAGGTCGATCACGTCGTCGAGCTCGAGGTGCACCGAGCGGAAATTGGCGCCCCGGACGTTCCAGTGGGCCTGTTTGCCCAGGAGCGACAGGTCGATCAGGTCGACCAGGGCGGCTTGCAGAATCGGATTGGTGCGGGCTGCGGGCATTGGGTTCCTCCTCTAGGACTTGGCCATTCAAGAACGGTTGGTTGGAATTCGTTGGTTGAGATTGGCGATGTGGGCCGGGCAGTCCAGCCCCGAAACGGGGCCGAACTGCCCAGGCCCACCTTAGCCGGAGGGGCAGCGGCGTGCTTGTACCCTAGAGCGGTGTCTGAATCGCGAATCCCTGCGCAGCCGGCCGATACGCCGCCTGCGGCTTCCCCCGCTTCCCCTGCTTCGCCCGCTTCCCTTGCTTCGCCCGGCGCCCCAGGCGCCGCTGGCCGGGCGGGCGACGAGCCACCGTTCCGTTACACCGCCGCCCTGGCCGAGCGGATCGAGACCAAGTGGCAGGACGAATGGGAGCGGCGCGGGACCTTCTGGGCGGCCAATCCCGCCGGACCCCTGACCGACGCGGAGGGGCGCCATGCCGACCCGGCGGCGGCCAAGTTCTTCGTCATGGACATGTTCCCCTACCCCTCGGGCAAGGGTCTGCATGTGGGCCATCCGCTCGGCTACATCGCCACCGACGTGGTGGGCCGCTACCGGCGCATGCACGGCGACAACGTACTGCACGCGCTGGGCTACGACGCCTTCGGGCTGCCGGCCGAACAGTACGCCCTGCAGACCGGCCAGCACCCTCGCGTCACCACTGAGGCGAACATCGCGACCATGCGGGCGCAGCTGAGGCGGCTCGGTCTGGCGCATGACGCGCGGCGCTCCTACGCGACCACCGACGAGTCGTACGTCCGGTGGACGCAGTGGATCTTCCTGCGGATGTTCAACTCCTGGTACGACCCGTCGGCGAGGCGGCGCGACGGCGGGGTGGGCGCGGCCCGGCCGATAGCCGAACTGGAGGAGGCTTTCGCCGCCGGACGCAAGGTCGTGCCGGGAGGCAGCGACTGGAACGCCCTCGACGCCAGCGGCCGCCGTGCCGTCCTCAACCAGTACCGCCTGGCCTACATCACCGACGCGCCGGTCAACTGGGCTCCTGGGCTCGGCACAGTCTTGGCGAACGAGGAAGTCACGGCCGAGGGACGGTCCGAGCGCGGCAACTTCCCGGTCTTCACCAAGTCGCTGCGGCAGTGGAACATGCGCATCACCGCCTACGCCGAGCGGTTGGCGGCGGACCTGGACTCGGTGGACTGGCCGGAGAAGGTGGTCGCCATGCAGCGCAACTGGATTGGGCGCTCGACCGGCGCGACGGTCGATTTCGCGGCGGCCACGAGCTCGCAGTCGGCGACGGTCGGCTCGCCTGGGGTCGCGTCTCCCAGCGCCGTGTCCCCCGTGGACGATGCCGCCGGGTCGTCTTCGCCCGGTGCCTCCGGGTCGCCTTCGGGCGCCGGGCACCGGTCGCCTTCGCCCGGCCGGGTCATCAGCGTTTTCACCACCCGCCCGGACACGCTCTTCGGGGCCACCTTCATGGTGGTCTCGCCGGAGTACCCGCTCCTGCGCGAGGGATTGCCGGAGGCCTGGCCACTCGGTACCAAAGCAGTCTGGACGGGCGGGTTCGCCACGCCACGGGCCGCCGTTGCCGCCTACGCCGCCGCGGCGGCCAAGATGACCGCCGCCGAACGAGTGGCCCAGGGCCGCGAGAAGTCGGGCGTCTTCACCGGGCTGTTCGCCGTCAACCCGGTCAACGACCAGCCCATTCCGGTGTTCACGGCGGACTACGTGTTGATGGGCTACGGCACCGGCGCGATCATGGCCGTGCCGGCCGAGGACGAACGCGACTGGGAGTTCGCCCAAGCCTTCGAACTGCCCCACATTCGCACGGTCCAGCCGCCAGCCGATTGGGAGGGCGGCGCCTGGACCGGCCCTGGGATCACTATCAACTCCGCGAACCCGACCATCTCGCTGGACGGGCTGGACGTGGCGGAGGCGAAGAGCGGCATCGTGCGATGGCTGGCCGAAAGGGGCCTGGGAGCCGAGACGGTGACCTACCGGCTGCGCGACTGGCTGTTCTCGCGACAGCGCTACTGGGGGGAGCCGTTCCCGATCGTGTACGGCCAGGACAACTGGCCGGTCGCCCTGCCGGACCGGATGCTGCCGGTGGAGCTGCCCGAGGTGCCGGACTATCGGCCACGGACGTTCGATCCTCAGGACGCCGCCTCCGAGCCGGAGACGCCGCTGGCGCGCAACCCGGAGTGGGCCAACGTCACCCTCGACCTGGGCGATGGTCCGAAGGCCTACCGCCGCGACACGAACACCATGCCGAACTGGGCCGGGTCGTGCTGGTACTACCTGCGCTACCTGGACCCCGACGAATCCGACCGCGTGGTCGATCCGGTCGAGGAGGACTACTGGATGGCGCCGCGGGCCGAGGGTGACGTGGCGGGAGGCGTGGACCTGTACGTCGGCGGGGTCGAACACGCCGTGCTGCACCTGCTGTACGCCCGTTTCTGGCACAAGGTGCTCTACGACCTTGGCTTCGTCTCCGGCACGGAGCCCTTCCACCGGCTGTTCAACCAGGGCTATATCCAGGCCTACGCCTACGCGGACGCCCGCGGCCAATACGTCCCGGCCGAAGAGGTGGTCGAGCAGCCCCCCGGCGTCTTCATCCATGCCCCGACCGGTGAGACGGTCGAACAAGAGTACGGCAAGATGGGCAAGTCGCTGAAGAACATCGTCACGCCGGACGAGATGTACGCCACCTACGGCGCCGACACCTTCCGTCTGTACGAGATGTCGATGGGACCGTTGGACGTCTCGCGCCCCTGGGAGACGCGCGCGGTGGTGGGCTTGCAGCGATTCCTGCAGCGGCTGTGGCGCAACGCCGTGGACGAGGCTGATGGGGCTGTTCGGGTGGCCGAGTCGGCGCCCGACGAGGCGACTTTGAGAGTGATGCACCGGGTGGTCGCCGAGGTCCGCCAAGAGATGGACGCGATGCGCTTCAACACGGCGATAGCCCGCATGATCGTGCTGAACAACCACCTGACGTCGCTCGATTCGCCGCCGCGTCTGGCGGTCGAGACGCTGGTCAAGCTGCTGGCCCCGGTGGCGCCGCACATCTCGGAGGAACTGTGGCAGCGGTTGGGCCACGCGGCTTCGCTGGCGCACGAGCCGTACCCGGTGGCGGACCCGGCCTACCTGGTCGAGGAGGCCGTCACAGCCGTGGTCCAGATCCAGGGCAAGGTCCGCGCGCGCCTGTCGGTGCCGCCCGGCATCTCGGCCTCGGATTTGGAGGCTATCGCCTTGGACGATGCCGCCGTGGTGGCCGCGCTGGCCGGTCGGCCCGTGCGCCGGGTGATTTCCCGTCCGCCCACTCTGGTCAACTTGGTGGTGTGAGCGGGCTGGCTGGGCGCGACCTCGCGGCTGTCTGAGTATTCTCACCGATCCACAGGCTTGAACGGTTATGGCGGTTGAACTTGGGTTCGGGCGCATATTTTGGGGTTCATGCCCGGCCCCGCTTCCGGCGAAGACCCGCTTGGCACGTCCGATGACGTGTTGGCGAGGTTGCGGCTGCGCGCCAGGCTGACCACGGCTGAGGCGGCGCAGGGGCCCTCCGGAGCAAGCGGCTCCCATGGCGCCCACGCGCGGCCCGAGCTTCGACTGAAGCTCAGCCGGGCGACGATCGTCGGCGCGGTCGCAGTGGTCCTGGTTGCCGCTGCCGCCCTGATGGTGCCCTCGCTGCTGGCAGCCTCAGGGCGCGAGGCCGATCCGGCGGCGGCCGGGGCGGCGTCGGAACGGGTCGCGTGGGAGGCCGGAAACGATGCCAGCGGTGATGGTGCTGGTGGCGCGGGCGATGCGGGCGTTGGGGGCAGCGGCGAAGCAGGGGAGGGTGGCGCGCAGGCGGATGTGTTGCTGGTGCACGTCGCCGGTGCGGTCGCCAGCCCAGGGGTCGTGGAACTCGAGCCCGGCGCTCGGGTGATCGATGCCCTGGAGCAGGCCGGTGGTGCCCTCGACAGCGCCGACTTGACGGCCCTGAATCTGGCCGCCCGCGTGGCCGACGCCGAACGCATCTACGTGCCGGTGCCCGGCGAGACGCCTCCAGCGGTGATCGGGCCGGATGGTGGGAGCGGTAGTGGGGATGGCTCTGGCGGCTCGGGTGGCTCTGGCGGCTCGGGCGGTGCCGGGAGCAGCGCTGACGGGTCCGGCAGGATCAACGTCAACCAGGCCAGCGCCGAGGCGTTGACGGCGCTGCCGGGCATCGGGCCGGTGCTGGCGGGGAGGATCGTGGACTTCCGGGAGGCGAACGGGCCATTCGGCCAATTGAGCGATCTGGGCGAGGTGACCGGGATCGGCCCGAAAGTGCTGGCCGGACTGGCGGAAGCGGTCGAGTTCGGGTGAGGCGATCGACCGACCTGCGCCTCGCTTTGCCAGTGGCCTGTGCTTGGGCGGTCCTGGCGGTGGCACTGAGTTGGCCACGATGGTTGGCGCTCAGCGCAGGCGCGGTATGTCTGGCGGGCGGGGCGGGGATGGCCGGACGGCGGGACGGATCGCGGGACGAGTCACGCGGGAAGCGGCGAGGCGGCCCGGCGCGGCGTGCGGGGACGGTAAAGCAAACGCGGCCGCGACACAGCGCTCGGCGGTCGGCCCGAGGCGGCCCGGCGCGACGTGGGCGACCGACAATGCGGACCCCGTTGCGCTCCCGTGGCCGTCGGTTGCTGCGGGGCGGTTTGGCGCGGCGCGGAGGATTCATCACGCGAATGCCGCTGCACTCCCGTGACCCTCGGTTGGCACCAAGCCACCCGGCGCGGAGTGGGGGGTCGGCAGCGCGGACGCTGCCGCGAGCCCGCGACGGGCTGCAGCCGCAGCGGGCCGGATCACTGACAGCCGTGCGGTTGATTGCCTTGACCCTGTTGATCGCTGGCGCGCTCCTGGGCGCTGCGGGCGGGCAAGGCTTGGCCTGGGCTCGGACAGCGTTGGCACGGGCGGCCCAGGACCATCAGCGGGTCGAGTTGGTGCTGCGGTTGAATCAACCGGCCAAGGCTCGGGCCTCGCCTTGGGGCGGGGAGACCTCGGTCACGGCTGTCGGAACGGCCTGGTTGGCGGGGGCCGAGACCGGACCGGGCGTGCCGATGGTGGCCTATCTCGAGGGGTCACCGCCCCGGATGGGATCGGTGCTGCGGCTCCGGGCGCGCCTGGAGCCAGCCGAGCGGGCGTCGGATCAACGCGTGGTGGCTCACGCCTTGGCGGCGCCCGAGGTCTCGCGTCCCGAGGGTTGGCGGGGCTTTGTGTACGACCTGAGGGTCGGTCTGAGCGAGCGGGCGAACCCGCTGCTGGAAGGGATCGCGCTGGGGGACACGAGTCGGATCGCTCCCGCGTTGGACGCCGACCTGAAGGCCACTTCGCTGACCCACATCACGGCTGTCAGCGGTGCCCATGTGGCCATTGTGCTGGGCCTGGTGCTGGGCTTGGCGGCGTTGGCGCGGCTCCCGCGCTGGCTCACCGCCATGACTGGGGCAGCCACCTTGATCGGCTTCGTGGTGCTGATCGGGCCGGGGCCGTCGGTTCTGCGGGCCGTTCTGATGGGCTTGGTGGCCGTCGTGGGGATCGCCTTCGGCAAGACGCGCATGGCTCTCGGAGCGCTGGCGTCCGCCGTCCTGCTGGTGCTGCTGGCCGATCCGTGGATGGCTCGGTCGTACGGACTGCTGCTGTCGGCGTTGGCCACAGCAGGACTGATCGTTCTGGCGCCCCCGCTGGGTCTGGCGCTGCGACGCCGCTGGCCCCGGTTGCCGACCGGGCTGGCCGAGGCAATCGCGCTGACGGCCTCGGCGCAAGTGCTCTGCGCGCCGGTCATCACCATTTTCGCTGGTCAGATATCGCTCACCGCTATGCCGGCCAACCTGCTGGCCGGACCGGCGGTGCCGGTTGCGACCATTGCCGCCTTGGCCGCGCTGGCCTTGGGCCCAGTCTCAAGCGTCCTGGCGGACGTCGGGGTGGCCGTCGGCAATGGCGCTGCGAATCTCATCGGCTGGGTGGCCTCCTGGGTGGCGCGCTGGCCGCTGGCGGCTATCCCCTGGCCCTCCGGGGCAGGCGGCTTCCTGCTCGCGTTGGCGGCGACGGCGGCGTTGATCGGACTGGCCTGGTGGCTGCGGCGGCAGCGAGCCTGGTTACGTTTGGCCGCGGGCGTCATGGCTGTGGTGGTGTTCGCGGCGGCGGGACCGGCGCGGACGCCAATCGAGCGAGTCATGAGCCGAGGACCGCCAGCCGATTGGGCGGTGGCCGTGTGCGACGTTGGCCAAGGGACGGCGGTGGCGGTGCGATCCGGCTCTGATGCGGCGGTGCTGATCGACGCCGGTCCGGAGGGTGGCGGCGTGGGGGAGTGCCTGCGATCCTTGGGTGCCAACCGGCTCGACCTGGTCGTGTTGACTCATTTCCACGCCGACCACGTCGGCGGACTCGCGGATGCGTTGGCAGGCCGCGAGGTCGGGGAGTTGGCGTACGGGCCGCCGTGTGGCCAAGACCCGTCCAGGACGTTGTCTTTGGCTCAGAAGGCGGGTGCCGACCTGCGTCAATTGAGTGACAGTGGTCGGGCCTCGGCAACGGTCGGTTCGGCCACCGTCTCGATCTATCCGTCGCCCTTGGCCGAGCTGTGCCCCGAGGCTCCCTCGAGCGGCGAGGACCAAGCGGCCAACGATGCCGGGCTGGCTGTCCTGGCCGAATCCGCTGGCCTGACGGTCTGGGCCCTGGGCGATCTCGAGGAGGCCGGTCAGTCCGCCCTGCTGCGGACCCTGCGAGCAACTGAAGCCGACCCATCCGTCGGCGCCGACGCGCCTCGCGGGGCCGACTCATCTGTTACCGTCGGCCGATCCGTGAGCGCGGACTGGTCGGGCCGCGCCGATCTGGCCTTGGCGGCGGAGGCCGCCCCGGCTGTCGCGGCTGACCCGCCTCCGGGGACTGGCGCGTCTATTGCCCTCGGCCGATCCGTGAGCGTGGGCCGGTCGGGCCGCGCCGATCTGGCCGCAAGCGGGGGTCCGGCTGCCAGGTCCGACGGCGGCAACGCCAGTGGGAAGGCAGCCGTGAGCGGTGCCGGTGGCGTCGTGGTGGTGGCACACCACGGCTCGGCCAGCCAATCAGAGTCATTGGCTGAAGCGCTGGTGCCGCGCCTGTCCGTGATGAGCGCTGGGCGCGACAACTCCTACGGGCATCCCTCACCAGCGGCCCTGGAACTGTACGGGAAATTCGGCGTGGTCAAACGCACCGATCAAGACGGCCTGGTCGCGCTCCAACCCGGCGACCTGGTCAACAGCAATTAGGACAGCCGGGCGTGCGCGGGCGCCAGTGCGGTGTCGAAAGTGGCCAGGTCGGCGCCGAGCGCTTGGGCGGTGGCCGCCACCACGGCATCGGGCAGCTTCAGACCCGTGGCGCGGCGAACAATGGCGATGTCCAGGGGACTGACGGCGTCTCCGGAGGTTGTGGCGACTCCGGCCGCCGCGATCGCCGCCTGGAGATGCTCGCCCGCGCCGCGCCGGATGCCTCCCACCAGGACTTCTGCGAGCGTCAAGGGATGGACGAGCATGGTGCGAGGCTCGGCTGCGGTCATGAGCCGCGCGGCTTCACGGTGATGGGCGTCGCCGGGTTCGGTCGCGGCGATCAACACGCTGGCATCGAGGATCACCGGCGTGCTCATGACGGCCACTCGTCGCGCAAGTCCTCCAGGTATTCCGGTGGGAAGGTCCCAGCGAAGGCGGTCAAGGCGTTCACTGCTTCGGAATGGGCCCTCGCCTGCGCCGCGTCGGAGCGCTCAAGCTCCTCGTCCCCGATGCGCGCCAGTTCCACCAACGCACGGCTGCGTTTCGTCGTGGGCCAGTGTCGCTGCGGCACGTCCAGCGTGTGGCGTGTTGGCCCCGTGTCCGTCACCATGTAGCGGGCATGGTCGGTCGGCACGCCACGAGTGTGACACTGCGGGTCGCGGGTGACACACTGGGTTCGCGAATCGCTGGCGCGACAGTGGACGGCGTTCGTTGTCCCGACCGCGATGAGGAACGAAAAGCCCTCCTGCGCCACCGGCATCGCAAACCTGACGTCGGGCTGTGTCCCGGCCCCCAGATCGGCGACGCGCCCGCTGCGCGACCCGGCGAGCGCGAGCCGCCCGACCGATCCGGCGCGGTACACAGTCACAACAATGTATAGCGGCTGTGATGTAGAATTGCTGCCATGGCGAAGACCGCAAGCATGTACCTGCGCATCGATCCCGAAGTGAAGGCCGATGTCCAAGAGATCTACGCTCGTTACGGCATGACGGTGACCCAGGCAATCAACCTGTTCCTGCACGCGTCGCGCCGTGAGGAGGGCCTGCCGTTCGACCTTAGGCCGAATCGGGCCACCAGGGATGCGGTCAATGAAGGAACGGCGATTCTCGACTCAGGTGCCGCGCGGTTCGCGGACGCTGACGCTCTGCTGGCAGAACTTCGGTCGTGATGCTGCGGTCCGACTTCACGAACCGGTTCAAGAAGGACTACAAGCGGGCAGGGAAACGGGGTTGGGATCTGTCGCTCCTGGATGAGGCCATCCGCCTAATAGTGCACGAGCAGCCGCTCCCCGCAACGTCGCTCGATCACTCGCTGGTTGGCGACTTCGCAGGCTGCCGCGAATGCCACCTCAGACCTGACTGGCTGTTGGTCTATCAGGTCGGCAATGGGGCCGTCGTGTTCGAGCGCACCGGGTCGCACTCCGACCTGTTCTAGATGTGTTGGTCCGCAACGGCGATTGGCGTGCCAGGCGCCCAATGTGTGACAGGCAGTTCGGGCGGTGGCCACCACATAGATCGTGGCTGGTTCGACCGCTTCGTGGCTCTTGACCTACGCGTCGAAGACGTGGGCACGGCCGCCACGCCCGGCGTCCTTCGGTCACGTCGGCGCAATTCGCGAATCAGTCGGGCGCGTTTGGTCGGGCGCCCCGGTTGATGAATCTTTGGTGGAGCAAGGGTTGTTGTTCCACATCGAACCATTTCGGTGGGACGAACTCCCACAACCCGTCGCCCCCCAGGACCGGCACCCAGTCCGGGGGTCGGCCTTTCGGCGGCTCGACCATCCTGTGATGACTGGGGCATAGCAAACATAAGTTCGATAGTTGGGTATCCCCGCCGCAGTTCCACGGCTGAACATGGTGCGCGTGGCAGACCTCCGCGGGACGCTCGCAGCTTGGGAACGCGCACCCGCCGTCCCGAACCGTCAACGCCGTCCGGATGGCTTTCGGGATGATCCTGGACGCCCGCCCGATGTCCAGGACCTCGCCCCTGGCGCCGACCACGGTCCGCATGACCTCGCTGTCGCAGGCCAGAGTCCCCAGGACCGCAGAGTCGATCCGGTCGCCAGTACCCGCCGACCGACCATCCACCAGGCCGCCTTCAGACAAGTCGGAGGCGGGGATCGTGATCACGAGCCGCGCCCCGGTGCCTCCCAAGTCGGTGGCGCCGTCGCAGCTTTGGACGTGGCTGCAGATCTCAGTCAGTGCGTCCGCGCGGGCCTGGCCGCGGTCCAGCACCATCCGCCCGGTCGCGTCGACCTGCTCGCGGCGGCGCTTCTCCGCCGCCGCGTCGATCACGGCCCGCACTTGTTCGCCCTCGACTATGGGCAGCAAACCAGAAAGGGTCGCCGTCCCATCGGGGTTCGATCGGACCTGGAAGTATCGTTTGCGCTCCGCCCTCTCCAACTGACGGGCGGCCTTCTGTTCCGCGTCCTGCTGGGCGACCTCCGGCGCGACGTGCTCCAACACCAATTCGCTGGCCCGCCCCAACCCGTCGGACGCCAACTCGGGCGCCAGCCCGACCAGCACCCTCTCGGCCTCAGCGCTCTGGGCCTGGTCGAGTTCGCGCGGCAGATGCTTCAACACATCGGCGATCGCCGCCACCTGCGGGGCGTTGACCGCGCCCGCCAGCGCCGCCTCGCGGACCAGCGTGAGCCGTTCCGTCTCCTTCGCGCCCAGCACCAGGGCGGACGCCTGCCGGGCGGTCAACTGGCCCTTGACCGCCAGCCAAGTGTTCAGTCTCGTGCTCGTCACTTGTTCGGCCACCTGGTATCGATCCGCTTCGCGCAACAACTCGCTGGTCACAGCTCGGACGGTGTTCTCCAGCCTCAACAACCCGACGATCTGGTCCAACACCCCCGGGTCGCCACCCAAAGGGCGGCAACCGCCCGCCTCCACCGTCCCCGCACGCCCGGCGCCCGGACTGTCATCGCCATCCACGCCGCCATTGTCATCCACATGGCGGCCCGCCGATCCGCCGCCCCTGGCTGTGGGACCCGTCAATTCGGCCATCCGCGCCGCGACCAGCCCGCCGATCGCGACCAACTCGCCCAGATCGGCGGGCTGGCCCACAATCTCCGCGCACGCCTCGGTCCTCGCCGTCTCCACAGGCGCGAACCCGCCCACCCCGGCCGTTCCGGGCCGGTAGGCCTGGCTCCCGCCAGGAACGGGCACGCCCGGGATCGCCCAGAAACCGGTCTCCTGGCCCGCCCCAGCGCCATCGCCGCCAGGCCCTCCTGAGGAGGCTCGGCCGGCCGCGCCCGAGCTTTCGGGGCCTTCAGGTTCGCGGCTTCGGGGCATGGTCTTAGTATATCGTGAAACCCTGTCGAATGCAATACCTGTTCGAGACCATTTCGGTGCCGCAGTCGGCTCTCTTCCGACCACCCGGCACCATGACCGGCGTTCGCCGTGAACACAAAAGGAACCGCTGCCGGCAGTATTGGGACCCGTCGCTGTGTCGTTTGCTTGGGGCGGGGTCCCGGTGGTCCGACCGGTCGCCGCCGACCGGGGACGGGCGGCGGTGGAAAAGACAGGATCCCTGGCGCTCGGCGCCGACAACCATGGATCCTGCGTTTTCGTGGGGCACCGTTTCCGCGACTTCCATGGATCCTGCGTTTCTTGTTCCGTGCCCTTTTGGGCGCGGCCCGCTGACCTGCGGTTCCGCCGCCGGCCGGGCAGGGGGCCGGAGACGAAAAGACAGGATCCCTAACGCTCGATGAAAACCCGACCCGAAGAAACGCAGGATCCCTGACGCTCGCGCGCGACAACCATGGATCCTGTCTTTTCGCGCCGCATCCAGGCCCGACCGGCGGCCGCGCCCTCGAAACTCAACGGCATTGGGGGCCGTCCCCAAGACAGTCGAGAATCGTTCTCAGAAACTTCTCGACGCTGGCCGGAGTGCGGAAGATCACGGCCCTTCTCCGGCCCGATTCGCGCGACATCCCAGAGGCCTCGGACGAATCGCCGCACGCTCCGCGTCGCCGCGTCGCCGCCACGGCATGGACGATGCCGCGCGGCCGGCAACCCAAGCTTGGTCAAGGCCGCCCCATAGCCGACAGGCTCGCCAGCGGCATCGTCCACGTTTTCGGCGCGAATCCAGGCCAGCCCGACCCAAGCCGCGCGCCAAGGCCGACGGCGCGGCATCGCGCGACGGGGGCAAGGTCTCGGCAAAGTCGTGGGGGGCGGATGGTGGACGTGCACACGTTGGCGACCGCGGCCGACGCGGGTGCGGTCCCGGGCTGAAATGCGCCTATTCGGGGTTCGCGGTCGGCCGGCCGCGACCGCGAACGCGTTTGAGGCGCAATTCACGCCGGGATCGGCTGGTTCGGGCCTCGATCCGGGCTGAAATGCGCCTGTTCGGGGTTCGTGGTCGGCCGGCCGCGACCGCGAACGCGTTTGAGGCGCAATTCGGGTTCCGGGCCGTTCGCGTGTCCTCAGCCACCGCCCCCGACGCCAGCCTATCGACCATCCGCCCCACGACTTTGCCGAGGCCTTGGCGACGGGGGCAGACC
>JAISCU010000058.1 GCA_031265345.1 Bifidobacteriaceae bacterium
TGGGGACGGACCCGTTATCCACAGGGACTGACCTGCGGAAACGGCTGTGGAAAACCTTAGAGTGAGAGGGTAAAGGTACCGTCCCCGTTAGTCGCGGGCACCCTCGACCGCCTCTCGCGCGGCCTCGATATCCCTTTGGGCCTTGGCATAGGCGTCCCAGTCGCCCTGCTTCATGGCGGAATCGGCCGCGTCGATGGCGGTCAGCAGGTCGTCGATCGCCTGGTCCAGGTCCGCCCCGCCCGCCGGTGGGGGCACAGCGGAAGCGGATGGCGCGGAGGAGGGCTCAGACGATGCCGCGCCCGAAGGCTCCGCGGACGGAGGCGGCGTGCCATCCGTCCCCGTCTCGTCCGGCTCGCCCGCCGGCGGCACTTCGTCCGCGAGGTCCAGATCGGGCTCCTTGGTCACGTCCTTGTCGCCCGCCTCGGCCCCGGCGTCACCGCCGAAGACCTTGTTGAGGGCCTCGTTGAGGGTGTCCGCCACGCCGACGTTCTCGCCGAACCCGACCACCACCTTCTGCAGGGAGGGGAACTTCGTGCCGGACGAGGCCTGGACGTACAGCGGCTGCACATAGAGCAGGCCGCCGCCCACGGGAAGCGTCAACAGGTTGCCCTTGACCACTTCGGTGCCTTGGTCCTGCAGCAGCCGGATCTCGCTCTTGACCGTCGAATCGGACACGAACGTGTTCTGGACCTGGCCCGGACCGGCCACCGAGTCGCCTTGCGGCATCCGCAAGAGCCGGATCTTCCCATAGTCCTCGTCGACCTCGCCGGCCTTGTTGCCGGTCTCGGAATTGACCGCCAAGAAGCCTTTCAGAATCGACCGGTCGTCTTGTCCCGTGCCAGCCGTGATGTAGGTCGAAGACAATGAGAACGTCGCCTTGTCCTGCGTCGGCATCTTCATGGTCAGGTAGTAAGGCGGCTGCAGCGGCGGGTTATCGCCCTCTTTGGTCGGATCGCCGGGGGTCTTCCAGAAATCCTGGGTTGAGTAGAAGGACTTGGCGTCCCCGACATGGTAACGCGCCAAGACTGCGCGCTGTACCTTGAACATGGTCTCGGGATAGCGCATGTGGCTCATGAGGTCGCCCGATATCTCCGACATCGCGGTCAGGTTGTTCTTGTAGATCCCGGCCCATGCCTTCAGCACCGGCTCGTCGGCGTCCCAGGCATACAGGGTGACCGACCCGTCGTAGGCGTCCACCACAGCTTTGACCGAGTTGCGCAAGTAGTTGACCCGCTGGGAGCCGATGGTGGTGATTCCCGCGCTGCCCAGAGCATTGATCGAATCATTCGTCGCGGTCTCGAGTTGTTGGTGCTGGGAATAGGGCACGGCATCGGAAGTGGTGTAACCATCCACGATCCAAACGATGCGTCCGTCCACGACCGCTGGATAGACTCGCTCGTCCAAAGTCAAATAGGGCGCCACTTTCTGGACCCGGTCGTGAGGATCGCGGTCGTAGAGGATTTGAGATTCGGGGCGCACGGATTCGGAGAACAGGATGTTGGTCGAGCCGAAGCGCATGGCGTAAAGGATCTTGTTCAGCACCGATCCGACATTCGGGCCACCATTGCCCATGTAAGTGGTGCTGACCTGGCCAGACTCTTCCTCGTCGGAGGGATAGTCGAGTTCGACGGGCGTGTCGTTCTCAGTGCCGCCGACAATCGAATAGTCCGGGGACGTAGTCCCGAAATAGATCCTCGGCTCCGTCACTTCCAAATCGCCGTCAGCCGGGATGTCGCCCTCGTAGAAGGCTGGCCAACCTTGATCGTCGGTGGTGTTGCCGTAAGCCGCGACCGCGCTGTAGCCGTGGGTGTAAACAGTGTGCTGATTGACCCAGTTGGCACTGGCGTCGGCAATTGCGGACAGTTTCAGATCGCGCACGCCGATGACCGTGTCTCGCGTCTCACCATTGATCTCGTAACGGTCCACGGCCAGCACGGACGGGAAGTCGTAATACTGCTTATTCTGTTGCCTCTGGCGGAAGGTCGGGCTCACCACGGTCGGGTCGAGCAAGCGTATCGAAGCGGTCGAATCCGCGTCCTCACGCAGCGTTCCCGGCGCGGCGTCCGTCTTGGCGCTGTAGGAGCTGACCTCGACATCCTCCAGGCCGAAAGCCATCCGGGTGGCGTCTATGTTGCGCTGGATGTATTCCTGTTCCTTGTCCTGCATGGAAGGCTCGACGGAGAACTTCTGAATCAGCGCGGGATATGCCCAACCCACCACAGCCGCTGACAGGATCATCAGCCCCAGGCCGGTGGCGGGTAGTTTCCAGTCACCTTTCCAAGCCGCCACCACGAACATCGCGGCCACGAAGACGGCGATGGAGGCCATGATCAGTTTGGCGGGCATGTTCGCATGAACCGAAGTGTAGAACGCGCCGTCCCAGCGGCTCCCGCTCGCCGAGACCATCGAATAGCGGTCGAGGAAGTACTGCACCGCCACCAGCAAGCAGAACACCGCCGCGGTGATGCCGAGTTGGATCCGCGCGCCCTTGGCCAGGCCGCCCTTGGTGCCGCCGCCCATTCCGACCCGGATGCCGCCGTAGAGGTAGTGCATCACTATCGCGACGACCAATCCCAGCGCGACCGTGCCCATGAGGAACGAGACCATGAAACGGATAGCCGGCAATTGGAAGGTGTAGAACGAGAAATCGAGCCCGAATTGGGGGTCCGTCTGCCCGAAGGGCTGGGAGTTCAAGAACAGGAGCACGTTCTCCCATTGGGCGGCGGCGTTGCCACCCGCGAACAGCCCCGCCAGCACCGGCACCACGATCATCGCCGGGCGCCGCAAGGGCTCGAACTGCTCGCGGTAACGCCCCACCACCTGCTCGGAGTCGCTGGTCGGCACGTACACCGGCCGCGCTCGGTAGGCGATCCACAGCGACAGCCAGACCACCAGCCCCATCACCAGCGCCGCCACCACGAACAGCACGATCTTGGCGATCCACTGCGTGGTGAAGACGTTCAGGAATCCCAGTTGGCGGAACCACAGCACCTCCGTCCACAGCTTCGACGCCGCGACCAGGGCCAAGACCAGGACCACCAGGATGAATACGGTCCAGGCGATGGGCGAACGCAGCAGCGGCTTCCCCTGGTTCCCCGGCTGGCGCGGCGGTCTTGGCGGTCGTGGTGGACGTGGCGGCAGATTCAGCGAGAACACACCGTTAATCCAAACACATCTCGCAGCCCCCTAACGCCTCCTGGCGTCCCAGACCAGACGCAATCTCCGGGCTCCGCTCTGAGCGTAATCCCTTCCGGCGCCCGTAGGACCGCGCCGTCCACCCCCGTTTGAGGCCAAAGGTCGGCGCCCGTCGGGCCGTGCTGGCAGCCCAGGAGCACGATGCCGTCCACCCCGGTTTGACGCCAAAGGTCGGCGCCCGTCGGGCCGTGCTGGCAGCCCAGGAGCACGATGCCGCCCGCCCCAGTTTGACGCCGACGGTCGGCGCGCGTCCGGCCGCTCCTTCAGCCCAGGCGAACGATGCCATCCGCCGGGGCAGCCCGCTTCAGCCGGAGCAGCCGGGAAGCCGCCCGGCGCCACCCGACTTCAGGGCGTCGAGCGCGCGAACGGCATCGTCCAACGATGAGACCTTGACCACTTGCAGACCCGACGGCTCGTGGCCGGTCACTTCCCCGCAGTTCGCGGCGGGCGCCAGGAAGACCTCCGCCCCGTCCCGCTTGGCGCCGATCATCTTCTGACGGATCCCGCCGATCACGCCGATCGACCCGTCCGCGTCCACCGTGCCGGTGCCCGCGATGACGCGCCCGTCGGCCAGGTCGGAATCGCCCAGTTTGTCGATGATCCCGAGCGCGAACATGGACCCCGCGCTGGGACCGCCGATGTCCTCGACGCCGAACTCGATCTCGACCGGGAACGTGAAGGTGATGGTGACGCCCAGAATGGTGTTCCCGTCGGCGTCCTGGCCGGTCACCGCCGCGACCGTGCGCTCCTCGCCGTCCCGGATCAGGCCGACCTGGGCCTCGGCGCCGGGCTCGATCCCCCTGATCAGGCGCGTCAGCGAGGCGAACCCTTCGACCGGTTGGCCGTCGATCGAGACCAACTCGTCGCCGGGCTCGAAAACCTTGGACGCGGCATCGGATAAGGCTTCTCCGATTTGCACCCCCACACCCAGTTGGAGGTACTCCAGCGCCGCTGCCGTGGCCGCGTCTTGCGAGGACGTCATCTCGGCGGAGGACTGGGCTTCGCGTTCCTCGGAAGTCGAATGGCGGGGGTAGATCAAGTCGTAGGGGACTATCGCGTCGCTGGCCGAGAAATAGCCCTTGACCAACTGGGCCAGGCCCAGCGAACCGGGATCGCTGCCGAATGCGCCCACCGTGGTGAGGCGCAGCTCGCCGGTGATCTCGTGGCTCGGCTCCTGGTCGATCTGGATGAGCTCCTTGCCGTCGTGGCTGCCCAGCGTGTCGACAGTGGGTCCGGGCGTCTCCAAGATGTACGGCACGGGCAACGTGAACAGGACGGCGCCGGCCACGATGGTCGCCCCGAAACCCACCATGAGGCTGACGGTGCGCGGGGCGAGGCGGCGCTTGGCTGGCGGCCGGACAGTCGAGTCGGTGGTGGCGTCGGCGGTCGGGTAGATGGTCGGGTCGGCGGTGGCGTCGAAGGTCACGCAGGCAATTCTCCCTCAAATGGGAACTCGCTGGATTTCCCCGCGCCGCGCTTGGGCCTGGCCCGGGTCTGGCCTGAGCCTGGTTGGAGCCCAGCCTGGACCTGGAGGCGGCCCGAGTTGCTACCGTTGAACCAACCAAGAGGGGGAGTCATGACCGAACAGCCCGGCGCCCAGGGGCGCGACCTTCCGCCAGAGTTCGTCGAGTTGATCCGGACCTGGTTCGGGCCGCGCGCCGACGAGGTGTTGGAGGCGTTGCGCCAGTCCGGGGTCGATCCGCGCGCGCTGTTCCAGGCGGCGGGCATGTCCGGCTCCGACGCCGAGCTGGGCCAACTGGTCGGCCAGTTGGGCGAGTTGTTGCGCTCCGGCTCGCCGGACGGCGCCATCAATTGGGATTTGGCGCACGATGCCGCTCGCAAGGTCTCCCTGTCCAAAGGCGTCGACCCGACGGTGGTCGCCAGCCAGTCCAGCGTGGTAGACGAGGCCTTCAAGGTGGCCGATCTGTGGCTGGACCAGGCGACCGAATTCATGGCCGCGGGGACGCCTGCGGCGGCCCTGTCGGCGGCCGACTGGATCGAGGCGACCCTGCCGCGCTGGCGCCAGTTGACCACGCCGGTCGCCAATTCGTTGACCAAGGCGATGACCCACCTGATGGAACGACACGCCGAGGAGCATCCGGGCGTGGCCGAGGCCGCTCGCGACACGTCCCGGTTCGTCCTGCCGCTGGTCGGGTCGCTGTTCGGGATGCAACTGGGACAGGCGCTGGGCCAGCTCTCGCGCGAGGTCTTCGGCTACACCGATGTGGGCCTTCCCTTGGTCGAGCCTGGCGCCACCGCCCTGTTGCCGCAGGCCGCCACCACTTTCGCGGCCGATCTGCAGCTGCCGGTGGCGGAGGTGCGCCTGTTCCTGGCCACTCGCGAATCCGCCCACGCGAGGCTGTTCCGGCGGGTCCCCTGGCTGGCCGACCACTTGTATG
>JAISCU010000059.1 GCA_031265345.1 Bifidobacteriaceae bacterium
GCGACCAGCCCGAGGAGCGCGCGAAGTCCGTCAACCAGTTGATGGCCCGCCCCCACATGCTCATCCACGTGCCCGCAGGGACCCTGCTCGGCGCCTCCGACCAGCCCGGGTGGCTGTCCGACGACACCCCGATCCCCGCCGACGTCGTCCGGAGGATCGCGAAGGACGCGACCTGGCAGGCCCTGGTCGAGGACGCCGGCCGGGTGGTCGGCCTCGGCGACCGGGTTCTCCCGCCCGGACTGGTTCCGGACCCGGCCGAGTGGCCCGCGAACACCATCGCCTCCGACTCCTACCAGGCGGGCGCCAAGCTGAGGCTGCTGCTGGAGGCCAGGAACCGGGGCTGCTGCGTCCCGAACTGCTCGGCGCCACCGGGCCGGTGCGAAGCCGACCACCGGGTGCCCTACGACCCGGCCAGACCAGCGGCCGAGCAGACCACCGGTTCGAACATGCAGCTTTTGTGCAAAGCCCACCACCAGCTGAAGACCCACCACGGATGGGCCCACAACCACGACCCCGCAACCGGCCAGACCACCATCACCCCGCCGCACAGCCCACCCGTCATCGCCGTCCCGCGCGAATAAGCCCCACAGGCAGTCCGAGGTCGCCCGAACCGACCACCGACGGAACTAGAAGGCAAGCCGAGCTCGTTAGGTGGAGCCGCGCCCGCGACATGTATGTGGCCGGGCTGCCAGCGCCCGATAGGTTGGAGGAATGATGGCGTACGTACCCTTCCGCGCGTTCGCGGACTGGCAGGTCCCCTTCGGCGCCAGCGTGGTCGACCAGTACGCCGAACACCTGGGTGAAGTCAGGGCGGCCGCCACCGAGGACGAGCGCGCGCAGGCACTCGAAGTGGCGATTCGATCCGCAGCTGTTGACACCGGCGCGCTCGAAGGGCTGTACACCACCGACCGAGGCTTCACCAAGACTGTGGCGACGAGGTCGGGGGAGTGGCGCGAAGCGCTCGCCATGAAAGGGGAACAACCCCGGCGCTCCATCGAGGATCAGCTGGAAGGGTACGAGTTCGTCCTGGACACCGCTGCGAGTTCGGAGCCGATCAGCCAGAGCTGGATCAGGGAACTGCATGCGATCCTGACCAAGCGCCAGGAGACTCATCGGGAGGAACAACGGGCGCTTCCCCACGGCGAGTACAAGACTCACCCCAACAACCCGACCAGCAGTTCCACCGGTCGGGTGCATCATTATGCCCCTCCCGAGAGCACGCACCCGGAAATGACTCGCCTGGTAGACCAGCTGCGGAGCCCGGAGTTCGATGCCGCCCACCCGGTTGTGCAGGCAGCCTATGCGCACTACGCCTTCGTCTCGGTGCATCCGTTCGCCGACGGCAACGGACGTGTGGCACGGGCGCTCGCGAGTCTGTACCTGTACCGGAACCCCGGCGTGCCGCTAGTGATCTTCGCAGACCAACGGGACAGGTATGTCGACGGCCTCGAAGCGGCTGATTCGGGTGGCCCGGACGAGTTCGTACAGTTCATTTCCGAAAGAGTCATCGACGCGATTGGGGTGATGGAGTCCGCGCTCACGCCGGTTCGCCGCCCGGACACCAGTCTGATCGATGCGGCGGTCGGGGAGGGCAACCGGCGGGATGAGCCCGGGCGTGTTGCCGCCCGCGCCGCGGCGCGTGTCCGCGCAGCGTGCGAGAAACGCCTGGAAGTCGCGATTCGCGGGTACGAGTTACCTCGTGGGCTTGGTTGGCGAGTCGGCATGGGGCCAGGTGTCGGAGTGCCGGACGGGTACGCTGCGAGCGGTGGCGTGTTCGCGGCGCGAGCCGACACCTGGGATGCTCCGACCGGCAAATCGAGAATCGAGCAGGCGTACCAGGTCGGCCTGGCCGAATCGCCCGACGGCGGCCCCGAAATCGCAGTTTTCGCGGATGGCGATCTGGAGCCCCTGAGGATCTGGCGCCGCGAGATCGACCCCTCGGAGACCGAGGCGTTCCGCCTGAAGGTCGAGGACTGGGCCGAACGGGCAGCCGCTCGATTCGTGCAGGCGTTGACCGAGGCGGTCGCCAACGGGGCGCTCGACTGACGGGTGGGCCGCAGGACAAGGCCGAGCGGCATCGTACGTCTACGACGACTGGTCCGGCCCCAACTCGATGGCCAGCTCCTCGCGGTCCAGTTC
This sequence comes from Bifidobacteriaceae bacterium, assembly GCA_031265345.1. Next base: position 2,140 of record JAISCU010000059.1, read on the forward strand.
CTCCAGGCCCTCCTCGAGGACGACCGACGGGAAGGCGCCGGCGCGACGGGCGCCCAACAGGTCGGAACGCATCGCCCGGACCACGTCCAGCCGCAACTCGCGCAACTCCTCGCGGCGCTCGCGCCCATCGCCCGGAGCGGACGAGGCGAGAGGCGGCTCGTCAACGTTCGGCACGGTCACCCAACGCAGGGTCTGGCGAGCCAGTTCGATGCCCCGAGCCGAATACGCCCGGCCGTCGGGGCGGCGCAAACCCGGCCCGTCGGCATCGAGAAACCTCGCCGCCACGCCGGACAGCCGATGCCGCAATTCGACCCGCCAAGGCATCCAGCCCTCCTCGCCGCCGCCCCGCAGGTCCAGCGCGCGCAGCAACGCGGGGAGCGTGCCACCCTGCAGCACCAGCGAGGCGCCCGCGACGGCGAAGGCGATCAGGATCAGCGCCGGGCGCTCAGGCGTGTCCAGCGGCAACGTCTGGGCGGCCGCCACGGTCACGACCCCCCGCAGACCGGCCCATTGCAGCACCAGGCCGTCGCGCCAGCCCAGGTGGGCGGCGTTCGGGTCGGGCGGGAGCGCCGAAGAAGAACTAGGGCGACGATGCCGCTCGCGCAGCCCCAGACCGGCCAGCATCGTCGCCGTGAACAGGCCCCGCACCACCAGGACCGCGACCAGGGCGAGGGCTGCGGTCATAAGGGCGCGGCCGACCGAGTCGTTCTCGCGCCGGAAGCCCTGGTAGAGGCCGGACAGTTGCAGGCCCATCGCCAGGAAGACCGCGCCCTCCGCCAACATGTCCACGGTCAGCCAATTGCTCTCCTGGGCCAACCGGTTGCGGGCCGAGATGAAGCGGGGCGCGCCCTGGCCCACCACCAGGCCCGCGACCACCACCGCGACCAGGCCGGAGGACTCCAGGTGCTCCACCGGCAGGTAGGCCGCGAACGGCACCAGGAAGGAGAACACGGTGTGCGCGGTCGGGTCTTGGACGTGGCGCCCGATCCTCAGCGCGGCCCATCCGACAACCAGGCCGACCACGCTCGCGGCGCCGATGGCCCAGATGAAGCTCCACGCCACCAGCGGAAACGACACGGTCGCAGCGAGGGCGGCACGAAGCATCACCAGGGCGGTGGGGTCGTTCAGCAGGGACTCGCCGCTCAAAACCGTCACCACGCGGGCGGGCGCCCCGGCCTTCTTGATGATGGTGATGGCGGCCGCATCGGTCGGGGAGACCACCGCGCCCAGGGCGATCCCCACGTTCAGCGGCACCGCCGGGAAGACCAGGTGTATGACCAGGCCGGTCACTACCGCTGTGACCACCACCAGGAGCACCGAGAACACGCCGATGGCGGCGGAGTTGCGGCGCAGGTCCACCGTCGGCATCCGGATCGCCGAGGAATAGAGCAGCGGGGGGAGGACGCCGCCCAGGATCCAGCCTGGATCGACCGAGATGTCCGGGACGGACGGAAGCAGCGACACGCCCATGCCCGCGACCACCAGCAAGAGGGGCGGCCCGATCCGAATCCATTTGCCGAGGGCGCTGGCGGCCAGGGTGGCGGCCACGGCCGCCACTGCCAAGACGACGGTTTGCATCTGCCAAGGCTAAGAGATGGTCCGGGCTGCCGGGTGGGTTGACCAGTGAACACTTCGCCCCTTGGTCCACAGGTCAGGTCCGGGTTTGCGGCACAATAGGGTCTGAAGGACGGTGAGGACCGTGCCAATCGGGCCCGCCGTGTCGGGGGAAGCGTATCGGGGGAAGGAAGAACGATGGCCAAGGCTGCGGGCACCGCATGCGAATGGCGAGACAACCGCACCCCCGTCTGGACGGCTAAGATTCTGGGTTTCGCCGCCATCTGGGCGTTGGCCGCCTGGCCGGTGCGACGGCTGTTCCCGCACCTCTACCGGGTGGTCTGGCTGGCCCTGGACGGCGTCAACCTGCCCGCCAACTCGTCGTTGTTCAATTTCGCGGCCCTGCTGGTCCTCGCGGTCGCCATCCGCCATCGCAAACGGGCCGCCATGTGGGCGGTCGTGTTGTTGCTCCAAGCCCCGGCGGTGATCTACGCCGCCTTCCTGTTGGTGGCCTGGGCGACGGGGTTCGAATGGCAAGGGTTCCTCTATCCAGGCTTGGCGCGCCGGCTCCCGACGCCAATCATCCCGGCGCGGGTGGCCATCAGCGCCCTGGTCGCCGTGGCCGTGATCTGGTGGCTGGTGGCGCACCGCAAGGCCTTCGGCGCGCCGGTCTCCCGGCGCTCCGTGGGCCGGGCGGCCTTGACGCTGGTGTGCGGCCTGGCGGTGGCCGGCGTCTGGGCTTTCGCCTGGGCGGTGACCGTCGGCTCGAACGCCTACTCGGTGGCGGTCAAAGCCTGGTGGGCCTTGAACGTCACGATCGGCCAGGGGCCGGAGGAGATAATCACCGGCGCCGGAATCGGGGGACGCCCCGAATGGCACTCGTCCCCGAACCACGCCGTCGCGCCGTGGTGGGTGATCCGCACCACCTCGATCGTGGCGACGCTGGCGCTGCTGGCCGCGTTGGTCGTCTTCACCCGCTCGGACCGGCGAATCCGCACCCTCACAGCCGACCAGGAATTGTCGCTTCGCCGACTGCTGTGGCAGTACGGCGAGCAGGACTCGCTGGGCTATTTCAACCTTCGTCCCGACAAGTCGGCGGTTTTCTCGGGCGACGGCAAAGCCGCCGTGGTGGGCCGATTGGTCGGTGACACTCTGCTGGCCAGCGCCGACCCGGTGGGGGACCGGGCGTCCTGGGGCGACGCGATAGGGCGTTGGATCGACTTGGCCCGCAAGCACGGCTGGACCCCGGCTGTGGTGTCCGCCACCCGGCGCGGCGGCCGGGCCTGGGAAGCCGCTGGGTTGCGCTCGCTGGAACTGGGCGACGAGGCGATCATCCACCCGGACCGGTTCTCGCTGCGGGACCGGCGCTTGAAGGGCGTCGCCGAATCGGCGCGGCGGCTGCGGCGGATGGGCTACACCGTCCAGGTGCGGCGCCAGGAGGACGTCCCGCCCGAGGAGTTGAGGGTCTTGGCCCGCGACGCCGGCTTCTGGCGGCGCGGGGAGGAACGCGGTTTCTCGATGACGTCCGGCGAGGTCGGCGATCCGGCCGACGGGCGCGACTTGATCGTCACCGCGCACCAGCCGAACGGCCGCGTCTGCGGGCTGTTGACATTCGCGCCGTGGGGTCGGCGGGGCGCGTCGCTGGACACCATGCGCCACGACCCGAGGGCGCACGGCGGTACCACCGAGTTGATGGTCACAGGGCTGGTCGAGGCCGCCCGCGAGATGGGCCTGCAGCGCGTCTCGCTGAACTTCGCCGTCCTGAGGAGGTTCCTGGTCGAGGGCGGCGAGGTGGGCGCCTACCCGATGGCCCGGCTGGTGCGGCGCTTCCTGCTGATCGCCTCGCGCTGGTGGCAGATCGACGGGCTCTACCGGTCGAACGCGAAGTACGCCCCGGACTGGCAGCCGCGAGTCATCTGCTTCGACCGTGGCGCGTCGCTGGCCGAGGTGATCTTCGCGGTCGGCCGAGCCGAGGGCTTCCTGCCGGACCGTTCGCCGGCCGAGGTGTTGGCCCGGACCGGAAGCCACGGCGCCTTCACGCACGATCCCGAGTTCGTGGCCGCCGTGGCGGAGTTGGAACGCCAGGAGTTGGCGGCCTCGACCGGCGCATCGACGCCCACCTCGTTGACGGCGGCGCGGCTGAAGCACCGCGCCGCCCTGGCCGAGGCCGGCATGGACCCCAACCCGGTGGCGGTGCCCCGGACGGTGTCGCTGCGCCAGGCGGTCGAGCGCGCGGTGGAGCACCCGGCCGACGAGCCAGCCGACGAGACGGGCCAGAGCCGACCCGGCGGCATCGGGCAAATGTCCGTCGTGGGGCGTGTCCTGCGCAAACGCGACCACGGCGGGGTTGTGTTCGCGGACCTGCGCGAGGGCGTGGTCGAGCTGCAAGTCATGTTCCAGCGCCGCGAGGCGGCCGGGTTCGACCTCTTCAAGCGGCACGCCCAACTCGGCGACGTGGTCTCCGTCACGGGCTCGCTGACGCATTCCAAGACCGGGCAGCTGACGCTTGACGCGGCCGGGTGGACCATGGCCGCCAAGTCGATCGCGGCGCCGCCCTCCAAACGCCGCCTCGAGAACACCGTTCCCAAGCTGACCCCGGCCCTGGCGCGGGCTCCGCACCTGGTGCTGGCGACCAACAATCGCGCCATGGACATGATCTACGCGCGGTCGGCCGCGACCGCCGCCCTGCGCTCGGTCCTGCGTGGGGCCGAATTCATCGAGGTCGAGACGCCGATCCTCCAACCGATCCACGGCGGCGCCAACGCGCGGCCCTTCCGCACCCACATCAACGCCTACGACATGGACCTCTACCTGCGGATCGCGCCCGAGCTGTACCTCAAGCGGCTGGCCGTGGGCGGGGTCGAGCGCGTCTTCGAGCTGGGGAAGAACTTCCGCAACGAGGGCGTGGACCGCAAGCACAACCCCGAGTTCACCTCGTTGGAGGCCTACCAGGCCTTCTCCGACTACGACGGCATGCGGCTGCTGACCCAGGACCTGATCCGGGCGGCGGCCCAGGCCGTGCACGGGAGGGTGGTGGCAGTGTCGCCGGACGGCCGGGAGGTGCCGTTGGACGGGGATTGGCCGGTGGTTTCGGTGCACGATGCCGTGTCGCGGGCTTTGGGCGCGCCGGTCACGGTCGCCACGCCCCTGGTGGAGCTCCGGGCGCTCGCGTCTAAGGCGGGGATCGCCTGGCGCGAGGAGTGGACGGGCGGCGAGATCGTCGCGGAGCTATATGACGAACTGGTGGAGGGCCAGACCTTCGAGCCCACGTTCTACAAGGATTTTCCGGTCGAGACGTCGCCGCTGACCAGGCGGCACCGCTCGGTCGCGGGCTTGGCGGAGCGGTGGGACCTGGTCGCCTTCGGCGCGGAGGTCGGGACCGCCTACTCGGAGCTGACCGATCCGGTGGACGAGCGCCAGCGTCTGACCGCCCAGTCCGCCAAGGCCGCGGCGGGCGATCCGGAGGCGATGGAGATCGACGAGGACTTCCTGAACGCCTTGGACTTCGGCCTGGTGCCGACCGGCGGCCTGGGCCTGGGCGTGGATCGCATTGTCATGACCCTGACCGGCGCCAACATCCGCGACACCCTGACCTTCCCCTTCGTCCGCCCCTAACTCGGGGACGGTACCTTTCCATGCCCGGATGCGGGTCCGAGGCGCGTGTTGCCGCAGGTCAGACCCTGTGGATAACGGGTCCGTCCCCATTACGTGCTCACTTGGGCATTTGGTCCTATTCGCGCGAGGGGTGCCGATGCCGCCGACCCTGGTCGGGCGGACCCGTGGGCTCTCGACGTGCCGGGTGGGCGGCATCGTGCGAGCGGGGTCACAGGGGGCGAAACTCGCCGGGATTCGCGGCGCGGGCAAATCCGTGCAAGTTTCGACCGGCGGCGGCCGATGGCGCTCGCTCGGCTCCGAAGGTTTCCCCAGGTCAGACGCGCTGTCATGTCGGGGACCGCCCCTGCGGGAGGGCGAAAGTCGCGGGGATTCGAATGGCGCGCAAATCCGTGCAAGTTTCGACCGGCGGCGGCTGTTCCCAATGAGGCCATCCCCGCCAATGTATGGATTTGCGGGAGGACGCATAATCATGCGATAGGATGGGCGGATGAGTTTCAGCGTGGCGGTGGCCGGGGCCTCGGGGTACGCCGGGGGAGAGGTCCTGCGGTTGCTGGCGGCCCATCCAGACGCCCAAATCGGGTCGGTGACAGCCAACGCCAACGCCGGGCAGCGACTGGGCGAGCACCATCCCCACATCGCTACCCTCGCGGACCGCGAATTGGCCGAGACCACCATCGAGATCCTCAAGGGGCACGACGTGATCATCCTGGCCCTTCCTCACGGCAAGTCCGGGGAGATCGCGGCGGCACTGGAACAAGCGGCCCCAGAAGCAGTCCTGGTCGACCTGGGCGCCGACCACCGCCTGGAGGACCCACAGGACTGGGCCGACTACTACGGCGGCGAGCATCCTGGGACCTGGACCTACGGATTGCCGGAACTGCTGCTCGGCCGAACTGGCAAGAAGCAACGCGAAGCCCTCAAGAACGCCAAACGCATCGCCGTGCCGGGATGCAACGTCACCGCCGTCACCCTGGCCCTCGCGCCCGGAATCGCGGCGGGCACGATCAGCCCGCAAGACCTGGTGGCGGTCCTGGCCAACGGCGTCTCGGGCGCGGGCAAGAGCCTGAAACCGCACCTGGCGGCCAGCGAGATCCTGGGTTCGGCCAGCCCCTACGCGGTGGGCGGCTCCCACCGCCACATCCCGGAGATCGTCCAGAACCTCGGCCAAGCGGGGGCCAGCCCCAAAGCCACCATCAGCTTCACCCCCACCCTGGTGCCGATGAGCCGGGGCATCCTCGCCACCGTCACCGCAAAGCCGGGACCGCAGTTCGACCCGGTCAGGGTCCGCCAGCCCTGGCAAAAGGCCTACCAGGACGAACGTTTCGTCAGACTGCTCCCACCGGGCCAGTGGCCGTCGACCGCCCAGACCCTCGGCGCGAACAGCGCCCTGGTCCAAGTCGCCTACGACCCCAAAGCCGGCCGCGTGGTCGTCATCGCCGCGATCGACAACCTGGTCAAGGGCACGGCGGGGGCCGCCATCCAATCGATCAACCTGGCCTTGGGCCTGCCGGAGGGAACCGGCCTGGAACTGAACGGAGTCGCTCCATGACCGTGACCGCAGCGAAGGGATTCAGAGCCGTCGGGGTGGCGGCCGGGATCAAACCGACTGGCGCCAAGGACATGGCTCTGGTGGTGAACGATGCCGCCGCCGCAGTCTCCGCCGCCGCCGCCGTCTTCACCACGAACCGGTTCGCAGCCGCCCCGGTGCTGGTCTCTCGCGAAGCGATGGCCATCGCGGAGGGAGGGTACTCGGTGCCGAGGGCCGTGATCCTCAACTCCGGCGGCGCGAACGCCTGCACGGGGGCGGAGGGCTACGACGACGCGAAGCAGCCCGCCTCAGCCCTGGCCCGCAGGCTGGGTCTGAAGGCCGAGGAGGTCCTGGTCTGCTCGACCGGTCTGATCGGGGAGCGCCTGCCGGTGGGGAAGCTGCTGGCCGGGACGCATCAGGGCATAGTCGCGCTGGCCGGGACCGAGCAGGCCGGGCAAGACGCCGCCGAGGCGATCATGACCACGGACACCCGCCCCAAGACCGCCGCGATCGAGGACCCGGAAAGTGGCTACGTGATCGGCGGCATGGCCAAAGGCGCTGGGATGCTGGCGCCGGAACTGGCCACCATGCTGGTGGTGATCACGACGGACGCGCTGATCGACCGGCCCACCGCCCAGCAAGCCCTCGAACAGGCTTGCGCCAAGTCGTTCCAGCGGATCGACTCGGACGGCTGCCTCTCGACCAACGACACGGTCATCTTGCTGGCGTCCGGCGCGTCCGGGCGCGAACCCGAGCCGCAGCACTTCACCAAGAAACTGACCGAGCTGGCCCAGGACCTGGCCCGCCAGTTGATCGCGGACGCGGAGGGGGCGCATCACGAGGTGGCGGTCAACGTGACCGGGGCGTTGACGGAGGATGGCGCGCTGGCTGTGGCGCGCGGCATCGCCCGCTCGAATCTGTTCAAGACGGCTATCGCCGGGAACGACCCGAACTGGGGACGCATCTTGAGCGCGGCGGGGACCATCCCCGAAGAGGTGGCCCCGTTCGACCCGAACCGGGTCGACGTCCAGATCAACGGCGTCATGGTGTGCCGGGCGGGCGGCGTGGGGGAGCCGCGCGACCTGGTCGATCTGACCCCCCGCCAAGTGGACGTGACGGTCGATCTGCACGCCGGTCAAGCCGAGGCGACCATCTGGACCAACGACCTGACGCACGAGTACGTCTCCATCAACGCGGATTACTCCTCATGACCGTCGACATCACCCCCGAGCTGAAGGCCGCGGTCCTGATCGAGGCCCTGCCCTGGCTGGAGCAGTTCGGCGGCGCGGTCGTGGTGGTCAAGTACGGCGGCCACGCCATGGTCGACGACCAGCTGAAGGCCGCGTTCGCGGAGGACATGGTCTTCCTGCGGAGGGTCGGGCTGAGGCCGGTGGTGGTCCACGGCGGCGGCCCCCAGATCAACGACATGCTGCGCCGCCTGGGCATAGCCACCGAGTTCCAAGCCGGCCTGCGCGTGACCACGCCGGAGACCATGGACGTGGTCCGGATGGTCCTGACCGGCCAGGTCAGCCGCGAATTGGTGGGCCTGATCAACGCCCACGGCCCGTTCGCGGTCGGCATGTCCGGCGAGGACGCCGCCCTCTACCAGGCCCGCCGCCGCACCGCCCGCGTGGACGGCGTCGAGGTCGATGTGGGCCTGGTCGGCGACGTGGTGCATGTCAACGCCTCGGCCGTCCGCGACCTGTTGGAGGCCGGGCGCATCCCGGTCATCTCGGGCATCGCCCCGGACCTGGACGAGCCCGGCGGGGTGCTCAACATCAACGCCGATTTGGCGGCGTCCGCCCTGGCCGTGGCCTTGCGCGCGCGCAAATTGGTGATCCTGACGGACGTCGAGGGCCTCTACCGCGACTGGCCGGACCCCGCCTCCCTGATCCACCGGATCTGCGCCGCCGAGTTGACCGCCATGATGCCCGCCATCGCCAGTGGCATGCAGCCCAAGATGGAGGCCTGCCTGCGGGCCGTCCGCGCGGGGGTCCCCCAGGCCCATGTGATCGACGGCCGCCAGGCCCACTCGCTGTTGACCGAGATCTTCACCGACCAAGGGGTGGGCACCATGGTGGTGGACCCCGATCTGGAGGTGCCCGATGCCGCTCGCTGACCTCGCCTTGGAACAGTATGCCGGGCGTCTGCTCGGGGTTTTCGCCCCCGCTCTGGTGTTGGAGCGCGGCCAGGGGGCGCTGGTTTGGGACGTGGACGGGCGCGAGTACCTGGACCTGTTCGGCGGGATCGCCGTCAACGCGCTGGGTCATGCCCACCCGGCCTGGGTGGAGGCTTTGTCGAGTCAAGCCGCCCGCCTTGGGCACATCTCGAACATCTACGCCTCCCAGCCGCAGATCGAACTGGCGGGCAAGCTGCTGGAGCTCACCGCCGCCGCGCCGGAGGGCCGGGTCTTCTTCGCCAACTCCGGCACCGAGGCCAACGAGGCCGCGCTCAAGGCGGTCCTGCGGCGTCCCGGCGGCCACGACCGATTGTTGGCGCTGGAGGGATCGTTCCACGGGAGGACCCTGGGCGCGTTGTCGCTCACCTCGAAAGACGCGTACCGGAAGCCGTTCGACGGTTTCACCGGGCCGGTCGAGTTCTTGCCTTTCGGCGACCTGGCTGCCCTGGAGGCCGCCCTGGATCAGGGCGGGGTGGCCGCAGTGATCCTGGAGGTCATCCAGGGCGAGGCCGGAGTGGTGCCGTTGCCGCCCGCCTACCTGGCTGCGGCCAGACGGCTGACCAGGAAGCATGGCGCGCTGTTGTGGATCGACGAGGTCCAGACCGGGATGGGGCGGACCGGGACCTGGATGGGCTACCTGAATCCAGCGCTGGGCGGACCGCTCTCGGGCGCGACTGGTGCGCTGGAAGAGGCCCCCGACCTGGTGACCCTCGCCAAAGGACTGGGCGCGGGGTTCCCCATCGGCGCGATGGTGGCGATGAAGGCCGAAGCGGCCGGGCTGCTGCGGCCGGGGGACCACGGCACCACCTTCGGCGGCGGCCCGTTGGCGGCGGCAGCCGCCCTCGCCACCATCAAGGCCATCGAGGACGAGGAGCTGATGGCGCACGCCGCCGAGTTGGGCGCGCAGTGGCGGGGCGCGCTCGCCACCGTGCCCGGTGTCAAGACGACGCGGGGGGCGGGGCTGCTGAGCGGCATCGTCCTCGAAGAGCCCAACGCCCCGGCCGTGGTCAAGGCGGCCCAAGCGGCGGGGTTCCTGATCAACGCCACCGGGCCGGACGTGCTGCGCCTGGCACCGCCGCTGGTCCTGACCGAGCCCCAGGCCCAGCGCTTCACCGACGCTCTTCCCACGATCCTGAAGGAGGCGGCATGACCGTCCGGCATTTCCTCAAAGACAGCTCCATCACCTCGGCCGAGCAGGCCGAGATCCTGCGCCTGGCCATCGAGGTCAAAGCCGACCGGCTGAAGTACCAGCCGTTGGCGGGACCCCGCGCGGTCGCAGTGTTGACGGACAAGCCGACGCTGCGGACGCAACTGTCGTTCTGCGTCGGGGTGGCGGAACTGGGCGGCTATCCGATGTTCGTGGACGGCAAACTGGCCGGGGTGGGCGCCCGCGAGTCGGTGGCCGATGTCGCTCGCGTGCTCGGGCGGCAGGTCTCGGCCATCGTCTGGAGGACCTACGGCCAGGACCGGATCGAGGACATGGCGGCGCACGTGGACGTTCCGGTGATCAACGCCTTGACCGACGATTACCACCCCTGCCAAGTGCTGGCCGACCTGCAGACGGTGGCGGAGCATCGCGGCGGGGTGGACCGGTTGCCGGGCGCCAAGCTGGCGTACTTCGGCGACGGCGCCAACAACATGGCGCAGTCGTATCTGCTCGGCGGCGCGCTGGCGGGCATGGACGTGGTGATCGCGACCCCCGCCCAGTACCAGCCGAAGGCTGAGATCCTGGCCGAGGCCCGGGCGATCGCGGACCTGAGCGGCGGCAGCGTGACGGTGACGGCGGATGCCGGGGCGGCGGCATCGGCGGCGGATGTCGTGGCGACCGACACCTGGGTGTCGATGGGGCAGGAAGACGACGCGGCCGCGCGGCAATCGCCGTTCGTGCCCTTCCGGGTGGACGCGGCGCTGATGGACTTGGCGGCGCCGGACGCGATCTTCATCCACTGCCTGCCCGCCTATCGCGGCAACGAGGTGACCGCCGACGTGATCGACGGGCCGCGCTCGCGGGTCTGGGACGAGGCCGAGAACCGCCTGCACGCCCAGAAAGCATTGCTGATCTGGCTGTTGGCGCGGGCGGCCGATGGGCGGGCGTGACATGGCGGCGGGCGTGGCGGCGGGCGTGGTGGCGCTGCCGGCCACCAAGACCGCGCGCCAAGCCCTGATCCGGCAGATCATCCGCGACCAGGAGATCCGGTCGCAGACGCAACTGGCAACCTGCTTGGCCGCGTCCGGCCTGGAGGTGACCCAGGCGACTCTGAGCCGCGACCTGGTCGAGTTGCGGGCGGACAAGATGCGCCTGGCCGACGGCTCGCGTATCTACGCCCTGCCGGCCGAAGGCGGGGAAACGGCGCTGGAGGCGGCCCTCAGCCATGAGATGCTGGCCGCGCGGTTGCGCCGATTGGCGGCGGAACTGCTGGTCAGCGCCGAGGGCAGCGCCAACATGGTGGTCGCCCGGACGCCGCCTGGGGCGGCCCACTTTCTGGCCTCGGCGATCGACCAGTCTTTCTTCCCCGGTGTCATGGGGACCATCGCGGGCGATGACACCATCATCTTGGTGACCCGCGATCGGGACGGCGGGCCCCAGATCGCGGCCCGGTTCACACAGTTGGCGAACGAAGGAGAAGGCTCATGACGGAGCGAGTGGTGCTGGCCTATTCGGGCGGCTTGGACACGTCGGTGGCGATCGGCTGGATCGGCGAGGCGACCGGGGCCGAGGTGATAGCTGTGGCGGTGGACGTGGGGCAGGGGGGCGAGAACCTCGAGACGATCCGCGAGCGGGCCTTGGCCTGCGGCGCGGTCGAGGCCTATGTGGCGGACGCCCGCGAGGAGTTCGCGACGGAGTACTGCATGCCCGCACTGGCCGCGAACGCGTTGTACATGGACCGGTATCCGCTGGTCTCCGCGATCTCGCGTCCGGTCATTGTGAAGCATCTGGTGCGCGCGGCACGGCAGTTCGGGGCCGGGACGGTGGCGCACGGCTGCACCGGCAAGGGCAACGATCAGGTCCGCTTCGAGGTTTCGATCACTTCCCTGGCGCCGGACCTGAAGTGCATCGCCCCGGTCCGGGATCTGGCTTTGACCAGGGCCGCCGCCATCGACTACGCCGAACGGCATTCGCTGCCGATCGAGACCACCAAGTCCTCGCCGTTCTCGATCGACCAGAACGTCTGGGGGCGGGCCGTGGAGACCGGCTTCCTGGAGGACATCTGGAACGGGCCGACCAAGGATGTCTACACCTACACCGACGATCCGACCTTCCCGCCGGTCGAGGACGAGGTCGTGATCGGTTTCGCGGCCGGTGTCCCGGTGTCGATCGATGGTGTGGCCGTGAGTCCTTTGGCCGCTATCCAGGAACTGAACCGCCGGGCGGGCGCGCAGGGGATCGGGCGGATCGACATGGTCGAGGACCGGCTGGTCGGCATCAAGTCGCGCGAGGTCTACGAGGCGCCCGGCGCGATGGCTCTGGTCGAGGCCCATCGCGACTTGGAGGGTGTCACCCTGGAGCGGGAATTGTCTCGTTTCAAGCGTCTGGTGGGGACGCGTTGGTCCGAACTGGTGTATGACGGCCAGTGGTTCTCGCCTCTGAAGCGGGCGCTGGACCTGTTCATCGCCGACACCCAGCGCTACGTCAACGGTGAGATCCGCATGACCCTGCACGGCGGGCGGGCCACCGTCACGGGTCGGCGTTCTTCCACGTCGCTGTACGACTTCAACCTGGCGACCTACGACGAAGGCGACTCCTACGACCAGTCACAGGCGCGCGGCTTCATCGAGATCTTCGGGATGCAATCGAAGCTGGCCGCGGCCCGCGCCGCCCGCGAGGGCGAGGACCTGCTCTCATGAATGCGGACGCTCTGCGTGAAGCGGCTGACATCGGCTGGGCGGACATTGCGGCCGGAAGGTACGTCGATGTGGCAGACG
>JAISCU010000117.1 GCA_031265345.1 Bifidobacteriaceae bacterium
CCTGACAGTTGTCAAATCACGCGAGCGTGTCGCGGGACGCGGCGGGTCCTGGCGGAGCTCAGCGGCGCACGTAGGCGAGCCAGCCGTGGTCGTTCGGCTCGGGTCGGTAGTCGCGGGCCAGCATCGCCCGCAAGTCTTGGCCGAGCGCTGGGCTCACCGCGTCATCGAGCCACGCCTCTTCAGTGGGCTGGTCGGCGAACACGACCAAGTCCGCCCGGCCCTCGAGCAGGTCACGACCGGTGTCATCGTTCCAGTCGCGCTTGAAACCATCCTCGAAGGTCGACATCGGCTGGTAGAACCGCGCGGTCGCGGGCGCCCGTCGGGAAGCGTAATGCGCCGCAGGCGGCAATCCGATCAGCGCCACCCGTTGGTCCGGCGTACTCGCGCCATCGAGGAAGGAGGCCACCGCGCCCACCAGCCGACTGGCGTCATTCGGCCTCCAGAACCGGAGCCCACCCGCAGCAACGGTCGGCCCGACCGCGGTGGCCATCAAGGCCACGGCTGTCGCCACCGCCACTGACCGAGCCGCCACCAACCGGGCGCCGAAAGCCACCCGCAAGCCCTGGACGGCCTTGGCGATCAGCCAAGCGGACGGCCACGCGAGCAACGGAACGAAAGTCATCATGTAGTTCGGATCGGGATTGCCGGAAATCAAGTTGGCCACAAAGTTGGCCGCCAGCCCCACAGTCGTGACCAGCACAATGAAGCGCTCGGGGGCCATCAGGCGCACCGGGCCGCCGTCAAGTCCCGAGATCGAACGGCGCACCCGCCGGATCACCAGCGCCGCGGCCCCGACGGCGAACAGGCCCAGGATGGCCACCCCGCCGCCCGGCGTGAGCCGGGCAAGCATGATCGTGGCGTTGGTCTGGCGCTCGTCGGCGCTGTACGCCCAATGCACCACATCGAAATACGCGCCTTCCAAGCAGGCGGCAAGAGCCCCCTGACTGGCCAACCACAGCGCGAGGGCGCCCAACAGCGCGCAGCACGCCGCCACGGCCGTGCCGACCAGCAGCCAAAGGCGGCGCCAGACGCCTCGCCAGGCCAAGTACCAGGCGACCCCCAGCGCGGCGACGGAGGCAAAGGCGGCCAGGTTCGGCCGCATGGCCAACAGCCCGGCAATCGCCAACCCCAGAGCGAGCCCGCGCCGAACCGGCCGACGCCCGCCGTCCAGGATCGCACGGAAGGCCGCCCAAGCGGCCAGAGCCAACATCGGCATGGCCCATTCCTCGACCAGATTTCCGCCCGCGAGCGTTCGCGCCAGCGACGCCAGCGCCAGGGCGGCGGCCACAGCCGCCAACCAAGGCGTGAGCAGCATCGCGGCCAGGCGATACATCAACCCAGCCGTAACGAGCAGGGCTGCCAACTCCAACCAATAGATCCCGTGCCAATAGTCGATCGAGACTCCCAGCGCGTTGATCAGGTAGTAGAGCGGGCCTTTGTTCTCCCACACATCGGCGTACAGAGCATCGCCCTCGGTGATGCGCCATCCGATCCCTGCCGCGATCCCCGCTTGCATCCCATAGCCGCCGTTGCCCACATAGAAGAAATAGGTGACCGTCGAAAAGGCCGCCGCGACCAGGCAGGGCAGGGACGCCGGACCCCATTCGCGCAACCACCGACGGGACCGACCATCCGTGGCGTCATTCCCTGAGCCGCACCGTCCATCAGCGCCGCCAAGGGATGCCACGCTCTGGAAGTCCGCCCGCGTCGTCACGGCTCCCGAACCGACCGAAGCCCGAGCCGAACCGACCATCGGAGACGGTCGAGCGGCATCGTCCACCTGGGCCGACACCCGCGAAACCCTCGAGCCGAACCAGGCCAACGCCGCAGCCACCGCCAGTGCGTAGGCGAACCAGCCGGGCTGGCAGTAGCGCAGAGCCGTCCGGACCGATCCGTTGAGCAGCTGGTAGACGAACCCGGCCGCCAGAGCCCCCACGGCCAAGTGAACCTCGGCCCTGCGCCAGCACGCCACCAAGCTCACAGCCAAGAGCAGGACCGCCACGGTCATGCCGGGATCGCGGTAGACGAATTCGGTCAGACCTCGTTTGACCACGGCCCCGACGTGCCAGATCATCTCCGTCAAGCCTTCCCCACCGGACGAGTCGGTCTGGGACCGCCACTCGGGGCCGGGGTCGTAAGGGTACACGACCATCTGGAGGACTTGGCAGGCCGCGCTCGCTCCGACTATCACGGCCGCCGGCGCCAGCCACGAGTTGCGCCAGCGCTTGACGCGAGCCCACTCCCCCAGCCAGGCCGCGAACAAGGCGCCCGCTGGGATCAGCTGCGCTTGGCGGGTGAAGGCGAACGCCACCATGGCGAGAGCCGCCACCGCCAACCAGGTCTGGCGCCGCCCCCACTTCCATGGCCGATGCCGCTCGGTCGGCCCCGCCCTCGGGCCCGGCTCGGCCTGCCCCGAGTTTCGACTTCGCCAGGCCGCCCCCAGGGCCAGGGCGAACAGCAGGGCGCTCAGGGACTCCGTCAAGGCTGCCGTGGCGAAGAAGAACCAGGTGGTGCCGCACATCACCAGCAACGTGGTGACCAGGCCGACCAGGGTGCCGTAGCGCCGCCGCAAGGCCCACGCCAACAGGGCGAAGAACGCCAGATTGGCCGTGATCGACACCACCAGCAGGCCGTGCCAGCCCAGCGGACGCACGAACGGTGCGCTCAGCAGCGAGTACAGCACCCTGGGTTCCACCAGGCTCCAGTCGAACATACGTTCCACTGAATCGACGCGCGCTCCGATGGACGACCCGGCTGCGTTCGCCATGGCCAGGGCGTCCTCACGGCTGTATCCCGCGTAGACCAGCGACCGGCCGTAGTAGTACAGCGAATCGGCCGCCAGCAACGTCCGGCTCCGGGCGGCCGCGACCGTGGCCAAGACGAAGGCCGCCGCCAGCACGAGCCAGTAGGCCAGGCCGCGCCCCCAATCCCCACCGGTCGGCGCGCTCCAGGGCGCCGTCGATCCCCGCGCCAGGCCCGCCCTGCCAAGCAGGCGACCTGGGCGCGGGCCTGGGCTCACAAGTGAACAGTCTGTCCCGTGGCCGCCGATTCGAGCGCGGCCTCGGCCGCCAGCAGGGTCTTGTGGCCGTCCGCCAGCGTTATGGTGTCGTCCCGCACGCCCAGGACGGCGTCGCGGAAGGCCTCGTCTTCGGCCTTCAGCGGCTCACGGGTCTGGATCGCGTAGCGGGTCATGTCGCCCTCGGTCACGCCACGGAACTGCCGCAGCTGCTCCCATTCGGTCGGCACCGAGCCGTTGGCCCAATAGGTCAGGGTCACCGCGGCCGTGTCCGCCACCAGCGCGCCGCGCTCGCCCGTGACCAGCGTGAGGCGCTCCTTCATGGGCGAGAGCCAGTTGACGATGTGGTTCACCAGCACACCGTTGTGCATGCGCCCGGTGATCAGCACCATGTCCTCGTGTTCGCGCGACGCCCGGTGCGCGACTTGGGCGGCGACCATGGCGTAATCCGAGCCGGCCAGCCATTGGCTCGAGTTGATGTCGTGGGTGGCCAGGTCCTTGACCACCCCGACATCGGAGATGCGGGCCGGGAACGGACCCTGGCGCCGGGTGGCGACCTGGTAGACGTCGCCCAACTCGCCCTGGTCGATCCGGGCGCGCAATTCGGAGATGGCCGGGTTGAAACGCTCGACATGGCCCACGCACGCGAAGACGCCCGCCGCGTCAAAGGCTTGGGCCAAGTTCAAAGCCGCCGCCGCCGATGCCGCGACCGGCTTCTCGAACATGGTCGGCACCCCCGCTTCCGCCAACGCCAGGCCGACTTCTTCGTGGTAGACCGTCGGCACAGCCACCACGGCGAGGTCCAGCCCCACCGCGATCAGGTCTTCGACCGACCGGCCGACCTCCAAGTCGCGGGCCACGCCGAACCTGTCACCGGCCGGGTCGGCCACCGCGACCAGGTCCACACCCTCGATCTCGCGCATGATCCGGGCGTGGTGGCGACCCATCGAGCCGATCCCGATCACTCCGGCGCGCAGGGCCGCCATCTCAGGCCCCCGCCCTGGCGACGGCGCCCACGGCGCCGACTATCCGGTCGAGGTCGTCCTGGCTGAGGGAGGGATGCACCGGCAGCGAGATGACTGCCGCGGCCGCCGCGGCGGTCTGGGGCAACTCGAGGCCTGGCGCGTACTTGGCCAGGGACACCAGCTCATGGTTGGGGATCGGGTAATAGACGCCGCAGCCCACCTGGTGCTCCTCGCGCAGCGCCTGGACCATCCGGTCGCGCTCGGCCGCCCGCGTCTTCAAGTCAGCTCCGTCGGCGCCCACCTTGATGGTGTACTGGTGGTAGACGTGCGTCGAGCCTGGGCGCGTGGCCGGGACGGTCACACCCGCCAGGTTGGCGTTCAGGAAGGCGGCGTTGGCCTGCCGCCGGGCCGTCCAACCGGCCAGTTTCCCGAGTTGCACCCGGCCGATGGAGGCGTGGATGTCGGTCATGCGGTCGTTGAAGCCGACCACCTCGTTGGCGTACTGCTTCTCCATGCCCTGGTTGCGCAACAGCCGGATCCCCCGAGCCTGGGCGGCGGTGGCGCAACTGACCATGCCGCCTTCGCCGGAGGTCATGTTCTTGGTCGGATAGAGCGAGAACATCGCGAAAGTGCCGAAAGTGCCGACCGGCTGGCCGTCCAGCTGGGCACCGTGGGCCTGCGCGGCGTCCTCGAAGATTTGCAGGCCGTGGCGCTGAGCGATCTCCCCCAGGCCGCCCATGTCGGCCGCTTGTCCGTACAAATGTACGGGCATAATGGCCTTGGTCCGAGGCGTGATCGCCGCCTCGACCGAGGCCGGGTCCAGGCAGAAGTAATCCGGGTCGATGTCCGCGAACACCGGCGCGGCGCCGGTCAGGGCGACCGAGTTGGCGGTGGCGGCGAAGGTGAAGGAGGGCACTATGACCTCGTCGCCGGGGCCGATCCCGGCCGCCAGCAAGCCCAGGTGCAGGCCGGATGTGCCGGACGAGACGGCAACGCATTCGCGCCCGCCCACCAGCGCGGTGGCGAATTCCTGTTCGAAGGCCGCCACTTCGGGGCCTTGGGCGATCATCCCGCTGCGCAGCACGCGGTCCACCGCCGCCCGTTCCTCGTCCCCGATGATCGGCTTCGCCGCCGGGATGAACTCTCGCGCCATCATTCCTCCACTTCCTGGATCGTGTCTCCGACTTCTTCGTACCGTGTCCCTGTGGCCGGGCACACCCAGCCGCCGCCATCGCGCTCCAACGGATGGCCCGATCTTCCGACCCAGCCAACTTGACGCGCGGGCACGCCCACCACGAGGGCGTGAGCGGGCACGTCTTTGATGACCACGGCACCAGCGGCGACTGTCGCCCAAGCCCCGATGGTGACGGGCGCCACGCACACCGCCCGCGCCCCG
>JAISCU010000126.1 GCA_031265345.1 Bifidobacteriaceae bacterium
TCTACTGCGGCTGAAACCCGCCCGTCCCCTGAGACACCAACGCACACAAGTTCCCGAGACACAAACGTCCACAAGACTCCGAGACAGAAGTGTCCACAAGACTCCGAGACATGGCATGGCGCCCGGGTCGAGTTGCAGCCAGTTGTGGACAACGGTGCCCGATGCCGCCCGGCCGGGGGCTCGTGTTTGCGCAGGTCGCCGGGCGCACGGCATCGGCGTCGTGTTCGGGCCGTGTCCACAATTGGCTGCATTTGGCGGCCGGGTCGAGTTCCAGCCAGTTGTGGACACCGCCCTCGATGCCGCCCGGCCAGGCCCGCCCGCTGGTCTGGCCAGCGCCGAACCATAGTCGGGGACTTGACCGCCGCTATGGCTCGGCGTTACCGGGAACGGTCTCAGTCCCGTCTGGCGACCTTCTTGGGCGAGCTTCGGGCGCGGGGCATGTTGACGGCTCGACCGGCCAGAGCGAAAGGACATTGGTCCCGAGTTTGAGTCGCGTCATCCCCAGGCTTTTCCACAGGTTCACAGAATCAGCAGACGAAGACTGTGGACAATGGGGGGCCGCCTGTGAATAACCTCCCGCAAATCCTGTGGATAAGGCTCTGACCAGCGAAAACATGGCAAAACGCTCGGACTTGACAAAGGGCGTACCTGTGGATAAAGGGACCCCCGGCGACCGGGTTCTGGCTGCTCACAGGCCCGTAGGCTGTTCAAAGTGGCCCAAAGTGGCCCACTCCGCCTCAGGCGAGCTCGGCCAATTGGTCGAAGGCCTCGTCCAGCTCCGGCGACACCACCGCGTGCCCCGGATGCGAGTCATGGAAGTTGATGTACTGGGCCGCGCCGACCCGCCAGGGGATCTTCTGCGCGAACCCGGTGGCGATGGAGCGGACCTTGGAATTGTCGAAGAACACCGAATGCGCCTTGTCGCCGGTCAGCCCGTCCACCACATCGGGCAGGAAGCGCCCAATCGTGGAAGAAGCGACATGGACCAAGCGGGGCCGCTCAACCCCCGCCGCGCGGGCCAGTTCGCCATAGATGGCGTCCCAAGGCAGGAACTCGTCGCCGGTGATGTGGAAGGTGTTGCCGATGGCCCGCCGGTCCGCGAACAGCGGCACGAAGCAATAGGCGAAATCGGACGCGTGGGTCAGCGTCCAGAGCGATGTGCCGTCCCCATGCACCACGACTGGCTTGCCTTGGCGCATCCGGGCGATGTCGGTCCAGCCGCCCGTCGTGACCGACATGGCGGCATCGTACGTGTGCGAGGGACGGACAATCGTGGCCGGGAAGCCCTCGGAGCGAACCAGGCCGACCAGGTAGTCCTCGCAGGCGATCTTGTCGCGCGAGTACTGCCAGAAGGGGTTGACCAGCGGAGTCGACTCGGTGATGGGCAGCGCGGCGGGCGGCTTCTGGTAGGCCGAGGCGGTCGAGATGAAGATGTATTGCCCCAGCCGGGAGCCCAGCAGTTCGACGTTCCGCCGTAACCGGGACACGTCGTAGGACAGGAAATCGGCCACCACGTCGAACCGGCGCCCGTCTAGAGCGGCGGCCAGCGAGGCTGAATCGGTTACGTCGGCTTTGATCCATTCGACCGAATCGGGCAAAGGCCTCAGCTGGGACAGCCCTCGCCCGACCGCGCTGACGTTCCATCCGGCCCGCTCGGCGGCTTGCACGCACCACCACGAGATCGTGCCGGTGCCGCCAATGAACAGCACACTTCCTTCCATGACCACTGTCTCCAATCAGTCGAGCATGTTCGCGGCGGCGGCTTCCACCACCGCCGGTTTGATCAATATGCGGTGATGCCCCAGGCCCTCGGTCGTCATGAGCCGGGCGCCGGTCCACCGCTCCGCGATGTCTTGCGAGACACGATACGGCGACTCCTTGTCGGCGGCGTCGTGGATCACCAGCGCGTCCGGCAGCGCCCCGGTGGCCCCCATGTCGGCGATGTCGAATTCGGCCAACTTGCCGTGCGCCCGCTTCTCCATCTCCTCGGTCAGCATCCGCGTGGCCCGCTTCCGGAAGCCCAGTTTGCGCGCGAAGCTCGCCGCCACTTGGCGCATGTCCGGGCTGGGCGAGACCAGGGTCAGCTTCTCGAACGTCACCGTCCCGCCCAGGTACGCGCGGCAGACCGCGGCGCAGCCCAGCGAGTGGGCTATCACGCCATAGGGTTGCCCGATGCCGCTCGCCACAGCTTCCAGCGAACGGGTCAGTTCGCCCCCGCTCGAGTGGGAGGCGCCATGCTCGCCCGGCCCGGAGTCGCCATGCGAGAGCGCGTCGAACGCGATCACCCTGAAGCCGTCGCGAGTCAGCGGCGCCACGAAGGCGGCCACTTGGCCGCGCCAGCCGCCCCAGCCGTGGACTAGCAGCACCGTCTTCGGTTCCGGGCCGTCGGCGGGGTGGCTTGAAGCCCCGCCCAGAAAGTCGTCTGGAGACTTATTGGGCGCGGGCTCGGCTGGTGGCGAGACTTGGGCGGCTGGGGACGGGGTGGCGGCATCGTCCAAGTCGGTGGCGGTCGGAGCTTCGCCCAGAAAGTCGTCTGGAGACTTATTGGGCGCGGGCTGCTCAGCGGGCGGGTGGCTGTGCGGCTCCCAGGTCTCGATCACCAGGTCGGAGCCGGACTCGTGGCGGAAGCGGGAGAGCTGGCCGGGCCAGGGCCGGTTGTCCTTGCGGCGGCCGGGGTTGCCGGGGAGCTTGCACCACACGCGCGCGGCGGCCTTCGCGGCGAGGCGTGGCGTGACCAGGCCGCCGCCCACGAAACCGACCCAACCGACTGCCTGGACCAAGCGCTTTCGCAAGGGCGGTTTTCTGCGGGGGACGTGGGTGGGCGGGTCAATGCGGGTCATGGTGACTTCAGACTATCCCCGAAACGCGGCGCGCGTTACCGGGCTGTGATCATTTCGTGACCGAATCGCCGCCTGCTCGGCCGAATTGTGACGCTGGATGGGCCGTTTTGGCACGGTGGCGGACCGGCCTGCGGATAGGGTCGCCATGTGTGGCAAGCTGGGCCGTGCCGCTCAATCGTGGCGGGCGGCCAGTGTCTCCCCGCGGCATGACAGCCGCTCGCCGGACGGCCCGCCGGGCGGCCCCCTGAGCGGCGCTTGGGAGGGTCCCGGCTGGCAGGCACGAGGGCGTTCATAGGCACACGTAGGAATTCATGGCAAGGATCGGAAGGATTGGACATGGCTTGGGAACCGATCGAGGACCCGCTGGACCGGACCCGTTTCCCGGTCGACCCCTGGGCGTTGACCGAGGTCGCATTCGATGAGCGCGACCTGGGTGTGACCGAGACGCTGTTCGCGGTCGGCAACGGCTACCTGGGGCTGCGGGCCAATCCCGACGAGGGCCGGGCCGCCTACGAGCACGGCACCTACATCAACGGTTTCCATGAGACTTTCCGCATCCGCCACGCCGAGGACGCCTACGGCTTCGCGACGGTGGGCCAAACAATGGTCAACGTCCCGGACGCGAAGGTCATTCGCCTGTACATAGACGACGAACCGCTCTTGCTGACCGTGGCCGATCTCCAGGAGTATCAGCGCAGACTCGACTTCCAGAGCGGGCAACTGACGCGGAAAGTCGTCTGGCGCACGCCCTCGGGCAAATTGGCGCGGATCGTCGCCACCCGGATGACCTCGTTCACGGAACGGCATCTGGCAGTGATGACCTACGAAGTGACAGTGGACCGCGACGCCCCGGTGACGCTGTCCTCCCAAGTCATCAACCGCCAAGACGGCGAGGACGAATACCACGTGTCCGGTCCCGACGCGGGCAACCCGGCCTGGGACCCGCGCAAGTCCGGGTCCTTCGGCCAGCGGGTGCTGCGGCCGGAACTGGCCGAGCAGGACGGTCCGGACGGCGACGGCTCGACCTTCCTGGGCTACCGCTGCGCCAATTCGGGCATGACGGTGACCGTGGGCGTGACCCACGAACTGACCACCCGGAACGAGTTCACCCGTGAGGACACCATCTCTCCCGACCTGGCTGAGACCCGCTTCACGGTCAAGGCGCGTGCGGGCGTCCCCGTGCGGCTGACCAAGCTGGTGGCCTACCACTCGTCGCGCGGCGTGCCGCCCACCGAACTGCGGGACCGCTGCCGACTGACCCTGGACCGGGCGGCGGACCGGGGGGCGCCGGGACTGGCCCAAGACCAGCGGCAGTTCCTGGAGGAGTTCTGGGAACGTTCGGACGTGGAGGTGCACGGCCAGGGCGGCACTCAGCAGGCGGTCCGCTGGAACCTGTTCCAAGCCCTGCAGGCCTCCGCGCGGGCCGAGGGCGCGGGCATACCGGCGAAGGGCGTGACCGGGTCCGGCTATTCCGGGCACTACTTCTGGGACGCCGAGATCTACCTGCTGCCGTTCCTGACGTACACCACCCCCTCGTGGGCACGCAACGCTCTGCGGTTCCGTTACACGATGCTCGGCGCCGCCCGGCGGCGGGCGCTCGACCTGTCCGAGGTCGGGGCTCTGTACCCGTGGCGGACCATCTCCGGGGAGGAGGCTTCGGCCTTCTACGCCGCCGGGACTGCCCAGTACCATATCGACGCGGACATCGCCTACGCGTTGACCCAGTACCTGCGGGCGACCAGGGACTTCGGCTTCTTGGACCGCGAGGCGATAGACATCCTGGTCGAGACCGCCCGCATGTGGCACGGCCTTGGATTCATGCGCGAAGCCGGACGCGGCGCTCCAGTCGAGTTCTTCATCCACGGCGTGACCGGGCCCGACGAATACACCACCGTGGTCAACGACAACCTCTTCACGAATGTGATGGCCAGGTTCAATCTGCGGGCTGCGGCGCGCGCGGTGGAATTGTTGAAGACCAACAATCCGGTTGCTTACAGCCAAGCGGTGGCGCGCCTGGGGCTGCGGCCGGTCGAGGCTGCCGACTGGCTCGAGGCGGCGGGCGCCATGCACATCCCCTACGACGCCTCGCTGGGCATCCATCCGCAGGACGACCAGTTCCTGCAGAAGGAGATCTGGGACCTGGAGTCCACGCCCGCCTCGAAACGGCCGCTGCTGTTGCACTACCACCCGCTTGTGATCTACCGGTTCCAGGTGTTGAAGCAGACCGACGTGGTGCTGGCGCAATTCCTCTGCTCGAACGACTTCACCGCCGAGGAGAAACTGGCCGATTTCGACTACTACGACCCGCTCACCACCGGCGACTCGTCGCTCAGCGCCGTGGCCCAGGCCATCATGGCGGCCGAGGTCGGCTACCAGGAACTGGCCCAGAAGTATTTCACCGCCGCCCTGTATGTGGATTTGTCCAACCTGCACGGCAACGCCTCCGACGGCGTCCACGTCGCCTCGGCGGGCGGCGTCTGGTCCTCGCTGGTGTTCGGCTTTGGCGGCCTGCGCGACTCGGACGGACGGCTGTCCTTCGACCCACGCCTGCCGGAGCTCTGGCAGGGGGTAACGTTCCACCTGACCTTCCACGGCGCGCGCCTGTCCATCCGCCTGACTCAAACGGACATCGAGTTCGCCCTGATCGACGGCCCCGAGATCGAGGTCTGGGTGCGCGGTCAGGCCGTCACGGTGCGGGCCGGGAAGCCGACCACGGTCGCGTTGGAGGACCAGGGGCCGCGCTTGCTGGGCGCGCCCACGGCCCGTGACATCACCGGAGCCGTCCGGGCCGACGGCTCGGTCATCACCTCAACTGTGCCGACCGCCGTGGGGGACTCCCCGGACGCTCCGGGGGACCCGCTCCCCTGATCCGGGTATCCAGCCTGGCCGACGGGCCTGGGGACGGAGGTTCGTCTCAAACTCGGGGACGGACATTCGGGCCGCAGGTCAGAAAGTTGGTGAGGCGACCGCCGCCGATGCCGCCGGGTCGTCAGCCGAGGTGGCCGTCGGGGCCGCCGCACGGCATCGTCCAAGTCTTGCCACCGGCGGCGGGGCAAGGCGCGGTCGCGTGCTCGGCCGGATGTCGGCCCTGCCTGTTTGGCCAGGTCAAGCGCCTGCCGAGACGCCGGGTCAGGCGAGGGCCTCCTCGAGCTCGCGGTTGCCCATGCGGTCGATCCGGGCGGCCCGCAGGCGGGACCAGACGACCGGCGCGATGGCGACCAGGCCCGCCACGACGGCGCAGATGACCCGGACCGGCTGGTTCGACTCGGTGTCCAGCGACATGTTCACCACCAACGGCGCGATCAGCACGCTGACCAGGTTCATCACCTTGATGAGCGGGTTGATGGCGGGACCGGCGGTGTCCTTGAAAGGATCTCCGACGGTGTCCCCGATCACGGCTGCGGCGTGGGCGCCGGAGTTCTTGCCGCCGTGGTGGCCGTCCTCGACCAGTTTCTTGGCGTTGTCCCAGGCGCCCCCGGAGTTGGCCAGGAAGACGGCCATCAACAGCCCGGTGGTGATCGCGCCGCCCAGGAAACCGGCCAATGGCCCCACTCCCAGGCCCAGCCCCACCGCCACCGGTGCGAACGCGGCCAGCAGGCCGGGGGCGACCAACTCCCGCAGCGAGTCGCGGGTGCAGATGTCGACCACTTCCGAGTAGTCGGGCTTGACTTCGCCGGTCATGATGCGCGGCTCGTTGCGGAACTGGCGGCGGACCACCAGGACGATCGCGCTGGCGGCCCGTGTCACGGCATCGATCGCCAACCCCGAGAACATGAAGACGACCGCCGCGCCCAGGATCACGCCCACCAGCGTGAGCGGCTGGATGATCGCGTATTCGCCCATCGAGTCGAGGAACCCGCCGGTGGCCAGCCGGTCGCCGAGGGAGGCGACGGCCGATTGCACGGCATCGTTGTAGGAGCCGAACAGGGCCGTGGCGGCCAACACCGCCGTCGCGATGGCGATCCCCTTGGTGATGGCCTTGGTGGTGTTGCCGACGGCGTCGAGGTCGGTCAGGGCCTTGGCGGCCTCGCCGGAGACCTCGCCGGACATCTCGGCGATGCCCTGGGCGTTGTCGGAGACCGGGCCGAACGTGTCCATGGCCACGATCACGCCGACGGTGGTGAGCAGCCCGCACCCGGCCAGCGCCACCAGGAACAGGGCGATGGCCATGTTGCCGCCGGAGAGCAGGAACAGGCCGCACAGCGCCGCGGCGATGGTGCCGGCGGTGTACACGGCCGATTCCAGGCCCACTCCGATCCCCGACAGCACCACGGTCGCGGCCCCGGTGGTCGAGGTCTTGGCGACGTGGCGGGTGGGGCGCGTCTCAGTGCCGGTGAAGTAGCCGGTGATCCACAGGATCAGGCCTGCCAGCACAATCCCGATCACCACCGCGCCGATCACGGCCCAGCGCGGATCTGCGTCTCCCAGCGAATTCAGCGCTGAGTTGCCGAACTCCTTGTAGGAGGCGGGCAAGTAGACGAAAGCGGCGATGGCGGTCAAGACGGCGGCGATGACGGCCGAGAGGTAGAAGCCCCGGTAGATGGCCCGCAACCCCGGTTCGCCCTTGCGCACGCGGGTGATGAAGACGCCGATGGCGGCGGTGACCGCGCCGATGGCGGGCACGATCAGCGGGAAAACCAGGCCCGACTCGCCGAAGGCGGCCTTCCCCAGGATCAGCGAGGCCACCAGGGTGACGGCATAGGACTCGAACAGGTCGGCGGCCATCCCGGCGCAGTCGCCCACATTGTCGCCCACGTTGTCAGCGATGGTGGCGGCGTTGCGGGGATCGTCCTCGGGGATGCCCTGCTCGACTTTGCCGACCAGGTCCGCGCCCACGTCGGCGGCCTTGGTGAAGATGCCGCCGCCCACGCGCATGAACATGGCCAGCAGCGCGGCGCCGAAGCCGAAGCCCTCGAGCACCGACGGCGCGTCGGACCGGAAGATCATGACCACGGCGGAGGCTCCCAGCAGACCCAGGCCCACGGTGGTCAGCCCGACCACGCCACCGGTCCTGAACGCTATGGCTGCGCCTCGCTCGCGGCCGCCCTCGCCCGCCGCGGCGGCAGCCGCCACCCGTACGTTGGCCCGCGTGGCCAGCCACATGCCGAGGTAGCCGATGGTGGCCGAGAAGGCGGCGCCGACCAGGAACGAGACGGCCCGTCCCGTTCGCACGGCCGGTGTGCCGGGCAGCAGGATCAGCAAGAACATCACCACGATGACGAATCCGCCCAGGGTTCTGAACTGCCGTGTCAGATAGGCGGTCGCGCCCTGTTGGACGGCGCCGGCTATCTCCCGCATCTTGGGAGAGCCCTCGTCGCAGGCCAGAACATTGGCCCTGAGCGCGGCGGCCAAGGCCAACGCGCCGATGGCCACCACCGCCACCAGGGCGGCGATCAGCATGGAGCCGCCGGAGAAATCGACATGGGCGTCGAGGCCCGCGGCCGCCAGCGGATCGGCACTCGCCGCCGGGTCGGCGGCCGCCAAAAGCTCGGCGATTCGGCTGAAGGAATCATGGATCACAGTCTCAGCAATCATGTTGCGCTACTCCTCAGGTCAGGTCTTCGGTGACCCGGCTCGAAGGCCCGGGTAAGGCCATTGTGGGGGTGGACGTTCGTCCCATCCTAGGGGATGCCGTGGGCGGTGCCAAACCAACAGGCCGCGGGCCGAAATGCCCGGCAGCCTTCGCAGCGGGCGGTGCGACGGGCGATGCGGCGGACGGGTCAGGCTGGGGCCCGCCCCGCTTCGCAGCGATGGACATTAGGCTTAACCGCCGTGAAGATCCTTGTGCTCGGGTCTGGCGCCCGCGAACACGCCATCGTCCGATCCCTCGCCAACGAGGGCGGCAACCAGCTCTATGCCGCGCCCGGGAACCCGGGGATCGGCCTGATGGCCGGCTTGCTCGAGGTCGATCTGACTTCCGGACCGGCCGTGGCCCTGGCAGCGCGGCGGATCAAGGCCGATCTGGTGGTGATCGGACCGGAGGCGCCGTTGATCGATGGCGTGGCGGACTCCTTGCGGGCCGCCAGGGTGCCGTGTTTCGGGCCGAGCGCCGCCGCCGCCCAGTTGGAGGGCTCGAAGTCCTTCGCCAAGGAGATCATGCGGGCCGCCGACGTGCCGACGGCAGGCGCGGTCCTGGCGTCCACTCCAGCCGAGGCGGCCGCGGCGCTGGACCGGTTCGGCGCGCCGTACGTGGTGAAGAACAACGGTCTGGCGGCTGGCAAGGGAGTGGTCGTGACGGATTCGCGCGAGGCCGCGCTGGACCACGCCCAAGCCTGTTTCGACGCCGGTTCGCCGGTCGTGGTCGAGGAGTACCTGGATGGCCCGGAGATCTCGCTCTTCTGCGTCACCGACGGCGAAACGGTGGTGCCGCTGGCACCGGCCCAGGATTTCAAGCGTGTCCGCGACGACGACCAGGGCCCCAACACCGGGGGCATGGGCGCCTACTCGCCGCTGCCGTGGGCGCCACCGGACCTGACTGGCCAGGTGCTGGACAAGGTCGCGCGCCCGGTGGTGGCGGAGCTGGCCGGTCGCGGGGTCCCGTTCCAGGGCCTGCTGTACTGCGGCCTGGCCCTGACCACGAAGGGCTTGAAGGTGATCGAGTTCAACGCCCGCTTCGGCGACCCGGAGACCCAGGTGGTCCTGGCGCGCCTGCAAACTCCGCTCTCGGGTGTGCTCCTGGCAGCGGCGAGGGGGCGTCTGGCCCAGGCCCGGCCCCTGGTGTGGAGCGAGGAGGCGGCAGTCACGGTCGTGATCGCCGCGCCGAACTACCCCGGCACGCCCGTCACCGGAGGCGTCATCCGGGGGATCGCGCAGGCCGAGTCCGTTCCCGGCGTCTATGTCCTGCAAGCTGGGACCGCCTTGGACGATGCCGCTCAAGTGGTCTCCGCAGGCGGTCGGGTCTTGTCCGTGGTCGGCCTGGGCCCCACCCTGGCCTCGGCCCGCGACCGGGCTTACGCCGGGGTGCGGGCCATCGAACTGGAGGGCTCGCATCACCGGACGGACATCGCGCTGCGCGCGGCCCTGGCCTGAGGCGGCGAGTGCCGTGGCGCAGGAATTGAGTCCTTTGGCGATGGGCCTGGGCAGCGACCCCGCCCAACGCAAGGAGGCTGGTGAGACCATCTCCCTAATGCAAATGGCGGGCATGTTCACCGCCGCCCGCCACCTGACCGTGGAGGACATGGACAGCGCCATTGCCGAGGGCGCGCGGGAGTCGGCTGGCCTGTGATCGGACTGAACGCCAATCCGCCAGGTCCATCCCTGGGCGACCTTTCGCCGTCAAGGAGCCTGCAGCCACCAAATCAGCGGCGCCGAGGCCAATCCGGGCGGCGGGTCTGCGGCTAAGTCCAAGAGAGCGTCGGCCAGTCGCATCAATCCTGATGCCGTTCGGGGAAACCGTCGGTGGTGGCACAGCACCACGCCACAGTGCTCTGGGACCAATAGCACCGCCGCCATGAAAGTGCCCACGTCCTC
This sequence comes from Bifidobacteriaceae bacterium, assembly GCA_031265345.1. Next base: position 10,311 of record JAISCU010000126.1, read on the forward strand.
GGTGACCACCACCCGTCGCTCGGCGGCAGCCTGCTTCAGGACTTCGTCGTCCGGACGCCCGCGCAGCCAGGACCGGTCGTGGGTCAGGGTCACCGCATCCAGGCCACCCTCGGTCAAGAGGTCGCGAAGCCGGGGCGGATAGTGTTCGTCCAGCAGGAACGAGACCGTGGTTGTCATTGGCCGTTGATGAGGGCTCGACGCCGCTCCCAGGCCGCTAGCTCTTCGTCCTGCTCCAGCCGGTGGCGTTCCAATATCCCGTCGATCTCGGCCCGGTGGTCGGCCCAGTAGGCCAAGGCGGCCAGCACGTCAGCCTCGCTCAATCCGGTGGCGTCCGCCACGACGGCCGGGTTGCGTTCTGCGTCGTCGTGCTGTTCCCAGGCCTCGGCGACCGTCCACACTTGTGGTCCCGACAGCAGAGCCGCCCGCCGGTCCCCGGTCACGGTGGACACGAAGTGAACGAGTGGATGGGCTTGTACCGCCAGCCATTCCCGAGTCGCGTCAACGATCAGTGACGATTTGGTCGTTTGCTTCCTACGGGCGCAGGACTCCAGCGCGGAATCGAGGTCCGGAGGAATCCGCAGGCTGGTCGGTAGTGCCATGTATAACAGTCTACTACAAGGCGTATTCACGCCACGCTGGCTGCCAGGTGCGCGATCACCGAGGCGAAGAACTCCAGGCCATCAAGCCCGGCGCGGGGGCCATCGGCGGAATCGGGGCCGAAGCCGGGTTCGACGGCGTGCTCGGGGTGGGGCATCAGCCCCACCACGTTCCCGGCCTGGTTGGTGATCCCGGCGATGTCGCGGCGCGAGCCGTTCGGGTTCCAGCCGACGTAGCGGAAGACGACCCGGCCCTCGGCCTCCAGGCGGTCCAACGTGGATTCGTCCGCCACGAACTGACCGTCCTGGTTCTTCAACGGGATGGTGATCTCCTGGTCGGGAGCGAACCGGTTGGTCCAGGCGGTGCGATTGTTCGCCACCTCCAACCGCTGTTCACGACACACAAAAGTGAGATGGTCGTTCTTGACCATCGAGCCGGGCAGCAGATGCGATTCGGTCAGCACCTGGAAGCCGTTGCAGATGCCCAGCACCGGCATCCCGGCGCGCGCGGCCTCGATGATCGACTCCATCACCGGCGCGAAGCGTGCGATCGCGCCAGCCCGCAAGTAGTCGCCGTAAGAGAATCCGCCCGGCAGGACCACGGCGTCCACCTGCTGCAGCGAACGGTCGCCATGCCACAGCGCGACCCCCTCGGCTCCCGCCAATCCGACCGCCCGGAGGGCGTCGCGGTCATCCAGGGTGCCGGGAAACGTCACCACGCCGACCCTGGTGGTCATGCCGGGGCCTGCCCGGCGGCATCGTCCATCTGGTCGAAGTGCACCGAGACGACGTCCTCGATGACCGGGTTCGACAAGACCGTCACGGCGGCGTCGCGGGCCGCCTCCAGGAGCTCGGCCGAGGGCGGCCCCGAAGATTCCAGCTCGAAGCGCTTGCCCTGGCGGACCGCCTGGAACTGGGTGAAGCCGAGGCGCGGCAGGGCGCCGGCCACAGCTTTGCCCTGCGGGTCCAGCAACTCGGGCTTGGGCATGACGTCCACAATCACTCGTGCCATGATTCCCTTCTCAAAGGTCGATGCGGGGTGCCATGACTAGCCTAAGGGTCGCGGCCGGGACTCGGCGCGCAGGGCGCAACCGGGCGATTCAACCCAAGGACACCCAAAGCGCTGGCCGGACTCCTCCTTAGGGCATGGGCTCCGCCCACCATCCGTTCGGCCCGGAGCCCTGAGCCACCAGGCCCGTTCGGACCAATTGGTCTGTTCCGAGCAGCCAATGCCGCCGACTCGGCGGGGCATCGGGCGGCGGTGTCTGTAAGTCCCTGGAACTCGGGCACGAGGCGAATTGCAGCCACTTCCGGACACGGGCGGAAAGGGGAGCCAGAGCGGTCAACGCGCTGACGTGCAGTGACGCTGGCAGCTAGGAGGGCGGCATCGGGCGGCGGTGTCTGTAAGTCCCTGGAACTCGGGCGCGAGGCGAATTGCAGCCACTTCCGGACAAGCTCCGGACAGGCTCCGGACAAATTCGACCCCGGGGAAGGGCCAAACGCCGGGGTCAGGCGAAGAAGGCCTTGCCGGTCAGGCGCTCGTAGGCCTCGATGTAACGGGCGCGGGTCTTCTCGACAATGGAATCGGGCAGCGGCGGCGGCTCGGAGCTGCGGTCCCAGCCCGAGTCCTTGGTCAGCCAGTCGCGCACGAACTGCTTGTCGAACGAGGCCTGCGGGCTGCCCGGCTCCCAGGTGCGGGCGTCCCAATAGCGTGACGAGTCGGGCGTGAGCACTTCGTCACCCAAGGTCAGCAACCCGTTGGCGGCCTCGACGCCGAACTCGAACTTGGTGTCCGCGAGGATCAGGCCGCGTTCGCGGGCGATCCCCTCGGCCTTGGTGTACAGCTTCAAGGTGGTGTCGCGCAGGGCTTCGGCGGTGTCCAGGCCGAGTTGGTCGGCCACGAAGCTGAACGGCACGTTCTCATCGTGGTCGCCTTGTTCGGCTTTGGTGGCCGGGGTGAAGATCGGGTAGGGCAGACGGTCGCCATCGACGAGTCCGAGCGGCAGCTTGATCCCCGTGACCTCGCCGGTGCGCGAGTACTCGGCCAGCCCCGAACCGGTCAGGTAGCCGCGCGCGACGCACTCGACCGGGTACATCGTCAGGCGTTGGCAGATCATGGCCCGCCCCTTGACCGCGTCCGGCACGTCCAGTGAGACCAGGTGGTTCGGCACCACGTCCTTCAGCTGGTCGAACCACCAGACCGTCAACGCGGTCAGCACCTTGCCTTTGTCGGGGATCAGGGTCGGCAGCACCCAGTCGTAAGCGCTGATCTTGTCGCTGGTCACCACCAGGATCACATCGCTGAAAGGCGACGCCACCGAGGGCTCGTAGAGGTCGCGAATCTTGCCTGAGGTCACGTACTCCCAGCCCTCAAGCTCGAGGGGGGCCACAGATGTTGAGCTAGTCACGCCTCAAGTCTGGCATCCCTGGTCGGGGCGGCGTCGCTGGCAGGCCCGTCAGTCCACTACTCGACCCAGATGGACGATGCCGCTCGGCCGCCGCTGTGCCCCGCGCCCAGTTCCCGCTCTCCCTGGTTGGCAGGCCGCTGAATGCGCCCCCGCCGGAGAGTATTCAGCCCGCAACCGATGGTCCGGCCGCCCGGAAGCCTGCATTCCGATGTTATGTTGCGCGCAACGTAGCGGATGGTCTCGCGTCGACCAGGGCTGTAAAGCGATGGTCTCGGGCGGCATGGAGGATGCAAATCAGCTGCCCAGCTTGCTTCGCGGCTCCGTGACGGGGGGAAGCCGCCTCGAGTTTCGGAGCGGCAGCGGCGCGGGACGGCTGCGGGCTCCGAAATGCAGGTTGGCGGCGTTCGTGGTCGCCGGAGTCGTGCCACGAACCCCGTCAAGGCGCAATTCACGCCCGAACCGACCGCGAGGGGACCCGAAATGCAGGTTGACGGCGTTCGCGGTCGCCGCGGTCGTGCCACGAACCCCGTCGAGGCGCAATTCACGCCCGAACCCACGGCGCGGGACGGCCGCAGGCTCCGAAATGCAGGTGGTACGCGTTCGTGGTCGCCGGAGTCGAGCCACGCACACCGTCGAG
>JAISCU010000135.1 GCA_031265345.1 Bifidobacteriaceae bacterium
CCCACGGTCGCCGGGCCGATCGTCGCCGGGCCCACGCGGGGGTCGGGCGGGGGACCTCGGCCCGTTCGTGGGCGGAGTCATGGAGGGAAATACTATGCGAATGGTACGCGGGCAGCGAACAGGGGCTTTCAGATGGCATGAATTCGGCGCGACCATGGTTGTATGGCGGCGTGACGATAACTGAACAAGCCCCACGCTTGACCGCCCAGGACCGTTGCGACCGTTGCGGCGCGCGATCCTACATCCGCGCGACGCTCATGTCCGGCGAACTGCTGTTCTGCGGCCATCATGGGCGCGAGTCGATGGATGCCCTCAGGAGCCAAGCCATCCAGATTGACGATTTCACCGACGAGTTGGTGGGCGTGACCGCCCAGCCCGAGAGGTAGGAATCCGGAAAGGAACACGGGTTTGCGTCAGACGCCAATCCGTGTTCCCCGACGCGGCCGCCCCAGAGTCAAGACATGTTTCGACCGGGCGCCGCGACCTGGTGGACCGGTAGTGGATCGGTAGAGGATCGCGAACAGGCCCGTCGCCGCTCATTTGAACAGGTCGGGGGCCGTCAGCTCGCTCGGCAACGGGTAGGGGTTGAAAGTGCACCCGTTGAGGCCCTTGGACTGCTGCATCATCAGCGGAGCGACTTGGCCCGCGCCTGGGCAGCTGGAATGGTTGTGATGGCCCAGCCAGTGGCCCACCTCATGGTTGACCACCATCTTGCGGTACTCCGTCACCGGCACCTCGTCCATCACGCCCGGCGGGGCCGATTCGACCCAGCGGACCTCGTTGATGATGATGTTACGGCCGATCGAGCACGACAAACCGGTCGAGCAGATGGAGGAGAAACTCGGCACGGTTGAATCCTCGGCCAGCCAGATCGTGATCAGCCCGCCCGAGTCGACCCGCTTGAACTCGATCCCGGCCGCCCGCCAGCCGAGCGGATCGGACAAGTACTGATCGACCTCGCGGGCGAACGCGTCGAGGTCGGCGGTCGTGTCGCCGCGCCGCGCGATCTCGTAGGTGACGGTGGCCTTGATCGGCGCCAACTCGATGATCGACTCGGCAGAGGCGACCTCGGCCTGACCATCCGGCGCGAGCACGCCGACTCCTGTCGCATCCTGAACCGGGGGAGGTGGCTCCTTCCCGCCGTACCTGAGCGCGAACTCCTCCGCCGAAGGGCCGAGCATGCCCTCGAACGCCGGGGCGGCGGCATCGTCCAGATAGTTTTCCGACCCGGTCGCGGCCACAGACACGGACGGACCCATAGACGAATCAGCCGAGGCGCCGCCGACCGGCGACCAGACGTAGACGCTGCCCCACACCACCAACACCAGGGCGACGCCCGTCGCGACGCCCAGAACCGCCGAGCGCGAGACCGCGCTCATGACACCCGGGCGACTTGACACTCAGTCAAGATAGTCCCGGAGCACCTGCGAACGCGAGGGATGGCGCAATTTCGACATCGTTTTGGACTCAATCTGACGAATTCGCTCACGAGTCACCCCGTAAACCTTCCCGATCTCGTCCAGGGTCTTGGGCTGCCCGTCGGTCAGGCCGAACCGCATCGAGACGACACCGGCCTCCCGCTCCGACAGCGTGTCCAGCACCGCGTGGAGTTGCTCTTGGAGCAGCGTGAAGCTGACTGCCTCGGCCGGCACCACGGCTTCCGAGTCCTCGATCAGGTCGCCGAACTCGCTGTCGCCGTCCTCGCCCAGCGGGGTGTGCAGCGAGATCGGCTCGCGGCCGTATTTCTGCACTTCGGCGACCTTCTCCGGGGTCATGTCGAGTTCTTTGCCGAGCTCTTCCGGAGTGGGCTCGCGGCCCAGGTCCTGCAGCAGTTGCCGCTGGACGCGGGCCAGTTTGTTGATGACCTCGACCATGTGGACGGGGATGCGGATGGTCCGCGCTTGATCGGCCATCGCCCGCGTGATCGCTTGGCGGATCCACCAGGTCGCGTAGGTGGAGAACTTGAAGCCCTTGGTGTAGTCGAATTTCTCGACCGCCCTGATCAGCCCCAGGTTGCCCTCCTGGATCAGGTCCAGGAACAGCATCCCGCGCCCGGTGTAGCGCTTGGCCAGCGACACCACCAGCCGCAGGTTCGCCTCCAGGAGGTGGTTCTTGGCCCGGCGCCCGTCGTTCGCCAGCCATTCCAGTTCGCGCCGGATCCTCGCCTCGAGCCCGATCTCCGTCGCGACCTTCTCCTCCGCGAACAGTCCGGCTTCGATCCGCTTGGCCAGGTCCACCTCTTGCTCGGCGTTCAGCAGCGCGACCTTGCCGATCTGCTTCAGATAGTCCTTCACCGGGTCGGCGGTGGCCCCGGCGACTTGGACTTGGACCGCCGGGGCATCGTCCTCGTCCGAGTCGGAGAACACGAAGCCCGCGTTCTCGGCTTCCTCCTCGGCCACCAGTTCCTCCACTGGTGCGTCGGTCGGCTCCCCCGACTCGGCGTCTTTGTCGCCCGCGTCCTCGGCGGCCTTCTTCGCCCTGGTGGCTCTCGTGGTCTTGGCGCCTTTCGCTCCCGGAGAGGCCTTCGCCGGCGCGGCCGCCGTCTTCCGGGCGGCCCGTTTGCGCGGCGCCTTGGCCGGGGCGTCCTGGCCGGTCGCGTCGGGGGCGTCTTCGGCTGTGTCTTTTTCGGTGCCCGATGCCGTCTGCCCGGTCTCGCCCGCCACCGGCTTCGCGGCGGCTCGTCTTGCTGGCGCCCGCTTGCGCGACGGAGCGCCCTTCGGGGCGGAGCCGGTCGCTTCTTCACCGTCAGTCACCGTCGCGACCGCCTCTTCGATCACCGGGGCCTTGGCGGCGGGCGCCTTGGTCGCAGCGGCCTTGCCGGGCGAGGCCTTGGCCGCGTTGGCCGCAGCCGACTTCGCGGTCCCAGCCCTGGCCGTCCCGGCCTTGGTCGATGGCCGGGCCGCTGGCGTCTTCTTGGTGGCGGGTCGCGCGCTGGCGGCTCTGGCTGTCTTGCCAGAGGTCAAATTGGAAGCGCGACTGGTCTTGTGCGCTGTTTCGGTTGGTTGGGCGGCTTCAGCCGAAGATGCTGATGTAGCCTTCGCCACGTACCCACTCCTTATCGTCTAAGCACGGTCGGATGGGAACCGACCGGGTGTCAAATCAATCCTGCGACCATCCCCTCAGCGCAGCCGACAGGGGCGTCGACGCTCGCAGCGGAAGGGGGAGGCACACAGAATCCCGGTAAGTATAACGACCGCGCCACCGACTTTGTTTCACTTCGGCGGCGACGCGCCAAAGAATTGTGCCGGATTCCCTCGGCCAACCCAGCCTGACCAGGGTTGCCCCGGACACACGTTCATCGACCCAGGCGCCCGAGCACGGCCGGGAATATCCCCTGCGTCACCAGGGCCAGCGTCAGACACGCCAGTTGCGGGCAGTCGCGGCAGTCCATGCCCGCGCGGGCCCATTCCTCGGCGGCGGGCCCGTTGCCGAGCCACCAGTGCCAGGCGGCGCCGAGCGCATAGACGGCACCCCGGCGCCGTGGGACCAAATGCGACGCGACCTGTTCCAGCAGGGCCAGACTCGCTTCGGCTCTGGGATGGTCCAAGCCCTGGGAGTTGTAGGGATCGAAGATCGCCGCCTCCTGGCGTCCCTCGGCCAAGCGTTTCGGCACGTCGCCGCAGTGTTTGAAAGCACTGGCCATGACCGCGTCGCGACCGATCCGATCCGCCAACAAGGCCGCGATCCGTCCCAGCGCCGCCGCCGGGACCGCCACGCCCGGCTGGTCCATCAGGCGTCCTTGCCACCCGGTCCAATTCTCCAGTCCCGCCAGGCGCCACCGCCGCATCAGTTCCGGCGTCAGGGCCAGCACTTGATCGGCCACCCGGCGCTCGGCCGCCCGCGCGGCCTTTCGGGCCAGGTCCGGGGCGAGGGCGATCTTGGCCAGGTCCTCGCGGGTCGCCTTCGGCGCCAGCCCCGCCATCGCCACGGTGGCCGCGCCGCGAGTCGCCTGCAAGTCCTCCAGACCGTAGCTTGGGCCGATGGGCCGGCGCCGCGTCGGTTCGATCTCCTGGTAGCTCTCCCCCACCACGTCCCAACACCCCGTGATGGGCAGCCGCGCGTGGACGGCATCGGCCCAGGCCCAGAACGGGGCATCGTCCTCGATGGGCACCGATCCGACCGGCGCGAACCGCGTCACGAACGACCGGCGCGCGCCGCTGCCCACCAACCGGTCCACATGGTGACCTGCGATGTCGCCGAATTCGGGGCAGCCCAAGGCGGCGCGGTCGGCCCGGATAACAATGCCGAGCAGGCCGCGCGGCGGGTGCAGGCCGCCGATCATGATCGAGTCCACGGGGTTGAAGCCGATGCGGGCGGGCAGACAGGCCACCACGTCGAGCCCGCTGGCCTTCTTGACCATATAGGGAGGAGCGCTCATCCATTCAGCATCCCGCCTCCTGCGCCCCGAACCTGCCGCGAGCGCCCAAACCCTGTGGACGGCGGATTATCGGCGTCCCCGAGACCCGTGGCGCGGCATCGAACAGCTTGTCATACGTAACCAGAGTTGGGGACTGTCCCCAACCCTGGTTCGGCGGTCGTCAGCCTGCGGGGCGCGCCGACCCGGTGAGCCCCAACTCGCGGCAGATGGCCTCCGTCGCCGACGAGGAATTGAGGGTGTAGAAATGGACGCCCGGCGCGCCGCCGTCCAGCAGTTCGCGCACCAGTCCGGCGCACCAATCGACGCCGATCCGGGCCAACTCGTCGCGGTCGCGCGCCGCCGAGATTCGCTCGGCCAAGGCCGCAGGCAGCGGTGCCCCGGAGAACAGCTCCAGCTTCGAACGCTGCGCCGTGCCGGTGATCGGCATGATCCCCGGCACGATCGGCAACGTGGCGCCGTGCGCTGCCGCACGCTCGACCAGGCGGAAATACGCCTCCGGATCGAACACGACCTGGGTCAACGCGAAATCGGCGCCGGAGCGCTGTTTGGTGGCCAGGACGGCGGCATCGTGCTCCAAAGACCGCGCCGCGGGATGGCCGTACGGGAACGCCGCCACGCCGATCGGACCGTCGAACAGGCTCCGGATCAACTCCACCAACTCGCAGGCGTAGGTCAGGCCGCCGGGCCACCCGCGCCATGCGGCGGTGGGGCCGCCGGGGGGATCGCCGCGCAACGCCATGAAACCGTCGACCCCGCTGGTCAGGAAGCGGCCCACCACCCGCGCCAGCTCCGACCGCGAATGCCCGGCCAACGTCAGGTGCGCCAGACGCGGAGCCCCGGTCGCCCGGCTGAGCAGCTCGGTCGCGCGGATCGAGGTCTCCTGGCGCCCTCCCGCGCCCCCGCCGGCGCCGTAGGTCACCGACACGAAGTCCGGGCCCAGCGATTCCAGCCTGGCCGCCCGCTCCAGCAGCCGCCCGACCGCCGAATCGTCCCTCGGCGGATAGAACTCGAAGGACACCGACGGCGCGGCCGCCTGGACCGCGTTGAGGATTCGCACTGGGCCAACTTACCGGGCGCGGGGCGGTTCGGGTCCAATCGTTAGCGCGCTCACGACGGGCGATGCCGCGCGACGGGCCGGGGACGGCCGGACGGCATCGTGCGTGGTTGGGCGGGCGGACGATGCCGCCCGCTCGTCTGCGCGGAGTCGCACCCGGCGGCCACCGGAACGCGGGTGCGGATCAGAGCTAAGCTGGAGGTCGTGACAGGGCCAGACCCGGTTGAAGAATTCGTCAAGCGCGCCGATTTCGAGCGCAGCGCCCACTTGGCGGCCACGGTCAAGGCGCTGTCCGCGTACGGGTATCCGGCGCTGCTGGGGATCGACGCGATGAACCGGGCGCGGGAGGGATCGAACCAGTTGGTGACCCGGCTGGCGGGCCTGTCCTACCTGGTCCACGGCGGACCGACCGCCGAATCGGCGCTGACCACCCGGCAGATGGCGCTGGCCGCCGCCGGGCACGAGATGTTCATGGACGCCTCGCTGATCCACGACGACCTGATGGACCGGTCCGACACTCGGCGCGGGCGACCCTCGCTGCACCGCTACTTCCACGACGTCCACCGCGAATCGAACTGGGTCGGCGATCCGGTGCGGATGGGCCGGTCCTTGGCGCTGATGATCGGCGACGCCCTGCTGGTGCTGTCCGAGCACGTCTTCCGCGAGGCGCTTGCCGACGTGCACGGCGAGGCGGCCGAATACATGGTCTGGCTGCACCAGTTGACGCGGATCGAACAGTTGATGGGGCAATCGATGGACACGCTGCTGCCCTATATGGCTGACATGGACGATCCGGAGAAGATCATCCAAAGTGCCCTCGACACCATCCGGACCAAGACCGCCCGCTACATGGTCGGCACGCCGTTGGCGCTGGGCGCGGCGGCGGCCGGAGCCGGAATGGACGAGGCGGACACGATGATGACGGTCGGGATCCTGCTGGGCGAGGCCTACCAGCTCAAAGACGATCTGCAGGGCGCGCTGGGCGATCCGGAGTCCTCCGGCAAACCGGTCGGCCAAGACCTGATCGACGGCAAACGAACCGTCCTCATGGGACTGACCATGCGGTTGCTGGAACCGGACGAGCGCCGGGCGTTCGCCTCCGCCCTGGTGCGAGGCGACGCGCCGCCGGTCGAAGCGCGGGTCAGGCATCTGCAGGGAGTGATCCGCCGGTCCGGCGCCGTCCAGCAACTCGAGGCCATGATCGAGGACCGCCGCGCCCAGGCCTTCGGCGCGCTGGAGTCCTCGGGCCTCGACGAGGAGGGAAGGTCCTCGGTGCGGCGGATGGCGGACTGGGTCCTGGCCCCGACCCCGGCGTAGGCGCCTCCGGCACGCGAAGCGGGTGGGGCCGTGTCCATAACTGGCTTCAACTCGCGCCCGGGCCGAGTTCCAGGGACTTGTGGACACCCGTGCCCGATGGCGCCCGCCCGGCGATCAGCGTACCCGCAGGCCAGCCCGTCGCCACTTCGCCGCTCCCGGGTTGGGTCTGTCCACAACTGGCGTCAACTCGCGCCTGGGCCGAGTTCCAGGGACTTGTGGACACCGCTCGTGGAGGGAATGTGGACGCGGCCCCGAGGTCGCGCCCGTCGGCGCGTGACTACTCGTTGCGAGTGCGGACACCGTAGACTCACGCACGTGGAATCCACCCCGTCCGATCCGATGCTCGGCCAGACCATCGATGGCCGCTACCGGATCGACGCGCGTCTGGCGCGCGGGGGCATGGCGACCGTGTACCAGGCCACCGACCTGAGGTTGGACCGGTCGGTGGCGGTCAAGATTCTGCACCCGCACCTGGCGGAGGGGCCGAAGTTCGTGGACCGTTTCCGCCGCGAGGCGCGTGCCGCCGCCCGGCTGATCGATCCGGGAATAGTCGGCGTCCACGACCAGGGCACCTGGGGCGACGCCCCTTACCTGGTAATGGAACTGGTCGAAGGTCCCAACTTGCGGACCCTCATGATGACATCGGGCTTGCCGTCCGTGGGCAAGGCTCTCGACTTCATGATCCAGGTGTTGCAAGCCCTCGCGGTGGCGCACGCAGCCGGGTTCGTCCACCGCGACATCAAGCCGGAGAACATCCTCATCACCCGCACGGGCCAGGTCAAGGTGGCCGATTTCGGCTTGGCACGGGCGGTGTCCGAGGTCACGGCAGCCTCCTCCGGGGTGGTTCTGGGCACGGTCGCGTACCTCTCGCCCGAACTGGTGGCCGAAGGCGTGGCGGACATGCGCACCGACGTCTACGCCGCCGGGGTGGTGCTGTTCGAGTTGCTGACCGGCTCGCAGCCCTACGTCGCGGACACTCCCATCCAGGTGGCGTTCCAGCACGTACACGCCGATTTCCCGGCCCCCTCCAGCCGGGTCGGCTGGCTCCCCCAGGAGATCGACTCGCTGGTCCTGGCTTTGGCAGCGAAGCAGCCCGAGCGCCGCCCCGAGGACGCTGCCGCCGCGTTGGCGCTGCTCAGAGCGGTGCGGCGGGCCTTGCCGGACGATATCGCCGCGCGCGCCCCGAGTCCGGTGGTCACGCCCGGTCTGGCCGTGGCAGGGATGGCAGCGCTGCACGATGCCGCCGACCCGGCTGGCGGCTCGCCTTCGTCTCCCGCCGACCCCGGTTTGGGTGCCTATGGAGACCTTGGTCCTGCTGCCGCGACTGCGGGAGCCCTGGGGGCTGTTGACCGGGCTGGCGGAGGTATGGACACGGGCGCGATTGGAGCGACTGGCCCGGCGACTGGTCACGGTCCGGGCGGGGCCGAAACCAACGGTCCGACCGGGACCAGCGCTCACGGTGCTGCGACCAGGACCAGCGGGTATGGTCCGGGCAGTGGCGGACCGGTGGCCGGAGCGGCTGCCGACGATGGGCCGGGCGGGGCTGGTGCCATCGGTCCGGGCGGGGCTGGTGCCAACGTTTCGGGCGATGACCGCGCCAATGGTCCGGGCGGGGCCGGTGCCAACGGTCGGGGCGGCGACCGCGAGCGCGAGCGTGACGCTGGCCCATCAGGCGCCGGAGGCTCCGGGGACCGGAACCGGACCGAACTCGTGCCCACAGCCCTGCCGGGGAGCGGCACTGGCGGGACCCAGGCCTTGCCTCTAGCGAAGATCCCACCGGCCACCCGGCTGCCTCAAGGCGAGCCCAAGCGGGTGGCGGCCAGGCCGAGGCGGCGGCATCGTGCGCTGTGGTGGGTTCTTGGGGCTGTGCTGGTGCTGGCAGGCGGGGCGGGCGGGACTCTGTACTGGTATTTCGAGCATGGGCCGGGGTCGCTCGTGAGCGTGCCCAAGGTGACCGGGTTGACCCAGGCCCAGGCCGAGGCCGAGGTCAAGGCCGCGGACCTGGTGCCGAGCGTGACGACCGAGTTCTCCGACGATGCGGCCGAGGGCGTTGTCATCAGCGCCTCGCCGGACCCCGGTGAGCGGGTCGAGCCTCAGTCTCTGGTCGACATGGTGGTGTCCAAGGGTGTGGAGCATTTCACCGTGCCGGAGACGGGGATCGTGGACGTGCCCGAATCCGATGCCCGGGCCGCGCTGGCCATGGCCGGGCTCGACGGCGAGGTGACGGCGGAGGGAGTCTGGGACACCGCCACCGCCGAGGGGACCGTGCTGTCCGCCGAGCCCGCGGGCGGCGAACTGGTGCCGCACAATCAAGCCATCAAGCTGGTCGTGTCCAAGGGGCCGCAGCCGGTCGACGCTCCCGCGGTGACGGACATGTCCGTGGAGGACGCGCAGGGCGTGGCGGCCGAGTTCGAGATGACCGTGGTCCGAGGCGTCGACGAATACAGCGAGACTGTGGCCGAGGGGCTGATCATCCGGCAGGAGCCTGCGGCGGGCACCGACAGCCACTATGGGGCGGAGATCGCGGTGGTGGTGTCGTTGGGGATGCCGTACGTCGAGGTGCCCAAAGTGTTGGGCCTGACCTGGGACGCCGCGGTGGCGAAGCTGGAGGAGCGAGGCCTGGTGGCGCAGCGGGAGAATCTGCTGACCGGCTGGATGGGGACGGTCTACAGCTGCAAGCCCGAAGAGGGCACGTCGGTGCGGAAGGGATCGACGGTCACGCTGGGCGTGATCTGAGCGTGAACCCATGGTTGGCCGTCCGTTGGACAGGCTTGCGGCCGGAGCGGGAACGCCGTGGCCTCGTTTAGGGCGCACGGCCATGGTGCGCTAGGCTCATGGCCTGGTTGTTTCGGCCCCTTCGAGGCCAGGGGCGACCGACACGGGACGTGGCGCAGCTTGGTAGCGCACTTGACTGGGGGTCAAGGGGTCGCGGGTTCAAATCCCGCCGTCCCGACTGTTTTGGCCGGGGTTTTCGCGTTTTACGACACCCGCAGCGCGCACACGGCGAGCTGCTGAGACTCCGTCGGCGACGTTCGCGGAACATCCCCCGGCGCCTCGCCACCCCAGCGGCGACCCGCAATCAAGCTCGGGTTGAACGAGCGCGCAGGGATGGCGCAGTTTGACCACGGCCTGTTTCTAGACGGCGGCCAGTCCGGCCCGTGCTCCGTCGGCCTGGGCGATCACCTGGGAACGGTGGCAGCATCCCGTCGTCCGGGTCGGCACCGAACGGCAGCATCTGGCGCCGCGCCCAACCCTGGGCGTTTTGGCAGGACATGGACACCACTACACGGTCGACGTCACCCGGCACGGCGAATCCTCCGGGGAAAGATAATCCCCGCCAATCCCTCAGGACGGCGGGGCAGAATGGCCCGAGGATACACCGCCTGGCCCGGGGATGGTGATTGTCGGCCGCCGCCCTGGCGCCGGCGATCCCCGCGTCGCTGGCCGGCGACTGCGGCGTCTCCACCGAAGGACGGCGTCGCCACGCTGTACGATTGCGGGATTAGCCGCAGCCCGGATGCGCTCGTCGAGGAGGCACACGGCGACGGAACCGCGATGATGGGAGGCCCGCTGATGGCGTTCATGCCGATCGAGGTGGACCGGGTCCAACTCACCATCATGGGGGTCCGGTTTCCGGACCTCGCGACCCTCGACGCTGCGGCCAACGGACTCGGGTCGGCCATGTTCGAGGGCTTCACACCCACCGCGGGCTTGGTGGCCGTGCTCCGGTCGTACCTCGTCGGCGAGATCCAACTGGAGCAGCTGCCGACAGCCGTCCAGGAACTAGCGTGACGCGCCAGAGATCAGCAAGCAGGGCAAGGCGTTTCCGGCGACCGCGGCCGTCCCGCGCAGCGGGTATAAGCTGTCTTATCAGCGAAAGAGAGGAGACGCC
>JAISCU010000148.1 GCA_031265345.1 Bifidobacteriaceae bacterium
ATTCCTGGTCGGCCAAGAGCGGGGCGAAACACCCGCCCGGAAGGCGCGCCGCAGCGACGTGCTCGAGGTCATTCTGTCCGGAGGAAGGGTACTCGACTACACGCGCGAGACTGCGGCCCACCACGCCCGCCTGATGACGGTCGCCTCCCGCCAGGGACGCCGGAGGGGGGCCTATGACATCATGATCGCCGCCCATGTGGTCGAGACCGGTCGCATCCTGGTGACCACTGACCGCAAGTCCGCCCTTGACGACTTGCCGGGCGTCCGCCTGCGAGTGATCGACCACTAGCGCACCCGGCGTCCGCCTGCGGGTGATCGACCGCTAGCCTCCCCGAAGGCCCGCTTCAGGACCGCAGAACCTCGTACCGCTCGTCGTCAGAGGTTGAGGTCTTCGACTGCCGCCATGAACTCGTCCAGGGCTTTCTGGTTCTCCGCGATGAACTCTTCCTGCAGGGACCGCATGCGTCCGATGAGGGTGTCCATGTAATCCGTCTCCTGGCGGCACTCGAAGTCATCGACCGCGATGGCGATCTCCGCCTGCGAGCCGACCAGAGATCGCTGGTCCTCGGGAAGGCTCACCCCGTCGGCACCAGGAGGCGCCACCGTGCCATCCGCACCAGTCAGACTCGCCCTTACCATGGCCTCGGTCGGTGATCGGAACGGACTCCAACCACTGCCGCTAGGGCCGCCCGTCTCGAATTTGTACCCCTTACCCAGCATGCAGGACTCCCAGTCCCGGTCCAGGGTCACAACGACAGTGTCAGTCCACATCGGTTCACCCGTCAGGTAGCCCATGCCGCCGATCACCGACCGATGAAGGTTCCGGACTTTGTTGAAGCGATCATCCGCGACCGGTTCGGGGTACTTCTCAGTGGCGGCAGCCGAGCAGCCGCCAGGCTCACCCCTGCGTTCCTCATTCGTCCCGTCCCAGCCTGTCAACGCCTTTTCGTAGGCCACCTGGGCCGACGCGCTCAGGCTCTCCCGATACTCCTGATTCTTGAGCTCCGCGTCGGACGGGTCAGGAGCAGTGGGGTTGGCCGCCTCCTCCGAG
Source organism: Bifidobacteriaceae bacterium (assembly GCA_031265345.1). The sequence continues at coordinate 1,052 of JAISCU010000148.1, forward strand.
GGCTCGGGGGTCGAGTCCGTGCCATAACCGGTGGCACGGACCTGCTCGATCGTGTCCGGCAGATAAGGCACGCCGATCAGGTCACCGCGGAATTCCACCCAGGGGTCGAATGCGGCTGATTTGGGCGGCTCTCGGCGCTCAGGATAATACTCGAACCCCGCCGCCTTCATGCAAGAGGCCACCTCCACGTCGCGCTGATTACCCCTTTCGGTCCACTCGCGCGCTGATTCCCCGGTCTGGACCGCCTCGCTGAGCGCATCGTAGGCCTTGAAATACGGCGTCAACGGCAGGCCGCCCGGCACTTCCGTGTACTGGCTCGGCTCGTACTCTTTCCCCTCCGCACTTGCCGCCGCGGACCCGGATCGAGAGTCATCGGCGCTGGCTGATGGCTCGTCTTTGCTGGGCGCGGCCTCGCAGCCCGCCAACCCGGCAGCCCCGAACACAACGACAGTCAACAGGCCAAGTAGCTTCTTCGTCAAAATTGGGTCCTCTCCGAATGGATGTGCTGCCTCAGTCGGCGCGCCCGAGGCGCGTCTAGGAAGGGGGTCTGGCCGAGCACGGTCCTACAGCCCGAGCTCTTCGACGGCCGCCATGAACTGGTCCAGGGCTTCCTGGTTCTCCGCGATGAACTCTTCCTGCATGGCTCGAGTCCGGCCGATGAGTGTGTCCATGTAGTCCGTCTCTTGGCGACACTCGAAGTCAGCCACAGCGATCGCGATCTCCGCCTGCGAGCCAATTAGCCGCTGCTGGTCTTCGCCGAAGTCAGGCTCACCGGCGCTGGGAGTCGCCACAATGCCATCCGCACCGGTCAGAGTCGCCGTTATCATGGCCAAGGTCGGTGGCCGAAAAGGACTCCAACCGTCGCCGCCAGGGCCACCCCTTCCGAACTCGTAACCCGTGCCGTGCATGCATGACACCCAATCCCGGTCCAGCTCCACGACCGCATCGTCCGTCGGAACCCCCTGGCCCACGAGGTAAGTGAGGCCACCGATGATTCCACCATGAAGCTCGCGCACCTCGATGACATCGTCGTGGGGAACGGGCTCGGGATACTTCTTCCCCGCGGCGGCCGCGCACCCGCCGGTTAACTTGTCCACCCCTTCATCGGTGCCATCCCATCCGTCCAAAGCTTTGAAGTAGGCCGCCCGCGCGGAGGCGCTCAGATTCTCCACATACTCTTGGTTCTTGACGTCTTCCTCAGTCAAATCCGGCGCAGTGGGATCGACGGGCGCCTCTGAAACTTCATCAATCGGGTCTTTCCCGTAACCGATGGCCCGCACCTGCTCGATCGTGTCCGGCAGATACGGCACCCCCACCAGGTCCCCCTCGAGCATCGCTACGGGACTCGGATCGACTTCCTCAGCGGTCTCACGTTGACTTGGGTGGTACTCGAACCCCGCCTTCTTCATGCATTCCGCGATCTCAGTCTCGAGGCGACTGCCCCACGCGGCGCGCTCACGCGCCGACTGGCCTGTGCGAACGGCCTCGTCCAACCTGTGATACGCGTCGAAATACGGCGTCAACGGCAACCCGCCCGGCACCTCCGTGTACTGGCTCGCCGTGTACGCGGACCCACCGGCGTTGGCCGTCACAGGATTCGATGCTGTATCACCATCGACCGAGAGGCCGCCATCGGTCGGCGCCGCGTAGCAGGACGCCAGCATCGGCGCACACGCCACTGTCAGGGACATCATTAGCCTACGGCGGCGCCGACCCAAACGACTCTTCACAATCAGACGGCCCAATCCCGCGCGCATTCGTAGTAGGTGTATCCCTGAACCGTCACCGACCAGTTGAAGCCCATCGCGTTGTGGGTGTTCTTCCCGTACTTCCCGTCAACCGCGACCCCACGGTAGGCCTGGGTTGAACGCAGCCTGGTCTCGGTGGTGCCGCCGAAGTAGCCGTCGGCGTTGATGGGATCCCAGGTATCCGGACGGTTGCAGTAGTTCATCTGCTGTTGCAGATTCTTGACCGCCACGTTGTAGTTGTTCGCGTCCTGAACAAGCCAACAATTCCTGCCGGCGTCCCCGCCGCTCGAGGGAATGTATGCATGGAGGCCGCTCCAATATTGGATGTTCGTCGTAGTGCATTTCGACGGGTTCGTTGCCGCTTCGGCCGGTTGGCCGACCGTGGCCACCAGGGCGGCAGCGCCGAGGCTGACAGTCGCCAGCAGTGCGAGTAGTTTCTTCATTTGGATTAGGTCCCCTTCACTATGGTTGTGCAGCCTTAGTCGCTGCGCTTGGAGCGCATCTGGGGCGAGGACCTGGCCGAACCGGGATTGGCTCAGCCATGAGTAATATTACGCAGTGATCGAAGGTCCGTCAAATCCCTTTCCGCTCTCAGACGGCATGATCGTTGCCCAAAGGTCACTGGAGCCTGGTTGCACAGAGCCCACACCGCGGAAGGCCGGGCGTGCAGGGCCGCCTCGGACCCCGTTCAATCGCGCGGAGTCACCCCTCGCCGATCACCAACCGCGTCACGCCGACCCAGTCCTCGGGCCGGGTCACTCGGCGGCCGTCCACCAGCACCTTGACGCCCGGCAGGTCGCCAGGTCGAAGCGACGCGTACTCGGGATGGTCGGCCTGGATGATCGCGGCATCGACCGGGGAACCGAAATGGTAGGGCTCCCAACCGAAGGCACGGAGCTCGGAATCAGAGAACATGGGGTCCTGGACCACCACCGAAGCGCCCCGCCCAACCAGGGCGGACACCACCGCGAACACCCCTGAGAAGGCCGTCTCCTTGACTCGACCGCGATAGGAGGCGCCCAGCACCGCCACCGTCCGGCCAATCAGGTCGCCATCAAGAGCCGCGGCGGCCAACTCAACCGCATGCGAAGGCATGGTCATGTTCGCCTCGCGCGCCGCTCGCACGATCGTGGCGTCCGGATCGCCCCACAGGTAGAGGCGGGGATAGACCGGGATGCAATGGCCGCCCACCGCGATCCCCGGCCGGTGGATGTGCGAGTACGGCTGCGAGTTGGACGCCTCGATGACCTGGTGGACGTCGATCCCGTGCTTCTCGGCGAACTTCGCGTACTGGTTCGCCAGGCCGATGTTCACGTCCCGGAAAGTGGTCTCGGCCAGCTTCGCCAGTTCGGCCGCCTCAGCGGGCCCTAAGTCCCAGACCCCGTTGGGCCGGGCCAGATCGGGGCGCTCGTCAAAGTCCAGCACGCCCTCGTAGAACGCCCGCGCCCGCTCCGCTCCCCCAGCTGACAGTCCACCGATCAATTTCGGATAGCGGCGCAAGTCCTGGAAGATGCGCCCGGTCAAGACCCGCTCGGGGCTGAAGACCAGGTCGAAGTCGACGCCTTCCGTCAAGCCGGACACCGACTCGATCAGCGGCCTCCAACGACCGCGGGTGGTCCCGACCGGCAGAGTCGTCTCGTAGGAGACCAGGGCGCCAGGGCTCAAATGCGACGCCAGCGAGCGCGTGGCGGATTCCATCCATCCGAAATCCGGCTTCCAGGACTGATCGTTCACGAACAGCGGCACCACCACCACGACCGCCTCGGCGCCGGGAATCGCGTCAGCATAGTCCGAGGTCGCCCTCAGGTTGCCCGCAGGCACCAGTTCCCGCAGCTTCTCCCCCAGGCGCGCCTCCCCCGGGAACGGCTCCTCGGCCCGGTTGACCAGGTCCACAATGGTCTGGTTGACGTCCACACCGACCACCTCGTGGCCCTTGGACGCGAATTGAACCGCCAGGGGCAAGCCGATCTTGCCCAACGCCGCGACTGCGATCCTCATCTCGATCCGTCTCCTTCTCCGCTCGCTTTTGCCCGCATCAGCCTAACCACCCGCGCGAGCTTCCGCCGCAGCCGGCGCCAGGGCGTGGCGTCGATCCGCGCCAGCCGCGCCCGCAGCGCGTCTTCCCGCGCGTAACGTTCGGTGAGCTCGCCCTTCAGCCGTTCGACCTCCACTGTCAAGCTCTGGGTTTGGCCTTCCAGGTGGGCCACCTGCTCCTCATGGCTCTCCACCAGGCCCTCGCGGAGAGGCGCCACTTCCCGCAGGTAGCGTCGCGTCATGGCCGCCGCCGCGTTCGACGCCTGGACCGGTCCCAGGACGGTCGCGTTGAGCGCCGCCAAGATTTCGGTGTCCGATGCCGCCATCCCAGCCCGCAGCCACCCTCGCGTCCCCGGCACCAGGTCGAGAGCCGGACCCACCGCCTCCGGGCGCGAGACGCCGTGGGCCACCAACACCGCCCGGCCGCCTTCGAGCCGCAGCAACTCGTAGGCCTGCGCCCCGGCCTCGGCCAATTTCCAGGCCAGCGCGCGGGCTGGCAGCACGTCGGCCCCGCCTGGGAGATCCGCCACCAGCCAATCATCGGGCCGGACCGCCACGATCTCCCCAGCGATCACCAGCTTCGCCCCGGCCGGGGCATGCGGAGAATCTGCCGCCTGACCACCGGGCAGAAGCGGCAGATGCGTCGCCAGCCAGTCACCGCGCGCGGCCTCGACCACGAGCTTCGCCCCGCCGACGGCAGGCGGCGAATCTGCGGCCGGGCCGCCGGGTACAGTCCCCTCGGCGTCCGCAAGTTGGGTCGCGGGAGCGGCGGGCGACGGGTCAGCGGACTGCTGGTCCGGCAGGAGCGGGAGATGGGCGGCGTCCGCGGCCCATGCGGCGGCATCGTGCA
>JAISCU010000177.1 GCA_031265345.1 Bifidobacteriaceae bacterium
CCTTCGCGCGAAGAGTTGATCGAGTCTCATCGGCCACGCCCATGGCCGAAATCTGGTAACGACACTCTTCAGTCGTCCAACCGCCCCACATCCGTCCCCCGATTAGTGGACGATGCCGCTCGGTCGGTTCCCGCATCACCGCTGGTGGTCGGCGCCGGCCGGGCGGCCCCCGCCTCGCCAGCCGCAGGCTCCCAACCCTTCCCAAGCGACCCCGCTGGGACAGCGCCGGGCTGGCCGCGCGGCATCGTCCATGGTCGAATTCTGTAACGACACTCTCCCGTGCTCCCCCCGGCGGCGAAATCATGCCAGAGTTAACCCATGAGTACTCCACAACCCCAGCCAGTTGATTCGTCAGTGCTCTGGGCGGTGGCCCACGGGATGTACTACGACCCGCACTCGGTCCTCGGGCCGCATGTGTACGAGGGCGGTGTGACGATCCGCACCCTGCGGCCCCTCGCCGACTCGGTGGTGTACGTGACGCCCGACGCGAAGATCGAGGCCCGCCATGAGCAGGACGGCATCTGGGTGGCGGTGCTGGAGGGCGAATCGGTCCCCGACTATCGGGTGGAGGTCACCTACGGCGACCAGACCACGGTCAACGACGACCCGTACCGCTTCATGCCGACGCTCGGAGAACTCGACCTCCAGCTCATCAAAGAGGGCCGCCATGAGGAGCTTTGGCGGGCTCTCGGCTCGCGAATAAGGACCTATCCCTCGGTCATGGGGGAAGTGACGGGGGCCTCGTTCGCGGTCTGGGCGCCGGACGCCCAAGCCGTGCGGGTGATCGGAGACTTCAATTCCTGGACCTCCGGGGCCACCGCCATGCGCTCGTTGGGGTCGGCCGGGGTCTGGGAGGTGTTCGTTCCCGGGGTGGGACCCGGCACCAAGTACAAGTACGAGCTCCAGACCCGCGAAGGGCGCTGGATCCAGAAGGCTGACCCGTTGGCCCGCCGCACGGAGGAGCCGCCCGCCACGGCCTCGGTGGTGGAGCAATCCGACTACCAGTGGGAAGACCGCGAATGGCTGGAGGCGCGCGGAGCCCACAACCCCCACAACGGCCCGATGTCCGTCTACGAGGTCCACATCGGATCGTGGCACGAGGGACTCGGCTACCGCGAACTGGCCGACGAACTGGTCGAATACGTCCAGACCATGGGCTTCACGCACGTCGAATTCATGCCTGTTGCCGAACATCCGTACACTCCTTCCTGGGGATACCAGGTGACTGGCTACTACGCGCCGACTGCCCGCTGGGGCTCGCCGGACGATTTCCGCCTGCTGGTGGACCGGCTTCACCAGGCCGGGATCGGCGTCATCCTGGACTGGGTCCCGGCCCACTTCCCCAAGGACTCCTTCGCGCTGGCCCGCTTCGACGGCTCCGCGCTCTACGAATACCCCGACCCGCAACGCGGCGAGCATCCCGACTGGGGCACCCTGGTCTTCAACTACGGCCGCACCGAGGTGCGCAATTTCCTGGTCGCCAACGCCTGCTACTGGTTCGAGGAGTTCCACGCCGACGCCCTCAGGGTAGACGCGGTGGCGTCGATGCTCTACCTGGACTACTCGCGCGAGCCGGGCCAATGGACGCCCAACGCGTACGGCGGTCGCGAGAACCTGGAGGCGATCTCGTTCCTCCAGGAGACCACCGCGACCGTCTACAAGCGCTATCCGGGGGCCATGATGGTGGCCGAGGAATCGACCGCCTGGCCCGGCGTCACCGCCCCCACCACCGGCGGCGGCCTGGGCTTCGGCTTCAAGTGGAACATGGGCTGGATGAACGACACCCTGCGCTACATGCGCGAGGACCCGGTCAACCGCAAGTACCACCACGGCGAGATCACCTTCTCCATGGTCTACGCCTTCTCCGAGAACTACTGCCTGCCGCTGAGCCACGACGAAGTTGTCCACGGCAAGGGCTCACTGCTCGCCAAGATGCCCGGCGACCGCTGGCAGCAACTGGCCAACCTGCGGGCCCTCTACGCCTACATGTGGTCCCATCCGGGCAAGCAACTGCTCTTCATGGGCTCCGAGTTCGGGCAGGAGGGCGAATGGTCGGAGCGCTGGTCGCTCGATTGGTGGCTGTTGGACCAGCCGGACCACGCCGGCCTGGCCACGCTGGTCAAGTCTCTGAACGCGCTGTACCGGGAGCATCCGGCCCTGTGGGACCAGGACTCCGACCCGGCCACCTTCGAATGGATCGACGCCGACGATTCCGACCACAACGTCCTGGCCTACCTCCGCAAGTCCCGCGACGGGCATTCGGTGGCCGCCGTGGTCAACTTCGCCGGGGTCCCGCATGAGGGCTATCGGTTGGCTCTGCCCGCGGGGGGCCGTTGGAAGGAGATCCTCAACACCGACGCCCCGTCCTTCGGCGGCTCCGGCGTGGGCAACCTGGGCGCCATCGAGGCCGAGGAGCTGGCCTGGCACGGCCGCCCCTTCTCCGCTTCCATCCGGGTGCCTCCCCTGGGCGCCGTCTGGTTCGAGCCCGCGCCCTGACCCTGGTTTCGGCCCGCCGCGGCGGCCTCTGTTTCGCCGCTGAGGCTTCAGGCGATGCACGATGCCGCTCGGCCGTCTCGCCGCGCCCACAAGGTTCGCCTGGGGCCGGGCTCAGATATGTGCCGATCATCGAGGAGAAGATCGGCCGCCGCATCACGGACGCCGAATGGGAAGGCATGTCCATCAGGTAGGGAATCGCGCCGGGTCCGATCCCGCTTGGTCGGCTCACCATCGGGTCGCTGGACGAGTGGTTCGCCTAGCGGGCAGCAGGAGGCACGGCCTCGATGTCAGTCTTGGCGAAGTCCCCGCCGACGAACAACAGGGGCTCCGCCTCAAACGCCGCCAGCGCGTAGGAGAAGCAGTCTCCGAGGCTCAGCTTCGCGCCGCTCCCCGATCCCTTCCCGAAATCCTGGTAGGCGCGCCGGGCGATGGCGGCCTGTTGCTCGTCGAACGGGACGATCCGAATGCGCAAAGTCCTCAGCGCGGCATCGACGCGGGCGGCCTCAGCGGGCGCTCCACGAACGTCGGCCACGGCATACAACTCAACCGCAGTCGCCGCGCTCATCTTGGGGTCGCGATCCGCCAGGATCGCCTTGGCCAGGGCCTCATGGCCGGGCTCGTCCCTCAAGATCGCCACGACGGCAGACGCGTCCACGATCACCGGTACAGCCCGTTCTGGTCGTAGAGCGCGTCCGCGTCGAGGGTCTGGCTCGCGGGCAAGTCGGCGCGATAGGCGGCGGTTATACGTTCCAGCCGCTCCAGAGCTCGCTCCTCGGCCGACCCTCCCGGCATCGAAAGTGCCACGTCGGCCGCCAGTTCGATCGCTTTCGCGTAGTTGGTCCCGTAGTGCTCGGACAGGCGCTTCACGGCATCGACCGCACGAGGATTCTTGATGTTGATCGCCATCCCGTGAGTCTACCGTCGAAACCCCTCGGCTGGTACCGCCGGTGGATCGGCTCTCACCAGTTCCAACTACCTTTGCACGATGCCGCCGCCCCATCTTCCCAGGCCAACTTCAGTTTCCGCCCAGCCAAGGTGGGAGCCCTGCGCCATGCCTATTTGCGCCTCGCTCGATTGCCTATTCACGCTTCCCCAACTGCGCGACGTCGATACCGTCCGAAGCCCAGATGATGTCGTCCAGGCCGAATGCCATATCGCCAAAGTCTTCGTGTCATGAAGGATCGCAATACCCATCCGGTCGGGTGACTCAGGCTCTCCACAATTCCGGTCGCTTCGGCTTCGTCCACAGCAAACTGAGGAAATCCAAGGACGAGGTTCAAGGTCGTCTCACCGTCGGCCGGTATTTCGCCGCTACGCACCCACGCTTGCATGCCATCGCTATTGGTCATAACGCCACGACAGTAACCCCCCAGGGTTGTTCGGTTAGACACCATTGCCAAGCCCATGCAGGCCTGCGAATCAACCGCGTACAGCGGTTCAAAGAACGTGTTCGAGAAACCAGGTGCGTTGCGTCCGGCAGCCGTGTTCACTGCGGTGAGCGTGAACATCGTCTCGACCATCGATAGGTTCGCTTCACCGGGTTTGGCGTCGGCTATGTCTACTTCGAACTGAAGGTCGTCAGGGAGGAACCCCTTCACCGTGTACGTGTAGCCGTCCGGGTGTACCAGGTCGATCGCTATCTCGATCCCGGTCTGTTGCGAGGGCGATTCTTCGGGCTGTTGGCTGTCGTCGATAGGACCCTCGGGCTCGTAGTCTTCGCCGATGCCGTCGCCTGCGACCTGGGGGTTGGAGGCGAGGACTTCGACCACATGGGCGCTGGTCAGCGCGGCGTGGTCGTATTGGATGGCGTACAGGACGCCCTCGACCTTGACCTCGTCACCGAAGCCCAAGGCCTCGACATCCGAATCCGGGGCCTCGAACGTGACCACGAGCCCGCCCTCGGCCGGGTCCTGGTCGGGAGCCGAGCCCAGCGCCGGGGTCAGACCGCTCACTCCGATGTAGTAGCCGGTGACGGTGACCTTCTTGTCGTCGTGCTTCTTCATGAACTTCTCGATGTCCTCCTGGACCGCCGACTGGATCCCGGCCACGGTCAGGTCGCCGCCGGACCCTCCGCAACCGGCCAGCGGGAGGACCAGCCCAAGCACCGTGAGCATGGCGAGAAGGGGATGACGATGTCTCATCAGGGTTCCTTGTCTGTTCGGGGATGAAACCGACCACGACTCGTCCGGATCGGCAATGCGCGGGCGCGCTGATGCGCGCAGCGGTCTATGTGGGAAAGGTCAATCTGGCTCTCGGCGGCGCCGAGAACGCCACTCAGATCAGACAGAGGGATAGAGGGAGAGAGGAACTGGGCCCGGCGCGGACCCGCAACAGCCCGCGCTACCTCAACGGCGCCGAGCGCCACACATGGAGAGAGAGGGAGAGAGGAACTCGGCCCGGCGACCGCGCGCGCAGCCCACGACACCAACGCGACGGGCCGCCGTTCGGGTGGTCATGGTCACCTCTCGTTCAAAACCTGAGACAGACTACCTGGGGTTGCCCCCGAACCGACGAATGTCCAAACCCGTGCCGCGCGTCCGGTCCCGGACGCGACTGCGGCACTGCGTTCGCTGTTCTGCCCGCTTCCGTCACCGAGTCCGCTATTCCGCCCGCTCGCGGCCATCGAGACCGCTGTTCCGCATCCGCCGCGTCGCCGAGTCCGCTGTTTTGGCCGCTCCGGGTCGCCGAGTCCGCTGTTTCCCATGCCAGTGTTCATCGAGTCCGCTGTTTCACATTTGGCGCCTTTTCGTTTTGCCTGGTCAGCGCGTTGCGTGTGGGCAGAGCGGCGCGCAAAACCCCGGAGTCGATGCCGAGGACCATGGAGAACAGCGGACTCGATGAACTCGGCCGCGCAAAACCCCGGACTCGAAGAGTTTCAGGACGCAAAGCGCCGGACTCGATGAAGGCCAGCACGTAAACCAACGGACACGGCGGAGACCCGCGCGTAAACCAACGGACTCGACACACGCGGGGACGCAAGACGTCGGACTCGATGAACGCGGCCAGCCAGAAGAGCCTCACAACCGGGCACAAACCCCGCGACACGGCGGCCCGCGATGAGTCAGCCAGACACGAACCCGCCGCATCTCTGGATGACCGGGCCAAGCGACGGAGTCAACCAGGTTGAGGACTATCATCAGCCCGGTCGAACGCCTGGCAGGCGTCGAGAGGCAGACATCATCCGACGCAGGGGCGCATCGGCCAGGCGCGAAACTCGGGCACCAAACGAACTGCGGCTGACGCGAAAGACAAGCGGCGGCATCGTGCAACTCCTGGACAAGCTGACCGTTCAGCCAATAGGCCGTCGGGAGACTCTTCGTCCGCCTTTTCTCCGCTTCCATCCGGGTGCCCCGCTCGGCGCGGTCTGGTTCGATGCCGCGCCTTGACTTCGGCTTTGGTTCGCCACGGTGGTTGCGGTTTCGCCGGGTGTGAAGACGACGCACGATGCCGCCAGTCATCTCGCCGCGCCCGCCCTGGCCCGGAGCCTGGCCGCACTGCCCGCCACAGAACCAGCCGGAGCGCGAACAACCTACCCTCCCCCGCGGATCAGCCTCATTACGCTTCGAGAGCTCATGGCAGCGTGGGACAAAGCCGCCACCAGGACCACCTGTTGGTCGTCAAGAACCCTGTACCACAGGAGGTATGGGAACGAACGCAGTGGGACCCGCCTGGCCTCGAACTCCTCGACGTTCCGGAAACGGCTCGGCATCTCTTCGAGGCTGTTGATCGCGTCCCCGAGTTCGTCCAGGAATCTGCTGGCCACTTCGACCGACGCGCGGCTCAGGTAGTATTCGGTGACCGAGGCCGCTTCACGCCATACCCCTGGCGCCACCCCGACCCAGTACGTCACCGGAGACGCTCGCGCAGACGCGCCAGGCCTTCCTCAGTCGACACGTCGGGCGGTTTCGACAGCATTTCCGCGAAGCGCTGATCGAGCAACTGCTTGAACTCTTCAGGCGTGTAATGAGGCAGCACCGAGTCCGGCACGGGCGCGTGCATGAGTCGGCTCACCGCCGGATCGCTGGACACATACCCAGCCTAACCGACAGCAGACCGATTCCCGGCTGTCATGATCCCGGGTACCACGAGTTCAGCGGGTACGCAGGTGTGTCATAGCTCCCGAGCGCGCCTGGCTGCGCAACCAATACGCCGGTATGCACGCCCCCAAGCAGACCCGCCTGCCGTCGCACGACGCCGCACGGTCCCGTCACAGAAGCGGCTTCCGCGTTGCGCCTGACCGTCGAGCAGGCGGGCGGCTCGATCAGCGACGCCGCACTGGGCGAAGCAGCGCGATTCACCGGCGGCTTCCCCTTCTTGATCCAGTTGGTCGGGTACCACGCATGGCGTGAGGCCACGCCGCGAGGAGCCATCACTCGGGGCTCGGTGCGTCACGCCCTTTCGTCCGCGACCGATGATATGGACCAAATGATCCTTCAGACCACGCTCGCCGAACTGTCGCGGCGGGACGTCGATTTCCTGCGAGCGATGACCAAGGATGACGACCAAAGCCAGATCGCCATGCGCTTGGGTATCTCGAACGCCAATGCCGGCCAGTACCGACGCCGCCTGATCGACGCTGGAGTGATCGAGGCCGCCCGGCGCGGCTGGGTGCGCTTCGAGTTGCCGCTATTGCGCGACTACCTCCTGCGCAACCCCGACTGACCATCGCGGCCCCTCCGTTCGAATGTGCCCTGACAGTCCCCCGCGCCAACTCTTCTTGCCGTTGACCGACACCGCTCGATCATCGCAGCGCGCCCGCCCAGCCGTGATCGGCGCGACGGGTTGCAGCCGGTCGGCGCATCACGGACTCCGAGCGGGAAGGCATGTCCGTGAGGTGAGGAGCCGGCCGCCAGATACACCCACGCACCAGGGGCGAAAGCCCGGCAGCGGGCGGACTGCGGCTGACGCTGGGCGACGCGCGAGCGGCATCGTGCATCGAAGGTACAAGTCGGTCGCCCAACCGAAAATTCTCCAGACGGCTTTCTCGACCAAATTAATAGGCGTTAATGGGAATTAATAGCTGACAAAAGCAGGCCCGAACGGTCTTCACGGAAGAGCCTGTCACCCACGGCCAGCGTCGCGCAAGTAGATCTCCACCCGGTCAGTGGTCCAAGTCGCGACGCCCGTGCCGAAGAAGTCCTGGTCCTCGGTCCAGATCGGAGAATCAGCGGCCAACGCCAAGGCAAGCACCGGCCAATCGTCCGGATCACGGCGGCCGATCCGTTCGAGGGCTTCGTCGCGCAAGTGCCGATAGTGCCCAGACTCAATGATCTGCACCAGTCTCTCCAACTCTTCGAGGGCCGCCAATGCCGTGTCCGGACTGGTGCCGCGCTTGGCCAACACCTCGGCCAGGTGGCTCCGCGCCTCCTCGCACGCGTCAGCGGGAACCAGCAGCGCCGCCTGCCCGGAACAGTCCCCCATGATCGCGCGGACCCGGTGACCAAGGACGGCCCTGATCAGGATGCTCGCGTCCAGGACGAGGGTCCGCGCAGCCATCAGCGATTCGGGCGTCTGAGCTGGTCGAACTCGGCCACCAGTTCGTCCGGGTCCAGCCCGAGTTCCGCCAATTGCTGGTCCACCGCCGCGCCCGCGCGCAAGAACGTCTCCGGCGACCGAGAAGCGGCCCGCGTGATCGGCAAGAATATGCCAACGCGCTCCCCGTGCCGGGTCACTTCGACGGCTTCCCCGCCGTCGATCAGGCCGGCTATTTGAGCCCGGAACTCGCGGACGCCGACGCTACGCATGCTTGATCCCTCCGTTGTGTCAACATGTGTCCACAATATGTCAGGAAGGCAGCGGCGCGGCATGCAGGGTCACCGGCACAGCCCCTCCCGGTCGTAGAGCGCGCCCGCGTCGAGGGACTGGTCCGCAGGCAACTCGGCCCGGTAGTCAGCGGCTATCCGCTGCAAGCGCTCGAGCGCCCGCTCCCCGCCCCCGACCGCGCCATGGCTCCCGATGTTCATCCCCATGCCGCGAGGCCACGGTCTTCAATCACCGGCAACACCACAGGCACCGGTGCCTTCACCAATTCCAACCACCTTTGCACGATGCCGCTGACACGTCTCCCCAGGTAAACCTCGGTTTCCGTTGGGCGCGGTTGCGAGCCCTGCGCCATGTCTATGCCCGCCTCGCCCAACTGCCCGTGTGCGCTCCCCCAACTGCGCTACGTCGATTCCATCCGAACCCCAGATGATCGGGGCCATACCGAACGCCATATCGCCGAAGCTTTCGTCCGCCGCAGCGGTGATGAAGCCGGATCGCAATACCTAACGGGTCGGGCGAAGCAGGCTGGACAGCTATTCTGCAGCGTCAGCTCCGTCGAATCCGCTGTTCCGCGCGCCCAACCATGCCGAGTCCGCTGTTTTGGCCGCTACGAGTCGCCGAGTCCGCTGTTTCCCATGCCAGTGTTCATCGAGTCCGCTGTTCTGCATTTGGACCTATTTCGTTTTGCCTGGTCAACGCGTTGCGCGTGGGCAGAGCGGCGCGCAAAACCCCGGAGTCGATGCCCAGGACCATGGAGAACAGCGGACTCGACGAAGTCGGCCGCGCGGAATCCCGGACTCGACGAGTTTCAGGACGCAAAACGCCGGACTCGATGAACGCGGCCCGCTACAAGAGCCTGACCGGGCACAAACCCCGCGATGCGGCGACCCGCGATGAGCCAGCCAGCCACGAACCCGGCGCATTTCCGGCCGACCGGGCCATCGACCGAATTGGGCACTGTCTCCAATGCTGCTGAGAATGGTTCTCGACTGAATTGGGGACAGGCCTCGATTCGGTTGAGAACCGTTCTCGACTGTATTGAGGCATGTCCCCAATTCGGTTGACTTTCATGGCAGGCGGGGAAGAGTTCGATCACCCGGTGCGGGACCGGGCGGCGGGAGCACCCCCCGTGAGGCGCGTAAGGCGCGCACCGGGCGACCCGTGCTGACGCTGGGCGACGAGGGCGCGGCATCGTGCAACCGGTACACAGGCCGACCGCTCGCCCAATAAGTCGTCTGGAGACTTTCTGGTCGAGCGCGGCCGGGAGGGCGGCATCGTGCAACTGCCGGGCAAGCCGACCGGCCAACCAGAAAGTCGTCTGGAGACTTTCCGGTTGAGCGTTCCCGCAGGTCGCGGGCTCGCTATCAATTGTCCTAATGTCTTGGCGTAACCAGAGGTGGGGACTGCCCCCAATTATGGTTCCCGGGAAGCTTCGTCAGCCGGAAATGGGCCAGGCACTGCTTCTGGCTGGCTTGGTGGCGGGGGCAGGCGGCGAGGGCGCGATCATTCGCGGAGGAAGTCCGGGCCGGGATCGAATTCGTCGCGAATCTCGCGAATGAGCGCTGCGGAGTCGAAGTCCCTCGATCCCGCCGACGACCTCGGCCGATCATGGCGGGCGAGCCATTCGTCGGTGGTGGGCCGGGTGAGGGCTCTGCGCAACACTTCGATCACGTATTGCGAAATGGTGACGCCTTGAGCCTTGGCGCGCTGGCGCAAGATCGCATGCAGATCGTCGGGGAAGTTCTTGATCTGGAGAGTGGCCATACTTGAAACTACCGCCTTTCATCATGCCGGTGATCGATCTAGCTTGCCCCGCGTCCTCATTCGGCACCGTGTTCCTAGGTTGGCCGCCGAATCAGGGTCACCGTCAGACCAGGGATCGGCGCGCGAGACAAGCGGCCGTCCGTGGTGATCAGGGGGACATTGAGGGATTCCGCCAAAGCCACGTAGAAGGCGTCAGCGATATAGACGTTGTGGCGCTTGGCAAATGCTCCAACCACCAAACGCCTCAGTTCGACTCGCTCCACCGCCGCTTCAAGCCAGACTGACAGCGCCAATTCCGCACGGGCGGCGCTGAGTTCCTTGGCCCTCTCCATCCGGGCGAGCGTTGAAGCCACTTCCAAATCGATGATTGCCGGGGCACGAAGCTCGTAACCCGCCACCGCCGTGTGTGCTCGCGGCGCCAAAGCGTCGTTGATGGCGATCGAAACAGCGACTCCGGCGTCCAGGACCGCGATCATTCGATCGGAAAGCGCTCGTCGGGATCGTACTCCTGGCGCGCTTCGCGCAGGTACTTGGCAGAGTCGATGTGATCCATGGTGCCCGGCGGGAACAATGCGTCTATTCGCGCGAACCACTCGTTCATCGTCGGCCGGCTGAGGTCGTGGCTCAGTTCTTCGGTGGCGCAAGCGGACATTGTCCTGCCCTCGTCCCTAGCTCGCTTCGCCAGGGATTCGTGGAGATCATCCGGGAAGTTCTTGACTTGGAGGTTAGCCATGGGTCCACGCTAGCATGCTGGCGTCATGCCCGGAGCATGCTGGGGGCATGAAACGCGGACGGCATTCTCACCGTCTGGTCAGCCGCTTGGGACCCTGCGGGCGGCGCGTCAACCACCAACCATCCCTCGTCACAAGCCAGTGTGAGCGCCTGGCCCAACTCGCGCGCAGCCCGCCGTCCTACCTCCTGCTCTCCGGACGCCTGGGCGTAAACAGTGAACAGCCTGCGGACAGCCATTGGGCCATCCACCTCAACCAGTTGGAGCAGGCCGCGCGCGACCTCCTCCCGTGCCACTGATCCGACCGGCGGGACGTTCCCAGTGAAGGCGGCGCGAGAGGCACCAGGCGCGGGCTCGGCCCCGGAGGCGGATGCGAGCGTCTGGGTCTCAGCCCCTTCGACCGATGGGGAGGGGTCCGGCCCGGCACTTCCGGGTGCTGGAACCACGCCAGGCGCGGGCAAGGACGAGGCGGGGATGGCCGCTACGCTGATGCGCGCGTCCTTGGTGCCGTCCGCATGGGTCATGTCTTCCGCCAGGACGCGGCCTGCCGCTGTCAACTCGCCCAGGGCGGCGTCGAGCTCCCGCGCCAGCGAGCGCCCGATGTTCAATGCCCCGCATTCGGCCGCCCAGGAACGCAGGAGCTCTTGCCTGGCGACCGGCCCGGCGGCGATCCGGGCCAAGATGAAACCGGCCACCGTTCGGTCGGGTGCTTCAGTCACTGCCACGCTCGGCACCGGGGCTGACTCGGGGCTCAAAGCCCAGGCAGAGTCCGGCCAGAAGCCAACCCGGCCCATTTCTGGCGGAGATTCCGGCTCCGCTTCGGCAGAGTCCGGCCGGAAATGAACCGGGCTCATTTCTGGCTGCGCTGGCTGGGATTCCGGCTCGGCGAGTGTCGGCGCGGCGAGCGCCGGACCCGCGAGCGCCGGAACCGCCACCGGGACCGGCGCAGCCACCGAAGGATCGTCCAGCCAGGCGGGCAGCGGGTCGTCGGGAGCCTGGGGAACCGGCGATGCCGACCACACGGCATCGTGCGTCTGCTCCATCAGTTCGGGCTCCGACCCGGCCTGAGACGCCGACCGGGAAGTCGACCCCGACCTGTCAGCCCCAACCTCGCTGACCGAACCGGCCGAGCCGACCTGCGTGGCAGCGGCGACGGACGCCAACGGACGTATCCCAAGCCCTTCCAACAAGCCCCACAACTCGCTCAGGACGGCGGCCTGGTCGGCGTAGAAGGCGGACTCGCGGATGCGGAAGAAGCGCCACCCGCAGCGCTCCAAGTCGCGCTGCCGGGACAAATCGCGGGCATAAGCGTCCGGCCCGTGCCAGTGGTCGCCGTCGCATTCGACAGCCAGCCGCGCGCTGGCCCCCTGCACCACCAAATCGATCCGATAACCCAGAGCCTCGACCTGCGGTCGCACATCGAACCCGCGTTCCCGAATCCGGTTGAACACCCGTTGCTCGAGCAGCGAATCGAAACGCAGATCAGGTGCGTCCTCGCTGACCAGCGCCAATCCGCCGGTCAAAGCCCCCGAACCCTCCAGAGCCATCACGTTCTGGCAATGATCCAGCAGGGCCCACCGCAGGTCCCCGTTCCGGCCCGACAACTGGTCCAAGGTCGCGGAATGGAACAGCCACATCTGGTCCTTGGCCCGCGAGGCGGCGACGTTGTAGCGCTGCACGTAGGACTCGGCCGTGACCGCCGCGATCCGACGCCCCGGCTCCGGGGCCTTGACCAGGGACAGGAACATCACATCGCGTTCGGAGCCCTGGAAATCGGACGAATCCCCGCAGCGGATGGAGCGAGCCTCTATCTCCTCGGGCTGGAGGCGCTCCAGCAACAGCCGCTGGATGAATCGCGCCTGCTTCGCGCCCAGCAACGAGACGACCCCGAAAGTGCGGCCGTCGTAGCGCGGGTCGGCCAGGCACCGTGTGAGCTGGTCAACGATGGCCAATGCCTCCGGGCGGTTGACCCCTCCGGACTCGTAGCCCTCCGCGACATGGACGGCCTGTACAGGCGGCAGGCGGTCCGACCCGTATTGACGCACGGGCTCAAGGCGAATACCAGCCGGCTCGTAGGCGATCCGGTTGGAGAACGCGATGATCTCCGGCATGCACCTCCTGTGCTCCGTCAGCGTGATCTGGCCGCCGAACCGCTGGCGCGACAAGTCGAACAGGCTGCGCCGGGGGTCCTGCCAGGCCGATTTGTAGCGGTCGTCGGCCAGGTGCTGGTCCGCCAGGGCGCGGATACGGCCCCCGTCCAGCCCGACAGCGGCCGGGGAGACCTGCTTGTCGTCACCGATCACCACGATCCGGGGCGCGATGTACTGCAGGAACGTCGCCTCCAGCCCGGCCTGCGAGGCTTCGTCGACGATCACCACGTCGAACATGTCCCTGGTCACGGTGGCGAACTGTTCGGCGATCCGGTACAGCGGCATGATCCAGACGGGCACGGCAGGTCGGCACCGCTCCATCGCCTGGCGAATCTCGGCCCGCCGAAGATCGGCGTACTTGCCCGTGCCTTTGCCGAGCCTTCCCACCAGTTGCATATATTCGCCCAGGTCAGCCTTGGTCTGGCCGGTCACCCGGTCCGCCCCCAACGCATGGCCCCAGGCCCGGTTCGCGGCCAGTTCCTCGACAGCCTGCCTGAGTTGGGCTTCCGTCCCGGACAGTCGCGCCTGCAGGGCGTTCGCATCGACCTGGCCCTGGTTTCGGAGCCAGTCCCGCATCCGCGCCCAGGTCCACCCCTCCTCCAGGGCCGCCGCCCGCACGTCCCACGTCGGGTCCGCCGCCGTTTCGCACAGGGCTTGCGCCAATTCAGGGAAGGCCGCCCGCAGCCGCCCGTGCAGGCCGCGGAGTCGTTCCCGCCGCGCGTCGATCTCCTGGTGACGGGCCAGATCCTCATGGGCCGTCCGGTAGAGCCCCGCGTCCCCCGCCGTCACAGCTTCAAGCAGTTGCACGATGCCGCCTGGACACGAACCGTCTTCCGCCAGGTCCCGGAGAAGCCCGGACAGGGCGTCGAGCGGCTGCGTGGCTTGGGCGCGATCCGCCTCCGCTTCGACCAGCCGCACAGCTGCCAGGTATTCGGCCAGCGCGGAGTCCCGCGCCCAATCGACCGGCGGCAATCCGAGGGATGCGAACAGCCCGATCGCCTGCCCGATCCTTCCCGCGAACGCCAACGCCTGGTCGAGACGCTGGAACTCGGTCATGTGCCACTGGAGCCACTCGCCGTAGGTGTCCTCCTGCGGCACCGCCACCGAGGCGGGCCACGCCCGGTCGAGGGCGCCCAGAAGCTGTTCCAATTCGACCGCCAACTCGACTTGGCGCAAGGCACCGGTCGAGGTCGGCGGCAGGCCGCCCACCCGCACAGACTGGAACAATTCGCCGGCCTCTTTGATCACTCGCGGCGTCAGAGCGCCGAGCTGGGGCATTCCGTCCGCCGCCGTCTTGATGGTCCTGCCGTTCGCCAAATGGTCCAGCACCGAACGCGTGAGCGCCAAGATTCGCCCGTGGTCCTGGGTCGCGATCACCACGCTGGCCAGGTTCCCGAGCTCCGCCATTCGCGGCTGCGCCTGGCTGACCAGCTCGTAGAGCTGCTGGCGCCGGGCGGCCCAGGTCTGGGCTCGCCCCGCGCGGATGTCGGCCAGCGCCTCCGTCAGCCAGGGAGCGGCGCCCTGCTGCAGCCTGGCCCCCTCTCGCGACACCGATTCGATCAGGTCTCGCGCCGACGAACACTGGACCTGGTCGAGCTCCCGCAATCGACTGATCGCCGGATGGCCCGCAGCCGCCTCGAGGGCCGCGACTTGGGCCTGCGCCTCGCGGACCCGGTCGCAGGCGGACGCGAAGGCGGCCGGCTCCATGATGCCCTCGTCCGGCAGAGGCCTGGCCGGGCTCGTGGTCAGGCCTTCGGCGATCTCCGGCTGCCTCGCCAACGCCAGGAGCTCCAGCGCTTCGGCGTTGGTCAGCGGGCTGGGGTCGCCCGCCAGGTCAAGCGGCTCGCCCAGCGCGGTCAGCCAGTCGTGCAGTTCCGCCTCGTCGGCATTGTCCCGCGCCAGTTGGGCCAGCGTGACGGGCTCGTCGCCAAGCGTGTACTTCTCGATCTCGGCTTGACGCGCCTCGGTCAGTTGGTTGATCGTGGCGGCGCGCTGACGGCGCAATTGGTCGATCTGGCCCAGCAGCGCGGCTTCGGCGGCCCGCGACTGGGCAGGGTCGTGTTCGGCCGCCCTGGTCGAGATGCGGTCCACGGCGATGCGCAGGTCGGCCAAGTCGGATCGCGACGAGCCCACCACCGCGACGCTCAGCGGCCTGATCTTGTCCGGCAGTTTCTCCCGGACCTCGGCCAGCGCGCGGTCGGTCTGAGCCGTCACCAGGACTCGTTTGCCCTGCGCCAGCAGATGCGAGATGAGCACGGCGGCAGTGTGGGTCTTGCCTGTCCCGGGCGGTCCCTGCACCAGCGTCTGGGCGCTCGCGTCCACCCGCTTGACCACTTCGAGTTGGCGGCCGTTGACCGGCATGGGCAAGAAGATCTCGTCGTCTATCACCACGCTCGCGCCGGGCGCAGTGGCCCCATTGACCTGGGGCACGAAATCCGGATCCACCAGCGGCAAGAGCCCTTCCGGCACCTCCGCCATGGTCTCGAGTTGGTCCGCCACGGAACTCAGGATGCGGCCGATCCCGGCGCGGGAACGCCTGCGCAGAATGATCGCCGGGCAGAACGACACGCTCAGATGGTCTGCCAAGGGCGGTTTCGACCAGGCGTCGCGGTACTCCCCCTCGGGGTCGATCCCGTGCACCACGGGACGGACCAGGCCGCCGATTTCGGGGCCGCCCAGAGCGTGGCCCGTGTATTCGGCGATGGCCGCGCGAACGGCATCGGACACCGTGGCCCCAGCCAACTCCGTCAGGTGCAGCATGTCCGTCTCAAGGCTGAAACCCCCTCCAGCCGCGGCCAGGCGCAGCTCGCCACTGGCCTCATCGAACGAGATTGTCAACGGCGAGGTCAACAGGTGCCGGGCGACCTCGGCGCCGTCCGCCAAGCGCAGGCGGGCCAGCCCCACGCCGACCACCAACTCCATGTCGTCGGCGTGCGCCTCGGCAGTCACGCGCATGGTGAACAGGTCGTTGTACAGGGCTCGCGCCGGTTGGTCCTGTGCGGCGCGCGCGACCCGTCCGACGCTCAAGACTTGATCCGCGCCGTCCGTCTGATCGGCCGAGGCGCCGATCCTCACCGCGTCATGGGAGGGGACCGAGTCCAGCCAGATGATTTGCTGGCCGTCGCGCCGGTACGTGTCGGTCGACAGCACGGTCCGGTACTTGGCCGCTTCCGCCTCGGCCAGGAATCTGAACAAGTTGACGGCCCGGCGCACCCGTGGGTCGTCTGCGCCTTGGGGGATGGGGGCCATGGCACCCGATCATCCCACAGCGCACCGCTGGCCCGTCAACCTAATGCGCCACCAGCGGACGATGCCGCCCTTCAGGTGTCCCCGCCAGGCCTGCGCTGCTCGCGGCCGTCCAAGCGCCCGCCGCTGCTGAAACACGGGCCGGTATCAGGTGCCAGCTCCATGATCGCGGTGATCAGTTGGCCATCATCTTGTCGAGGACCGCCAACACCATCTCGTCCGGCGGATCAGGATGCACCCTCGCGGCCGCGATCGCCTCCGCCAGGGTCTCCCGCTCGGCCGGATCGTCAAGGTCCATCCCGATCAACGTCTCCGACTTGGTGTCGGCCGCCGGACCCATCCCGTCCGAGGACAGCGTCAACTCCAACGGCACCTCCCCTGCGCCCAGGTCCACCGCCGAGAACACCACCGGCACCAACTCGCGGGCGTAACCAGCCAGAGTCACCTCGACCGTGACCTCCGGTCCATCGCCGACCACAGCCTTGACCTCGAAAGTCGCATCCTCCGCACAGTGACTGGCGACGCCAACATAGATCGTCTGATCGGGCTCGCCCGCAGCGAACACGTTCGGACCGTCGAACCCGAAAGCGCCGCTTCCCGCGCGGCCCAGCCTGCCCCGTCGCTTGAAATCTTCCCAACTCGGCTCGTCTAACGGACCCCTTAGGATCTCCGTTGGCGGTGACGGCGTCAGACTCGCCTCGCCGACGTCCTCAGGCGACGGCGACATGGTGCCGAGCGGTCCCGCAGACGAGCCCCTGCCGGACACCGCCGCCCAGACAACCACGCCTGCCGCCCCGATGACGGCGAGCGCCGCCAGGGCGGCCAACCATTTCCGACCACGCCCCGAAGA